>JACQEG010000051.1 GCA_016200665.1 Chloroflexota bacterium | reverse complement strand
GCAACGACCGCGGCGCCGGCGACACGGCGGACGGGGAGGTGGGACGCGAATGACATCGTTCGGGGTCTCCATGTGCAGTCGACGAGGCACGCTGAAGACGAAGGCCTCGTGCTCGGAGACCATACGGCGAGATCGCCGAATCGGTTCTTCGCAGACGTCTCGACCCGCGATCCGGGGCGTGCGGTCCAATCGCGATGCCGGCCTGGCGGCAGCGGGCACGAGGCGGCATGGGCCCGGAACTGGACGTCCGGCACTGGTCAGTCGCATCGCGCCGGCTCAGGCTCGCCCCCGTCGCGGGCTGCGGCCAACACCGGCCGCCGCTCAGGCATCTACTGGGCATGATGGTTCCCGCGAGGGAGGCCGCGATGGCCACCTCGGCGATCCGACAGGCGGCGGCCGGCGACGCAATCGCGTTCGCCAGGATCGTCGACGCCTATCACGCCGACATGGTCCGCGTCGCCTACGTCGTGTCCGGCGGGAGCCAGGAGCTGGCCGATGATGCGGTCCAGGCTGCCTGGACGATTGCCTGGCGAAAGCTCCGCTCGGTGCGTGACCCGAGCCGCCTCAGGTCATGGCTCGTGGCGGTGGCCGCCAACGAGGCGCGCCAGCTGTGTCGCCGCCAGCGCCGCCGAGCCGTCGTCGAGCTCGATGTCGCCGCAGCTGATCCATGCTCGGCCGACCCCGCCGACCGCGCCGAGGACGTCGACCTCCGCCGGGCGATCCAGCGACTGACGCCGGACGACCGAGCGCTCCTGGCGCTGCGCTACGAGGTCGGACTCGACTCGGCCGAGATCGGTGCCCTCGCAGGTCGGCCTGCAGCCACGATCCGATGGCGGCTGGCACGCATCGTCGGACGGCTTCGAGAGGAGCTCACCGATGCCTGAGCTCGATCCGTTCGAACTGCGGCTGGCGCGGGCGGTTCGCGCCCTCGCCGACGGCGCCGACACCCGCGTGGATGCGGCGACGATGGCCCGCCAGGCTGTCGGCCGCCGGCCGTTCTGGTCGGTCGGCTGGCCGGCCCAGCGGCTGCCCACTCCTGCCTCGATGCTGCTCGTCGTCGGCCTGACCGTCGCCCTGTATGGAGGGCTGCTCGTGGCCGGCGGCGCGCCATGGGGCCAGCCAGGGTTGGTTGCGCCGTCACCTTCGCCGACGGTGGCACCCCCCACGGCCGCACCGAGTCCCGCCACCTCCGGCGTGGGCAACCTGCACGTCACCGGCGCCGGCGCGTTCGCGATCATCAGCCAGGGAACGACGGTGCAGGTCGGCCAGACCACGCAGCTGCGGGGCTTCGTCGCCACCACCAGCGACCGCACGAGCGACCCGCGGGTCACGGGGACGGGGACGCTCCGCCTCAGCATCGATTCCCAGGGAGCCGTTGGGCGGGAGTGGGGGACGTACCGGCTCGAGACCGCCGACGGCGTCTGGGAGGGTGCGGTGACGGGAGCGGACTGGAGCGATGGCAACGAGAGCGACGTGGTGGGCTGGCTCACGGGCAGCGGCGGCTATGCGGGCCTCACGTACTTCATCGACGTCCGGAGCTCGAACCTGACGACGACCATCGACGGCGTCATCTACTCCGGGACCCCTCCGGAACCATGAGCAAGGGGAGGCAGGTCGACATGCGATCCATTCAGCGCGCGGGCATCCCGCTGGCCATCGTGGGCCTCGTCGCCGCCGCGTGCAGCACCGGCGCCGCGACGCCATCGGCCAAGGCCGGAGCCCCGACCCAGGTGGCAAGCGTTGCGGCCCCATCCGTACCCGTGATCGCGACCGCGATCCCGATGACCGACGGTGCGGGCCCCGAGTACGTCGTCGGGACCAGCGACCTGACAGTGACCAAGGCAGGGACGGAGACAGTGGTCGGCGGCGTGACCCAGCTGCGCGGCCAGGAGATGTCGGACACCGGCAAGATGAACGATCCGCGCCTTGCCGGGACCTCGCACGTCACCCTCAACCTCGACGGCTACGGCACCGTCGCGGCCGAATGGGGGACCTCCCGGATCGAGAACGCCGGAGGTGCCTGGGAAGGCACGTGGACCGGTGCCTCATGGAACGGCGGCAATGCCACGGCGGTGAGCGGCTGGCTCATCGGCAGTGGCAGCTACGCCGGTTACACGTACTACTTCCACGCGTATGGCCCGGTCATGCCGTTCCGGGTCGAGGGCATCATCTTCGCCGGATCGCCACCGACGCCGTAGGAAGCCCGGGCGCTCAGCGACCGCGGCCCGGGCTGTCCGGGCCGCGGCTCGCGTCTCCCGTCGGCCCACCCTCCCTGGATCAGGCGACGTCAGCCCTTGAGCGAGCCGGCGAGCAGGCCGCGCATGAAGAACTTGCCGAGCAGGACGTAGATGAGCAGCGTCGGGAGTGCGGCGATGAGGGCGCCCGCCATCTGGATGTTCCAGGCGACCTCGAAGCTCCCGGCCAGGTTGTTCACCGCCACCGTGATCGGCCAGTTGTCCTGGCCGGTGAGCGTCACGGCGAAGAGGAAGTCGTTCCAGGCCGAGGTGAACTGCCAGATGAGGACCACGACGAAGCCCGGCACGGACAGTGGCAGCAGGACGTGGCGGTAGATCCCGAAGAACCCCGCCCCGTCCATCCGCGACGCCTCGACGAGCTCCTCCGGGATGCCCACGTAGTAGTTCCGGAAGATCAGGGTCGTGATCGGGATGCCATAGATGATGTGGATGAGGACGAGGCCCAGGAGCGTGTTGTAGAGCCCCAGCCCGGCCTCGACCTTGAGCAGCGGGATCAGGATCGACTGGTACGGGATGAACATCCCGAACAGGATCAGCGTGAAGAGCGTCTCGGAGCCGCGGAACCGCCACTTCGCGAGGATGTAGCCGTTCAGCGACCCGAGGAGCGACGACAGGACAGCGGCCGGCACCGCGATCTTCGCGCTGTTCATGAAGTTCGGCGAGATCGTCTGCCACGCCTGGCCGAAGCTGTCGAAGCTCGCCGCCTGCGGCAGCTGCCACATGAGCGAGGTCTGGGCCGCCTCGGCGAACGTCTTCATGCCGGTCATGAACAGCAGGTAGACCGGGATGACGTAGAACAGCGCCGCGAGGCCAAGGGCGAGATACAGGCCCAGGCGCGCGAGGCGGCGCGCACCCGGCAGGCCACGGCGGGCCGGGACCGAGGTCGGCGCGGCGACGGTCGTCATCGAGTCACGTCCTGGCGGCGGTTCCAGATCAGGTACGGAACGATCAGCGTCGCCACGAGGACGAGCATGACGATCCCGACGGCCGCGCCCTTCGCGAACTCGTTGTCGTTGAACGCGGTCTGCCACATGTAGCTCGCGGGGAAGTCCGTGGCGAAGCCGGGCCCCTGTTTCGTCATCGCCTGCTGCAGGTCGTAGATCTTCAGGCTGATGTGGCCGAGGATGATGACGGCGGTGACCGTCACCGGGGCCAGCAGCGGCAGGATCACCCGCCGGAACAGCTGCCACTCGCTCGCGCCGTCGACCCGCGCCGCCTCCCGGAGCTCGTCGGGGATGCCGCGGAGCGCGGCCAGGTACAGCGCCATGACGAAGCCCGACATCTGCCAGACCGCGGCGATGACGAGCGACATGAGTGCGATCGGGATCCCGAACTCGGAGGACGCCAGACCGCCGAGGCCGATCGAAGCCATGAACCGGCCGGCGTCGCTGTCCGCCGCGATGTGGAGGACGGTCGGATCGGTGAACCAGCGGTTCGTCGCCTGGTCGAGCCCGAACAGGATGTTGACCCCCGCGCTCGGGGTGAGGAGCCACTTCCAGACGACGCCGGTCACGATGAAGCTGATCGCGAGCGGGAACAGGAACAGGCTCCGGAAGAAGGCCTCGCCCCGGATCCGCCGGTCGAGCAGGTTCGCCAGGAGCAGCCCGATGACGAGCGACGCCCCGACGAAGCAGATGGTGAAGACGACCGTGTTGCGGAGGTCGAGCTGGAACCGGATGTTGTTGAAGACCGCGATGTAGTTCGCGAGGCCGTTGAGCCGCATGTCGAACGACAGGTCGTTGGCCTTCGACAGGGAGACCCACAGGCTCCAGCCGATCATCCCGTAGACGAACACGCCGATCGCGAGGACGGCGGGCATCAGCAGGGCGATCGAGACGATCCGGTCGCGGCTCAGTCGACGCATCGTGGGCTCAGGGTAACGAGAGAGGGCAGCGGCCGAAAGCCGCTGCCCTCTCCCTGTGATCCGACGTGGATCAGCGGTGGATCAGTGACCCGCCGCCGTGGCCGCCGCGACGAGGGCCGTCTGCGTCGCCGCAACGTCCCCACCCGTCACGAAGGTCGTGAGCGCCGCCTCGACGGCGGACTTCCAGGCCGGGGCTGCCGCAGCACCGTGCTCCATGCTCGGAACGACGGTGTCGGACTTCCAGTCGACCATCGCGGACTTCTGGTAGTCGTTGTACGCCAGCACGCCGGAAACGGCCTGGCCGGCATCGATCCGGGCCGGGATCGAGCCCTTGTAGGGGTTGAAGATGTCCTGCCCAACCTGCGACGCCATGAAGGTCAGGAGCTTCTTGACGGCATCCTGATCCGGGGCCTTCGCCGGAAGCGGGAAGGAGTCGGCGAGGGCCTGGTAGATCCCGTCGTTGCCGGGGGCCGGGGCCCAACCGTAGTCGGCGAACTTCTTGGCCACGTAGTCGCCATTGGCCCAGTCGCCCATGATCGTCATGCCGGCCTTGCCGTCGATGACGAGCTGGTTGGCCTGGTCCCAGGACAGCGAGCTGTGGTCGGTGTTCACGTAGCCGAGGACCATCTTGAGGGTGGTCAGGGCATCGGTGACCTTCGGGTCGGTCCACTTCGTCGCGCCGGTCCAGAGGCCGTTGAAGCCATTTGCACCGAGCTCGCCGATGAGGATGGTCTCGAAGACCATGCCGGTCGCCCAGATGCCGTTGTCACCCAGCGCGAGCGGGGTGATGTTCTTGGCCTTGAGGGCGTCGGCGACGGTCTTGAAGTCGGCCCAGGTCTTCGGCGGGGTCAGGTTGTTGTCCGTGAAGACCTTCTTGTTGTACCAGAGCTCATTGGCCCGATGGATGTTCACCGGGACCGTGTAGACCTTGCCGTCGGAGCCCGAGATGATCGAGACCACGCCCGCCGGGAACTTCGACGGATCGATGATGCTCGAGTCGAGCGGCGACAGGACCGAGCCGGCCGAGATGTTGACGTACGTGTCGAGCAGCTCGTGGCCCATGTGGACCTGGAACGTGTCGGGCGGGTTGCCCGCGAGCGTCCGGCTCTTGATGACCGCCTGCGCCGCCGTGCCGGCACCGCCGGCGATGGCCGCGTTGTAGGCGCACAGGGTCGGGTTGTCCTTGTTGAACTGGTCGAACAGCTTCTGCAGGCCGGTGGCCTCGCCGCCGGTGGTCCACCACGACTGGACTTCGATCTTCGTGGTGCCCGCCGCGCAGGCCGCCGCCGCGTCGGTCGGCCCGGCGCTGCCGGGCGCCGTCGACGCACCGCCGCAGGCGGCGGTGGCGAGGGCGATGGCGGCGATCGCCGCCCCGAGGGCGCGGACCTTGTTGATCGTCATTCGCGATCCTCCTCGTCCGATCCGGCGAGCCGGGGCGCAGCTCAGTGCGCCAAGGTCCCACCGGTTCGGGCATGCCGGTGCCGCCGTCCAGCGGACTCCTCCCGGGCATGCGTGGGCATCGAGCCCCGCGACGACGCTAGCGATCAGGGGGCGGGCCGTCAATGTGACTCCGGTCACGCGATTTGGGTCAGGCGGCCCTCGGCGCGGAAACGGGACGCCGGCGTGGAGATCAGCGACGTCCGGGTGCGGCGGCCTCGCTGATCGCCGGGACGTCGACCTCGATCGCAGCGGCCACCACGAGTGCCCGGAGGCTGGCCGCACTGGCCTCCGGCAGGGTGTCGTTGATGAACAGGCCGGTCGCCGTCTCCACCGAGGCGCGGATCTTGAGAAGCTGCGCGGTCCGGTGGATCGGCAGGAACTCGAAGGCGAGATGCCAGTCGGGGACGCCGGCCGGGGCCTCGAGCGCGACCATCATGTACGGCAGCTCGAACCCGAACAGGGCGTCGTAGCGAAGCGCCACGGCCCGCAACGCGGCACCCAGCGACCGGAGCTCGGCGGCATCGAGATCGGCGAGCCGGCCCGCGCCGTGACGCCGCGCCCGAACGTGGACCTCGAACGGGAAGTGGGCCGCGAACGGGACCGCGACGCTGAAGCCATCGACGTCGATGACGCGGCGAGCGGGCTCGGCCAGGTCGTCGGCGATGACGTCGCAGGTGGCGCACCGGCCGGTCGCCGCCCGCCCGGCCTCGAGCGCCGTGGCGCGTGCAGCGATCCGGGGCGGCAGCCGGTCGAAGGCGTAGACCTGGCCGTGGGGGTGGGCGATCGTGGCCCCGACGAGCGCCCCGCGGTTCTCGAAGACCATGACGCAGCGATGCCGGTCGTCGGCCCACAGCGCCGCCGATCGGTCTCGCCAGATCGCCAGGAGCCTCGCGAGCTCCTCCGGCTGCAGGGTTCCGAGCGAGGCGTCGTGCCGCGAGGTGTAGAGCACGACCTCGCAGCGACCCTGCGACGGGCTCACCCGGGGATCGGTCGCCACGAGTGGCGGCGCCTCGACGAATGACGGGAAGCGGTTCTCGAAGACCGCCGCGTCGTATGGAAACGGCACCTCGGCGCCACCCGGACAGAACGGGCAGGCCGCCCCGCCATCCGCCGAAGGGCCCGGACCCGGCGACGACTCGTCCGGCAAGTGCGGCCGAACGTTCCGGGCGGGCGAGATCGCGATCCAGTCGCCGGTGAGCCGGTCGAGGCGCTGATGGAGGTCGCGCCCGCCTTCGCTCGCGGGCTCGCCCGTGGCCCCGCCCTCGTCGGCGTGGCCCTCGCTGGCGAGGCTCCCGCGCAGCTCGCCGTAGACGAACAGCCGGCGGCCGTCCCAATGTCGAAGCTCGTGACGCTCCAGGGCCAACGCCGCGAGTATATCGACGGGTCGGGCCGGCTCCGGCCCGCGCGCTCCCGTCGGGCCCGCCTCGGCGCATCATCGAGCCGTGCCGAACGCGACGCCGGACCCCATCGCCGCCGAGCGGCTCGCCGCCCGGCTGGCGGCGCTCCACCCAACCATGGCGGTCGATCCGGCGGCGGTTCGCGTCGTGCGTGCGCCCGGCCGGATCAACCTCATCGGCGAGCACACCGACTACAACGACGGCTTCGTCCTGCCCGCCGCGATCGATCTCGAGACGCGGATCGCGTTCGTGCCCACGACCGACCGCCGGGTGGGGCTCGCCGCGGAGGGCGAGGCGACGGCTGCCTCGATCGACCTCGACGCGATCGGCACGCGAGCCGGGGCCTGGGCCGACTACATCGCCGGGACGGCCTGGGCGCTCGCCGCCGCCGGCGTGCCGACGCGCGGCCTGACGGGCCTCGTCACGTCGACGCTGCCTCGTGAGGCGGGACTGTCGTCGTCGGCGGCGCTCGAGCTCGCGGCGGCATGGGCCCTGGCAGATGGAGATGCCCCGCCGCTCGACGGCCTCGCGCTCGCCCGCGCGTGCCAGCGCGCGGAGAACGACTACGTCGGCGTGCAGTGCGGCCTCATGGACCAGTTCGCGGTTTCATGCGGCGTCGCTGGCGCCGCCCTGCTCCTGGATTGCCGCTCGCTCGCGTTCCGCCCCGTGCCCTTGCCCGAGGAACGGCTCGCGCTCGTCGTCTGTCATACGGGCGCCCGCCGCCGGCTCGGTGCCTCGGCCTACAACGATCGGCGGCGCCAGTGCGCCGAGGCGGTCGCTGCGGTCGCCCGGCACCGCCGCGACGTGGCCTCGCTGCGAGACCTGGGCGTGGCGGACCTGCCATGGCTGGCCACGATCCTCGACGAGGTGGGCCTCCGGCGCGCCCGCCACGTCATCACCGAGAACGACCGCGTGCTCGCCACCGTGGCGGCGCTCGCGGCCGGCGAGGACGAACGCGTCGGCGAGCTCTTCGCCGCGAGCCACGCGTCGCTGCGGGACGACTTCGAGGTGAGCTCGCGGGAGCTCGACCTCCTGGTGGCCATCGCGACGGCCACCCCGGGCGTCGGGGCGGCGCGGATGACCGGCGGCGGGTTCGGGGGCTGCACGGTCAACCTCGTCCGGCCGGACGCGGTCGAGCGACTTGCCAGCGCGGTGCTCCGCGACTACCCCGCGAGGACGGGCCTGCAGCCCGCGGTCATGGCCGTCCGTGCTGCCGACGGCGCCGGCATCGTGACCCGCGGTTAGATCGAGGAGGGGCGCCGGCCGGGAGCCGGCGCCCCTCCAGCTCCCGGGCGGGTCAGGCGGGCGCGCCCACGGCGAGCAGCTGGCCGGTCTCGAGGACCGTCTTGAGCCCGGACACGATGTAGACGATCCCGCCCGCGAAGTCCTCGGCGGTCCGCGAGCCGGGCTTCAGCCCCGAGGTCGTGACGGTCAGCCTGGTCGCGTCGCCGGAGGCCTCGAGGACCCAGCTCATCTCGACCGGGCCCTCGGCCGCGATCTGCTCGTCCCAGCGAGCGTGGAACGTCACCTTCAGCCGGCGCGGCGGGTCGACCTCGAGGATCCGCCCATCGGCCGCGATCGAGCCATCGGGATACGCGTAGGTCAGCGCGGCGCCCGGCTCGAGCGAGGACGCGAAGCGCGTGCCGTAGTAGTAGCGGACGGTCTCGTCGCCGTCGGTGATGGCCTGCCAGACGCGCTCCTGCGACGCCTGGATGTAGACGCTGTACACGTGGTCGAAGGTGTCCATGGGAGTCGCTGCCTCCAGTCGCTGCTTGATGGCGCTCATCCGGCCCACGACCTGGTCGGCGTACTTGCTGATCCAGCGGTCGTGGAGGAGCCGGATGGGAACCGGGTTGAGGTAGTGCCGCTTCTCGCGGCCCGAGCGATGACTGACGACGATGCCGGCGGACTCCAGCACCGCGAGATGGCGCATGACCCCGAACCGCGTCATGGCCGGCAGGTGGGCGCACAGCTCACCGAGCGTCTGGCCATCGCGCTCGAAGAGCCGGTCCAGCAGGAGTCGGCGGCTGGGATCACCCAGGGCCCGGAAGACCGGGTCCATCGCGTCGTCCGTCATGCCGCCGACTATATGTGACCATTTGGTCACATGTCAAGCCTAAGGGTTCACGCATGTCGCGTTTGCGGCGTCGGTGGTCGTATCGTCGAGCCTGTGACCGAGGAGGACCTCTGATGCGCAACGTGACCTATTCCATGGGCGTCTCGCTGGACGGCTACATCGTCGGGCCGGACGGCACGTTCGACTGGACGGCGCCGGATGGGGAGGTCTTTCGCTTCTGGATCGACGAGATCCGAGGGGTCGGCGTCCACCTGTTGGGACGACGGCTGTACGAGACGATGCTGTACTGGGAGACCGCCGATCAGAATCCATCGCTCGACGCAGCCGAGCGCGAGTGGGCCGCGCTCTGGAATCCGCTCCCGAAAGTGGTCTTCTCGACCACGCTGACGGCCGTGCAGGGCCATGCCCGCCTCGCCTCCGGCGGCCTGGCGGAGGAGATCGAGCGGCTGCGAGCCGAGCCGGGGGAGGGCGAGATCGCGATCGGCGGCGCGACGCTCGCCGCCGAGGCGGCCGCCCTGGACCTGATCGACGAGTACCGGACCATGGTCTATCCCGTGCTCGTTGGTGGTGGCATCCCGTTCTTCCCCCGGCGCGAGCGACGGGTGGATCTCGAGCTCGTCGAGACCCGCCCGTTCAGCTCGAGCGTCGTCTACCTCCGCTACCGGGTGGCGCGCCAACCCGCCCGGTAGAGCGCGGCGGGTACGGGGGCGGCCAGCGGCCCCTGCTATCGTCGCCGCATGTCGAGCCCGATCGTCGCGACCTGGCTCGGGCGCGTCGCGTACCGCGACGGCTGGGCGCTCCAGCGGCGCCTCGTCGACGAGCGAGCCGAGGGCCGGGTCGTGGACCAGCTGTTGCTCCTCGAGCACGAGCCCGTCCTGACGCTCGGTCGCCAGGCCGACGACTCGCACGTCCTCGCCCGCCCGAGCGAGCTCCGCCGACGCGGGATCGAGGTCGTCCGCGTGGAGCGCGGTGGCGAGGTCACCTACCACGGCCCCGGCCAGCTCGTGGCCTACCCGATCCTTCGACTCGGCGATCGCGGGATCCTCGTCCGGCCGCTCGTGGCCGCCCTGGAGGCGGCGATGATCGGGACCTGCGCCGAGCTCGGCGTCGCGGCCTACCGGCGGGACGGCCACCCGGGCTGCTGGGTCGCCGCCGACCGCAACCGGCCGCCCCGGAAGATCGGGGCGCTGGGCCTCCGGATCGAGCGTGGTGTCAGCTACCACGGGATCGCCCTCAACGTCGACACCGACCTGCGCGACTTCGACCTCATCGACCCGTGCGGCGTGCCGGGCCTCGTCTCGACCTCGATCGCCGAGGAGCTCGGACGATCGGCCGAGCCACCAACGACCGCCGCCGTGGAGCGAGCCGGGACCGTCTTCGCCGAGGCCTTCGGACGGGCACTCGAGGCGCCCATCGAGTGGGCGGGGGCGCCGGTCGAGCCGGTGCTGGCGTCGTGAGCGCCGGGCTGTTCGAGCTGCGCAAGGACCCGATCACGGGGTGGTGGGTCGCGACGGTCGTCGATCGCGACTACGACCGGCGGCGGTTCGCCCGCCCCGCCTCGCCGGTCGAGGACGCTGGCGACTGCCAGAACTGCCGGCTGCCCGAGGGGGACGGCGTCCGGCTGCGGACGCTCAAGGACTTCGCGTTCCACGTCGTCGGCACCGAGGAGGAGGGCCGCGAGCTCGACAGGAGCGTCGCCCAGGTCGCGATCGCGAACGCCCGCGCGGCCGGGAGCTGGCGGACGATCGTCGCGCCGCCGCGGGAGCACCGCCCGCTGCCGCAGGCCGGCCCGGTCGTCGACGAGCTCGTCATCCGTGCGCGCGATGCCATCGCCGAGGCTCGCGCGGCCGGCCAGACCGACTACCTCCAGGTCGTCCAGAACTGGGGCGCCGAGGCGGGCGCCCGGACCAACCACCTGTGCCTCGACCTGTACGACCTGCCGCTCATCCCGCATCGCGTCGGCGAGGAGCTCGGGGGCGCGGCCCGATTCGTCATCCGCGAGGGCGAGTGCCCGTGGTGCCGGCTCGTCCGCGACGAAAGCCGCCACGAGCGGCTCGTCTGGCAGGATGCCGACACGATCGCCTTCGCGCCATGGGCGTCGCGCTCGCCGTTCGAGGTCTGGCTCGTGCCGCGGCGCCACGAAGCCGACTTCGGGCGGGCCGCGGACCTCGACGTCGCGGCCGCCGCGGCCGCATTGCGCCACGTCATCGGGCTCCTGGGCCGGAGCCTCGACGGCCCGTCCTACAACCTCGTCCTCCACACCGCCCCGCTCCGCGAGCGCGTCGACTCGACGTTCCACTGGCACTGGGAGCTGCATCCGCGGCTCCGCGAGGTCGCCGGACTCGAGCTCGGCACGGGCCTGCCGGTGAACCCCGTGGCGCCCGAGGACGCGGTCGAGGAGCTGCTCGCCGGCCTGTCCGCTGCGACGGCGTCCACCCGGTCCGGCGATTGAAGCCGCTCGTGCGCGTCACACGGTCTTCGAGCGCGGCGTCACTCGGCAGGCTGCGGCGATGACCGCTGGCCGCGCCTCGAAAGGACCATCTTGCAGCCCCTCGCCATCCCGGCATCTCGACCCTGGCCGCTCGGAGGCGCCGCCGGCCCGGCCCGAACGATGACGGAGACCTGGAATCACGAGGCGGCGACCCGCTTCGTCGAGGGCCTGTTCGCCAGGCACCACGGCGAGATCTATGCCTATCTCGTGCGGATGCTCCGCGACGGCGAGCTTGCGGCCGACCTGACCCAGGACTCGTTCGTCAAGGCCTACAAGGCCTACGACACGCTCGAGAAGGACGAGAACGCGCGGGCCTGGCTGTACCAGATCGCCCACCGCGTCGCGCTCGACGAGATCCGGCACCGAAAGATCGTGCGGATGGTTCCGTGGACCGGCGATTCCCGCGGCGCCTCGCCGTCGGCCGAGCGCCTGGCGATGGACCTCCAGCTGTCGGGCCCGCTCGAGCGGGCGCTCGCCAGGATCCCGGAGCGCCAGCGCGCTGCCCTCCTCCTCGCGGAGGTCCACGACCTGTCCGGCCTCGAGCTGGCCGCGGCGATGGGCGTCAGCCACGTGGCCGCCCGGGCGATCCTCACCCGCGCCCGCGAAAGCCTTCGACGCGCGCTCGCCGCCGAGCAGGACGCCGAGCGCCTCGCCGAGGCCCGCCGCGACGCCGATCGAGCTGCCAATTCGGGGGCCCGGCGATGACCCTGCCGTTCCGCCGCCGGCACCACGACGACGACGCCTGGCACGATCGCGCCCGGGCGCTCTTCTCGGCCGGCTTCCTTGGTCCGCTCGATGCCGACGACCAGGCGTGGCTCGACCGTCACCTCGAGAAGTGCGGCGAGTGCCGGGCCGACCGCGAGGCCTACGACGCCGACCACGCGATGCTCCGCAGCCTGCGCGACCAGGCGCCGGTCCCGCCGCGCGACCTGTGGGCCCGGATCGCCACGGAGCTGGATCGCCAGAGCCCGGCGGCCAGGGCACGCCGGGGTCCCCTCGGGCTGTCCCTCCCACCCGTCTCCTCGCGAGGGCTGCCGTATGGCCCCCTGGCCGGCGCGCTCGTGGCGCTCGTCGTGCTCGTCGTCGCCCTCCTGCCACCCGGCGCCCCGCAGGTGCCCGGCCAGAGCCCCGGCGGCTCGCAGATCACGGTCGGCTCGCAGCAGCCCGGCGTCACGCCGATCCCGATCGCCGCCGACCGGGTGGCCTGGGTCACCTCGACCGGGGACGGTCGGTACTCGCTCGTGTTCGCTGCCGTTGACGAGGTGTGCACCGACCAGGCACAGGGTTGCGCTCCGCTCGCGGCGAGCAGCCCCGCGCCCCTCCTGCTCGGCGCGCCGCCCAAGGCGGTGGTTTCATCGCCCCTGAACGACCAGGTCGCGGTCGTCGGAGCCGATGGCGAGTCTGCCGGCAGCGTCGTCATCGTCAGCGTGCCGACCCCGACGCCGTCCGTCAGCGCGGCACCGACGGCCGCCGTGCCGTCCGCCACGGCGGTCCTGCCGACCGAGTCCGCCGCCGGCTCGCCGGGCTCGTCGCCGACGACGATCCCGAGCACCGGCGGTCACGCGATCATCCATGGCGTCACGGTGGTGGGTGAGGTTGGCTACTCGGACGACGGCCAGTGGTTCGCGTTCTCGGCCAGGCCCCTCGGTGGGTCGGGCGGCCCGGACCTCTATGTCTGGCACGTTGGCGACGATCAGGCCACCCAGGTCACCCACGACGGGGCCACGTTCTTCTCGGGCTGGTTCCAGAACCGCATCGTGGCCAGCGCCATCGTCATCCAATCGAGCGTCACGCCGGACGCGAGCGCTGCCCCAGGCGCGAGCGCTGCCGTCCCCAGCGAGCCGCCGGTCGGTACCGCCTCGCCGGTGTCCTCGCCGGCGGCCGAGCCCTCCGCGGCGGCGGTCCGCGAGGAGCACCCCTATTCGTTCCTCCTCGATCCCGTGACGGGGGTGCGCGCCAATTTCGCCCAGCCCGACGTCTGGCTGCCGGTGATCGACCCGACGGGGCGCTTCGTGGCCTATTGGTCGGGAACCGTGCAGCCTGCGAACGCTGATGCCGGCACGGCCGACAGCGACCCGGTGGGGGCCTGGAAGCCAGCCAACGGCCGGCTCGTCCTGGACGGCTGGTCTGCCCCGATCACGGTTCCCGAGCCCTCGCCGGACCCGCTCGGTCCCGACACCACCGGCCAGCCGTCCGCCGAGGCGCCGAGTCAGGCCCCATCCCCGGAGACCACCGAGCCGGCCGACGCGACCGACGCGCTCGGCTCGCCCGAACCCTCCGAGGCCGTGAGCGCCCACGGGCCGGCCGGCACGCCGATGACCCTCGCCGACGCGCCGGTCGCCGACTTCGATCTCCACTTCGATCCGACGGGCACGCGGCTCGCGATCTGGACCGCCGACCCGGACGATCCGAAGATCGGCCCGCTGTGGCTCGTCATCCTCGATCCGGTCCTCGGCGGGCCGGTCCCGATGGCCCAGCCGCTGCAGGCGCCCGGGGTCGTGGCGACGCGCGGCTTCTCCATCCAGGAAGGGCGCCTTGGCTGGGTGACGCCGACCGGCCAGGACGGCCAGCCGAGCAGCGTTCACGTCCTCGGCTGGAGCGGCGACGAGTTCGGGCAGGTCCAGACGGTGCCCGGAGGCAGCCTCCAGATCGTTCGCTGACGGTGGTGCGCCGAAGCGCCACCCGGGTTCGGGCGTTCGTGCAATCGGCCGTCCGGGGCTGGACCGGATGTCGTACGCTGCCCGCCAGATGCGACCCAGCAGGACGGTCGCGAGGGCGGCGCTCACCGCGGCCCTTGCGCTCGGCTCGCTGCCGGGCCTCGTGGGCTCTCGTGAACCGAGCCCCGACCAGCCCATCGCTGCAGCAGCCTTCCGACAGGTCATCCTCGCGATCGGCGAACAGCCCCTCGGGGCGGGCGTCCCATTCGACGCGGGCTCCGGCTCCGCGGGCGCGCTCCAGGCGAGCAGTGCCTTCCTCGAGGCTGGATCGGCCCAGGCGACGGTCGCCGACCGAGTCGCGGTTGCCCTGCCCCGAGTGCCGTCGAGCTGGGCCTGGAAGCCGCCGAAGTCGACGATGACCGGCTACGCCTCGTTCTACGACTACG
>JACQEG010000059.1 GCA_016200665.1 Chloroflexota bacterium | reverse complement strand
TCGTCAGCTCGGACCTCGTCCAGCAGGCGATCATCCTCATCCTCGTCGGATCGCTCGGGATCCTCGGCTGGATCACGCTGCGGTTCCGCGACGTGAAGTTCGGCGTGACGGCGCTCATCGCCCTGCTCCACGACGTCATCGTCGTCATCGGGGTCTTCGCGATCCTCGGGACGCTGTTCGGCGTCCAGGTCGACGGCCTGTTCGTGACCGCGATGCTGACGGTCATCGGCTTCAGCGTCCACGACACGATCGTGGTCTTCGACCGAATCCGGGAGAACCGGGCGCGGCACGCCGGCGAGCCGTTCGCCGAGATCGTCAACCACTCGCTGCTCCAGACGTTCGGCCGCTCGATCACGACGAGCTTCACGGTCGTGCTGACGCTGTCGGCGCTGCTCCTCTTCGGCGGCTCGGCGACCCAGGAGTTCGTCCTGGCGCTGCTCATCGGGATCGTGTCCGGGACGTACTCCTCGATCTTCGTGGCCAGCATGCTGCTCGTCGTCTGGCACGAGTGGGAGGACCGGCGGCGCGCCCGCCTCGAGGGCGTCCGCCCAGCCCGAACCGCCTCGGCCTGACCGCCGGCCGGCCGACGTTCCCGTCCGCTCCGATGCCCCGCCAATCCGCGGTGCAGTCGCCCGTGGCATCCTGACCTCCGTGCTGGAGCCGCGGGCCCGCTGGGTCTTCCCGAACCCGATCGGTGTCGATCCACGGCTCCTGGAGACGGGGCTCGGGCTGGGCCTCAGCGCCCGCGTCGTCGAGCTCCTGGCCCGGCGCGGCATCGCCGACGCGGCGGAGCTCCGAGCCTTCCTGGGCCCCGCGGAGGCTTCGCTCAACGATCCGCGGGGGCTGCCGGACGCCGAGCGGTTCGAGGCGCGAATCGCCACGGCGCGCGAACGCGGCGAGCGGGTCATGGTCTTCGGCGACTTCGACGCGGACGGCGTCACCGGCCTCGCGATCCTGACGATCGCGCTCCGGCGGCTGGGCCTCGACGTCCTGCCGTACGTGCCGTCTCGCCTCGACGAGGGCCACGGCCTCTCGCTCGCGGCGGTCGAGGCCGCGACTGCGGCCGGCGTGGCCGTCATCGTCACCGTGGACACGGGCTCGTCGAGCGTGGCCGAGGTGGGGGCTGCGCAGGCCCGCGGCATCGACGTCCTCATCACGGACCATCACCGCGTCCCGGACGTGCTGCCGCCCGCGACTGCGATCGTCAATCCCCACCGAGCCGACGCGACGTACCCGGACCGCCGCCTCGCCGGCAGCGGCGTCGCGTTCACCCTGGCCCGGCTGCTCCTGGGCGAGGCCGCGGTCTCGCTCGCGGACCTGGCCGCGATCGGCACGGTCGCGGACGTCGCGCCGGTCATCGGCGAGAACCGCGCGATCGTTCGGCTCGGGCTGGACCGCATCCGCGGAACCGCCGGCCCGACTCGGCCCGGGATCGCCGCGCTCCTCGCCGCGGCGAACCTGGCCCCGGCCGACGTCGACCTCGAGACGCTGTCCTTCGCCATCGCGCCGCGCCTCAACGCCGCCGGTCGGGTGGGGGAGGCGATGGACGCTGCCCGGCTTCTGCTGGCGTCGGATCCCGAGGAGGCGGCGAGCCTCGCCGCCACGCTTCAGGACGCGAACGCGCTGCGGCGCGACCTGACGAAGACGGCGATCGCCGAGGCGCGCACCTCGGCCGATGCCGTCGACGACCTCCCGGCCACGATCGTCCATGGGCCATGGCCCGTCGGGATCGTCGGCCTCGTCGCCTCGCGGCTGACCGAGGAGCGACGCCGCCCCGCCATCGTCGGGGCCGATCTCGGAGCGACGATTCGCGCCTCCGCCCGGAGCGACGGCCGGTTCCACCTCGCCGACACCCTGGCCGCGACGTCGGAGCTGCTGATCCGGCACGGCGGCCACGCGGGCGCGGCCGGCTTCGAGATCGAGAGCTCCCGCTGGGACGCCTTCCGCGAGCGCTTCATGGCCCTGGCCGCCGCCGCGGAGCCGGCCGACCCCGTGCCGGCGCTGACCCTCGACCTGGCCCTGCCGGCGATGGGCGTCGGCTACGACCTGTTCCGCGAGCTCGCCCGCCTCGAGCCGGTCGGGACCGGCAACCCGGAGCCGCTCGTGGCGATCCTGGGGCTGACGGTCATGCGGGCGCGCGAGGCGAGCGGCGGGCACAGCCAGCTCGTGCTCCGCCGCGATCGCGACGTCCTCGACGGCATCGCCTTCGGCTGGCCGGAGCTCTGCGCGAGCGTGACCGAGGGCGATCGGATCGACGTCGTCGCCCGGCTGGCGAGCCGCCGCTTCGGCGCCATCGAATCGCTGCAGCTGGAGATCCGCGACGCGGCGCCGGCCGGCCTTCGGACGCCGGGGGCACACCGGCCGCTCGTGGCGGTCGGGCCCGGCCCGCGGCCGGCGACGGCCTCGACCGTGCCGGCCCTCGCGCCGCCCATCACGCCGGCCCTCGAGCCGGTGCCGCCGTCATGACCATCCGGCGCGGCGGGTCGCCGCGCGATTCGCGACCGCTCCGGGAGGGGAGCGCCCTTCGCGGCGGAGGTGGGGCGTCGCCACGCGGCGAGGCGTCGCCGGGCGCCGGCGCGCCGCCCGGCGGTGGCGGGCCACGGCCGCCGATGGGAGGCCGCGGAGGACCGTCGCTCCCGCGCCTGCCCGCCATGCCCTCTCTGCCGATCCTGCCCGCGCTGGCTGCCGGGCTGGGCCAGGCCGTCTCCGCCGTGCTGCTCGTCGTCATCGCCGTCGTGAGCCTGTCGGTCCTGACGGGCCAGCTGCCGCTCGGCGGCAACAACGGCCAGGGCGGTCCGATCAAGACCCCGACCCCATCGAACGTCGTCGTCGTCGATCCGCGGGCCGACGTCCTCGGCACGCTCGTCTACGTGAAGAGCGGCAACCTGTGGCTGCAGTCGGGGGCCTCCGCGCGCCAGCTCACGACGGGCGGCAACGACTCCCAGCCGACGTGGTCGGCCGACGGTCAGTGGATCTACTTCATCCGGACGTCGGCGTTCCGCGGCCACTGGCCGTTCGAGGGCGTGCTCCATCCATACGACCTCGCGGTGCCCTCCGTCATGCGGATGCACCCCGACGGCACGGGCGCCGAGCAGCTGCTGAGCGGCAAGGTCAGCCAGGGCTCGGCGTCGTGGTCGTCGTTCATCCGCCAGCCCTTCCCGAACCCGACGAACACGAAGGTCGCGCTGATCACGGACGCGCCGACTCCGTCGAACAGCGACCTCGTCCTCAAGATCCTCGACATCGCGACCGGTGGCCTGACGAACCCGAAGGTCCCCGAGATCGCGCCGCTGGGCCACCAGGATCCGGCCTGGTCGCCGGATGGCGCCTCCATCCTGTTCGTGAAGGACGCTCGGTCGGGGACGCGGGGCACGCCGATCATCCAGCGCTACGACCTCGCCACGAAGCGGGTCCGATCGCTGACCGGCCCGGGCTACGTCGGCCCGGCCTGGTCACCCGACGGTCGCTACGTCGCCGCGACGAAGACCGGCTCGTTCGGGACCGACGTCGTGATCCTGGATGCCCGAACCGGGGCCGAGCTGCTGCGTGTGACCAACGACGAGCTGTCGTTCGCCCCGGTCTGGTCGCCGGCCGGCGACGCGATCGCGTTCTTCCGGGTGGATCACGGCGTCGTTGACCTCGAGCTCGTGAGCCTCAAGGGCAGCGCGCCGGGCTGGACCCTCGGCGACACGATCCAGCTCACCATCGCCGCGGGCCTGGACGCCGCCTCGCGGGCCTCGTGGTTCATCCCGCCGGAGGACCTGCCGACGCCGGCCCCGAGCACGCCCGGCCCCAGCCTCGCGTTCCCGACGCTGCACGCCCCGACGACCGCGCCCGGCTCGACGACGCCGTGAGCACCGGCCCGTCCTACCTCGACCGGCTCGCCGAGCGCTCCGCGGCGGTCGGCACGGTGCTGTGCCTCGGGATCGACCCGGACCCGGAGGCCCTGCCGGAGGGCTTCCGTCGCGACGTGACGGGCGTCGAGGCCTTCGCGACGCTGCTCATCGAGGCGGCCGCGCCGTTCGCCGCGGCCGTGAAGCCGAACCTCGCCTTCTTCGAGGCCTTCGGATCGCCGGGCCTGGCGGCCTTCGAACGGGTCCGTGCGGCCATTCCATCCGTGATCCCGGTCGTGATCGACGCCAAGCGGGGCGACATCGGGACGACTTCCGCGCGTCACGCCGCCGCCCTGTACGACGCCCTCGGCGCCGATGCGATCACCGTCAGCCCCTACCTCGGCGAGGAGGCGATCCGGCCGCTGCTGGAGCGCGCCGACCGGCTGGCCTACGTCCTCTGCCGGACCTCCAACCCGGGCGCCGGCGAGCTCCAGGACCTGCCGCTCGCGGCTTCCGAGGGCCGGCCGGCCGAGCCACTCTGGGCCCGCGTGGCGGCGCGGGCGACGAGCTGGGGACCCGGCGGCACGGTCGGGCTCGTCGTCGGCGCGACGGCGCCGCGGGAGCTGGAGGCGATCCGGGCCCTCGCCCCGGGCCTGCCGTTCCTCGTCCCGGGAGTGGGTGCCCAGGGCGGCGAGGTGGACCTGGTCCTGGCGGCCGGCCCGGCGCTCGCGCCACCCGCGGGCCCCGCCTCGGGAACGACCCCGCGCCACGGCGGCGGGCTGCTCGTCAACGTCTCGCGCGGGATCGCCGCGGCCGCCACGGACCCCATGCCGGACGCCACGGCCGCCGCGATCGACGCCGCCGGCGCGGCCGCCGCTGAGCTCGTCATGGACCTCGGCGAGCGCCTCGCCGAACGGGCCAGATCCTGGGCCGCTCGATTGCCCGTGCTACGCTAGCCGGCGGCCCGCAGCAAGGACATCGGACATGCCATTCCTCGGCAACATCGGCGCCCCCGAGCTGATCATCATCGTCGTGATCGCGCTGATCATCTTCGGCCCCGGCAAGCTTCCCGAAGTCGCGCAGTCGCTCGGTCGGGGCGTGCGCGAGTTCCGGAAGGCCGCCAGCGACGTCACGGAGGCCACGAAGCTCGACGCGCCGGCCCCCTCGCCGACGACGACGGTCGTGCCCCCGGCATCCGCCGCGGTACCGCCTGTCGCCCCGGCCAGCCCGCCCGCCGAGCCGCCGAGCGGCGACGCCGGTCAGCCCTCGGCCTAGGGTCGCCCCCGGGCGACCTCGCACGACATGACGTCGGAGCCGGCCGTTCCGGAGATCGTGCCCGCGCGCGCCGAGCGCACCGAGGGCGGCATCATGCCGCTCGTCGACCACCTCACGGAGCTGCGCAACCGGATCGTCTGGTCGGTCGTGGCGATCGCGGTCGGGAGCGTCATCGGCTTCCTCGTCAGCGAGCAGGCGATCGTCGTGCTGGCCCAGCCGCTCCCGACGAACCAGCCGCTCGTGACGTTCGGGGTCGGCGACGCCTTCGCAATCCGCCTTCGGATCTCGGTCGTCATCGGGATCATCCTGGCCATGCCCGTGATCCTGTGGCACATCTGGCGATTCATCGCGCCGGGTCTCACCGCCTCGGAGCGGCGGGCGATCCTGCCCTGGATCCCGGCGGCGCTCGCGATGTTCTCGATCGGCGTGGTGATCGCCTACATCATCCTGCCGTTCGCCGCGCAGTTCCTCCTCAGCTTCCAGACCGAGGAGCTGGTGCCGCTCCTGTCGGCGCGGGAGTACTTCGACTTCGTCTCGACCCTTTTCCTCGCGTTCGGCATCCTGATGGAGTTCCCCATCCTCCTGGTCGGCCTCTCACGCGTCGGGATCGTGACGTCGCAGCGGTTGAGCCGCTCACGCCGCTACATCGTGCTCGGGATCGCGGTCTTCTCGGCGATCGCAACGCCCGGCGGTGACCTCGTCAGCCCGACCGTCCTCGGATTCACCCTGTATGGCCTGTTCGAGCTGACGATCCTCGTCATCCGTCGGTCCGGGCGCTGAGGCCGGGGCGCCTCGGTCACGCCCGCGCTCCCGATCCGCCCGAGGCGGGGGATAGACTGCCCGACATGACGACCGAGATCGAGCACGATCCGGGTGAGTGGCCGGTCCCGACGAAGGGCATGCCCCACGTCGTGCTCCTGAGCGGCCTGTCAGGCGGCGGCAAGACCGCCGCCGCCAAGCTCTTCGAGGACCTCGCCTACACCGTCGTCGACAACCTGCCCGGCGAGCTCCTGGGACAGCTGGCGGAGCTGGTCTCGGCGGATCCGGCCCGGTTCGCTCGCGTCGCCATCGTGCTGGACGTGCGGGCGGGCGACCCGGAGCGCGCCTTCCGCTCGATGATCGGCGCCTTCGAGGGCCGGGGGATCCGGCCGCAGGTCTTCTTCCTCGAGGCGAGCGACGAGGTCCTCATCCGGCGCTTCTCGGAGACCCGCCACCGTCACCCGCTGTCGGAGGGCCGCGGCATCGCGACGGCGATCGCGATGGAGCGGCGGCTCCTGGATCCCGTGCGAGCCGAGGCCGACGTCGTCGTCGACACGTCCGATTTGTCCCTTCGCGAGCTGCGCGAGCGGATCTTCGCCCGGCTGGGCGACCTCGACCCGGACCGGATGGCGATCCAGATCATCACCTTCGGGTTCAAGTTCGGCATCCCGCTCGAGGCCGACCTCGTCTACGACACTCGGTTCCTGCGGAACCCGTACTACGTCCCAAGCCTGCGGGAGCTGTCCGGCCTCACCGAGCCGGTCCGGGACTACGTCCTGCAGCAGCCCGGTGCGAGC
>JACQEG010000064.1 GCA_016200665.1 Chloroflexota bacterium | reverse complement strand
GCCGTCCACGCCCGGGTGCTCCGGGAAGCCGCGGCGGCCGTGGCGGTTCACGGCCTGCCGCCTGCCGGCCTCGTGGCATCGCCGATCCGGGGCCCGGAGGGCAATCGCGAGTTCCTCCTGTGGGCGACCGTCCCAGCGGGGCCCGAGCGTCTGCCTGTGCCTGCCCCGGCCTGGCTGGCGGCCCGGATCGCGGACGTCGCCGGGGTCGCGGCATGACTGCGCGGCCGGCGACCGCCACGCCCGCCCGGCGGATCGGCTTCGCCTACAACCCCACGATCGAGGCCGCCATCGACCTCCGCGAGCGAGCCGCCGGCTGGGTCGAGATGCAGGGCCTCGGACACTGGGCAGCGCCAGCCGCCGACCAGGCCGCGCTCCGCGAGCACCTCGCCGAGACGGACGTCCTCGTCGTCCTCGGCGGCGACGGGACGTTCCTCCGCGCGGCCCAGGCGGTCATCGAGGCCGGCGCCGACGTGCCCCTGCTCGGCATCAACGTCGGCAAGGTCGGGTTCCTGTCCAAGGTCGAGGCCGGAGCGCTCGAGCGGGTGCTCGGCCAGCTCGCCGCGGGCGACTACGGGATCGAGTCGCGGATGGCGATGGAGGGGCTCATCCACCGCGCCGCCGACCCGGATGGCGAGCCCGAGCGCGTCGTCGCCCTCAACGACGTCGTCATCGCCCGGGGATCGCTCGCCCGCGTGGTCAGGCTGGAGACCTCGATCGGCGAGAGCCACCTCGCGACCTTCGTCGCCGACGGCCTCATCGTCGCGAGCCCGACCGGCTCGACCGGCTATTCGTTCTCGGCCGGCGGCCCGATCCTCGATCCGACGGCGAAGAACCTCGTCGTGACGCCGATCGCCGGGTACCTCGCGACGATCCGCTCGGTCGTCGTGCGACCGACCGCACGGGTGCGCTGCCGGGTCCTCATGGCCGACGAGGCGCTGGTGTCCGTCGATGGTCGCCAGGACCTGGGCCTCTCGGTCGGCGACGTCGTCGAGGTGCGCGCGATCGAGCGGCCCGTCCGGCTCGTGGAGCCCGCCGGGTCGCTGCCGTTCTGGGACCTCGTCCGCCAGAAGGTCGAGCTCCTGCCCTCGTGACCGACAGCCTCGCGATCGCCGCGGATCGCGCGCCGGGGGTGGCACTGGGCCCGGACGCTGCGCCCGCGGCGGATCGGCCGGGCCGGCTGCTCGAGCTTGCCGTCTCCGATCTGGCGCTCATCGATCGGCTGCGGCTCGCGCTGGGACCCGGGCTCAACGTCCTCACGGGCGAGACGGGGGCCGGCAAGAGCCTGATCATCGACGCGCTCGGCCTCGCGCTCGGGGCCCGGGCCGACCTGTCGCTCGTGCGCCACGGCGCAGACGCGGCCAGGGTCGAGGCGCTGTTCGACCGGACGCCGGAGGCCCTGATCGCGACCCGCGAGCTGAGCGCGTCCGGGCGCTCCGCGGCGCGACTCGACGACGAGACGGTCACCGCGGCGCGACTCGCCGAGACGGTCGGGCCGCTCGTCGAGATCCACGGCCAGCACGAGCAGTCGCGGCTGCTGGACGATCGCTGGCAGCGCGACCTGCTCGATTCGTTCGGCGGGCACGCCGGCGAGCGCCACGCCGTCGCCGAGGCCGTGGGGCGCTGGGCCGAGAACCGGTCGGCCCTGGCGAGCCTCGTCGCGGATCCGCGCGAGGTGAGCCGCCGGATCGAGCTCCTGGGCCACGAGGTCGAGGAGATCCAGGCCGCCCGGCTGCGGGTGGGCGAGGCAGAGGAGCTCCGACGGCGGCTCGAGGCGGCCCGCCATGGCGAGGCCATCGCCCGGGGCGCGGCGGCCATCCGGGCCGCGATCGCCGGCGAAGCGGGCTCGGTCGCCACCGGGGCCGGCGCGGACGCGACGGCGCGTGACGCCGTGGCCGTGGCGCTGCGCGAGGCCCGGGCGCTGGCCCGCGTCGATCCGCGCTTCGAGGCCCTGGCCGGGCGGCTCGCCGGCCTCGAGGCCGAGCTCGAGGATGCCGCCGGCGAGGCCCGGACGCTCGCCGAGGTCATCGAGCACGACGCCGGCGCGCTCGCCACGATCGAGGATCGGCTGTCGGCGATCTACGCCCTCGAGCGACGCTACGGCGAGGACGAGACCGCGGTGCTGGCGCACGGCGAACGGGCCGCCGAGGAACTGCAGCGCCTGGGTGGGATCGACGAGGAGCGGGTCCGGCGCCAGGTCGACGATGCGCGGCTCCTGCTCGCGGTGGCGACCGCCGCCGCGGAGCTGTCGGGCCGGCGATCCGCGGCCGCGGCGGCGCTCGGCGAGGCGGTCGATGGGGCCCTCCGGGCGCTGGGATTCCGGCCGGGCGCGTTCGAGGTCGCGGTCGGCCGGCGGATCGCCGGCGCCCACGAGGCGGCGATCGAGCTGGACGGCGACGCGGTGGCCTTCGATGCGACCGGTGCCGACGAGGTCGTGTTCCGATTCGCGCCGAATGCGGGCGAGCCGGCGCGGCCGCTCGCGAAGATCGCATCGGGCGGCGAGCTCTCACGGGTCGCCCTCGCGATCAAGCAGGTCCTCGCCGCGGCCGACGACACGCCGACGCTCGTGTTCGACGAGGTCGATGCCGGGATCGGGGCCCGGACGGCGGATCCCGTCGGGCGGAGCCTCTGGAGCCTCGGTCGGAGCCACGAGGTCATCGTCGTCACCCACCTGGCCCAGATCGCGGCCCATGCCGACGCCCACTTCCGGATCGCGAAGCGCGAGCGTGATGGCCGGACGGTCACCGAGGTCCTGCGCCTCGATCGCGAGGGCCGGATCGCCGAGCTCGCGGCGATGCTCGGCGGCGCCCCGGCCGACGGGGACACGTCGCCGGGTGCCGCCGCGTCGATGGACGGCCCGGCGCTGGCGCCCAGCCTGGTCGCGTCGGCGCGGGCGCTGCTCGAGGCCGCCGAGGCCTCGCACGCGCGGCTGCCGGCGGCCTGACGATGATCGCGCTGGAGCGCGCGATCGCGGCGTATCTCGACTACCTCCGGCTGGAGCGGGGCCTCGCCACGGCGACGCTGCGGGCCTACGCCGCAGACCTGCGCGACTACGCGGATGCGCGCGGCTCGACGGCCGGCTGGGCGGACGGTCCCGACGCCGCGCTTCGGTACCTGGCCGCCCGAACCCGCCGGGGCCGTCGCCACGACCCGGGCCTCGCGCCAACGAGCCTCCGTCGCCGGGCGGCCTCGATCCGCGGCTTCTACCGGTTCGCCTTCGGGGAAGGGCTCATCGGCGTCGACGTCGCGGCCCACATCGACCTGCCGCGGATGCCCCGCCTGCTGCCGGACACGCTGACCGTCGCGGAGGTGGGGCGGCTGCTCGACGCGGCCGCCGCGGCGGGAGCGCGGGACCGGGCGCTCCTCGAGCTGCTGTATGCCGCCGGGCTCCGGATCTCGGAGGCCCTGCGGCTCGATCTCGAGGACGTCTCGCTGGATGGCCAGTTCGTGCGGGTCATCGGCAAGGGCGACCGGGAGCGCCTCGTGCCCATCGGTGAGGTCGCCATCGCGGCCATCCGGGACTGGCTCGACGGGCCCCGCGAGGCCCTCGTGGCAGCCCATCACGTGGCCCCGATTCGAGGCGGCCCGATGTTCCTCGGCGATCGCGGCCACCGGCTGGCCCGGCAGCAGGCCTGGGCCACGGTGCGGCGCGCGGCTCGGGACGCCGGCATCCGCGCCCCCGTCAGCCCGCACACCCTCCGGCACTCGTTCGCGACCCACCTGCTGGAGGGCGGGGCCGACCTGCGCATCGTTCAGGAGTTGCTCGGACATGCGAGCATCAGCACGACACAGCTCTACACCCACGTGACCGGCGAACGGATCCGAGAGGTGTACGCGCGGGCCCATCCCCGCGCCTGAGGGAGGACAACGTGGCACGGTATGCAGATCGGCTCCTCGCCGACGGCGAGCGGCCGATCCTCCGCACGCGACAGCACGCCATCGCCCCGATCGTCGAGGCCCGCTACGCCTGGGCGATCCTGGTGGCCTCGGGGGTGCTCGTCTGGCTCAACCTCCAGATCGCCGCGGACAACCCGCTGCGGACCGTCCTCGGCTACCTGGCCTTGATCCTGGTCGTGAGCTCGATCGCCTGGCTCGCCTTCGTCTTCGGGAACTGGTACGCCCAGGACTACCTGGTCACGAACCGCCGGGTCCTGAAGGTCGACGGGATCCTGCGCAAGCGATCCGCTGACAGCTCGCTCGAGAAGATCAACGACGCGGTGCTCGAGCAGAGCGTCCTCGGGAGGATGCTCGGCTATGGCGACCTCGAGATCATGACCGCCGCCGAGACCCCGGTGGATCACTACTCCTACCTGTCGGGCGCCCAGCAGTTCAAGCGGACGATGCTGGACGCCAAGCACTCGCTGGAGCAGGAGATCTACGACTTCCCGGGCCCGCCGCTCCGCGCCGTCGCCCCTGCCCCGGCCGGTTCGGCCGCACAGAGCGCGCCAGCCCCTGCGCCGGTGACGACGATGACCTCGGACGAGATCACCCGGGCGCTCGGCAACCTGGCCGACCTCCGCGACCGCGGGGCGATCAGCCCCGAGGAGTACGAGGCCAAGAAGAGCGACCTCCTCGCCCGGCTCTGAGCGCGCGTTCGCTCGCCTCGGACACTGACCGCGGCTGTCGCGGCCTGACCGTAGGGCGCCATGCCGCCCGGCTCCGCCGCCGGTGCCCGCTGCGTGGTTCCTGCCCCCGTACAGTGAGGCGAAGATGCCGGACGTGGATCGGGTCGAGGTCATCCTTGCCAACAACGATCGCGTGACGTTGCGCGTCGGCGACGTGTTCCTGAAGATCGACGCTGATCAGGGGCGCACCGACGTCGAGGTCGAGGCGATGGCGATGGCGCCGGTCCCGACGCCCGAAGTCCTGTGGCGGAAGCCGCCCGTGCTCGCACTCGCTGCCGTCCGGGGGAGGGCGCTCGGCCGCCTTGCGGAGCCGTCGGCCGCCTCGCCCGCCGCATGGGCCGCCGCCGGTGCCGCCATTCGCAAGCTGCACGACGCGCCGCTGCCGCCCTGGCGCGGAACGAGCGTCGACGAGCTCGCATCCCGGTTGGCCGGCGAGTGCGACTGGCTCATCGCGCATGAGGTCCTGCCTGCCGACGTGGTCACCCGCAACCGCCGCCTCGCCGAGGCCGTGCTTCGGCCGTGGACCCCGGTGTTCACGCACGGCGACCTGCACATCGAACACGTCTTCGTCGATGGTGACGAGATCACCGGCATTCTCGACTGGTCTGACGCGTGCCAGGGCGACGGTCTGTACGACCTCGCCACCCTCACGCTCGCGCACGAGGAGCACCTGGAGGACACCCTCGATGGCTATGGCACCGACGTCGACCGCGACCTGATCCGCGCATGGTGGTCGTGTCGGTGCCTGCTTGCGGTCCGCTGGCTGTCCGAAAACGGCTACGGCGCGCCCGAGGACTACCCCGAGGTTGCAGTGCTTCGATCGCTGTCGTCAAGGTGGCCGACCCGCGACACATGAGCCGTGACGGTACGATGCGATGGTCGCCACTCGGCGGCCGCCCCGCCCAGGAGACCCCGTGCTGACCAACGGCGTGACCCTCGACAGCCTGATCGCGAGCTTCATCGTCCTCGGCGTCATGCTGCTCGTGGCGTTTCCGTTCCACGAGTTCGCCCACGCCCTGGCCGCCTACCGCCTCGGAGACAGCACGGCCCGACTGTTCGGCCGTCTGACCCTGGACCCGCGAGCCCATTTCGACCCGATGGGTGGGCTGATGCTCATCATCTCGTTCCTGTTCATCGGGTTCGGGTTCGGCTGGGCGAAGCCGACGCCGGTGAACCCGCGAAACCTTCGGTACGGCCAGTGGGGCGAGGCGATCGTCGCTGCGGCCGGCCCGGTGTCGAACCTGGTCCTGGCGGTCGCGGGCGCGATCCCGCTGCGCTACATGGTCGCCGCGGAGATGGACGTGCCCATCCTGGAGAAGGGGCTGGCATTCTTCGTCGAGATCAACCTCGTGCTCATGGTCTTCAACCTGCTGCCGATCCCGCCGCTCGACGGCTCGAAGGTCCTGTACGCGTTCATGGACCCTCAGACGGCGTGGCGGGTCAGGCCCGTCCTCGAGCAGTACGGCACGATCATCCTGTTCGCCGCGATCCTGCTCCCGCTGTTCGGCGGCCAGACGCTCATCGGGCTCGTCTTCCGAGGCATCCTGGACCCGCTGTTCACGCTGCTGACCGGGCACACGTTCTTCTACTTCCTCGGGTGATGACGCCGGGATCCGCGACGTGGTGGTCCGGCAAGCTGCGGCAGGCCCGTCGCCACCTCGGAGCGCGGGTCAGCGCGGAGGAGCGGGCGCCACTGGCCGGCTGGCTGTCCCCGGCGGAGCTGGCGCTGTTCGATGGGATGCACGTCGCCGACCGACGCCACGGCCTCGACGTCGTCGCCTGGCTCCGGGCCGACGGGATCACCGACCCGGAGGTCCTCGTCGCCGGGCTGCTGCACGACGCGGGCAAGGGCGCGACGGGCTTCGTGCCCCGGGTCGCGTACTCGCTCGGCCAGGCGTACGGCCCATGGCTCACCGGCGCGGCGGCACCGCTGCCGGGCATGCGCCGTGCCCTCGCCCGGCTGGCGGCGCACGCGGAGACCTCGGCCCGGCTCGCCGGGGCCGCGGGCTGCTCGGCCAGGACGGTCGAGCTGATCCGTCATCAGGACGATCCGGCCTCGGCCGACCTCGCCGGCCAGCGCCTCCACCTCGCCGACGAGGCGAGCTGATGCTCGAGCTGCGGATCGACGCCGGCCCGACCCCGGAGCGCGCCACGCAGGTGCGGCTCCAGGAGTGGGAGGGCCCGCTCGGCCTGCTGCTCTCGCTCATCGAGGCCCGCCGCGTCGAGATCCTCGACGTCCCGCTCGGCAGCCTCGCCGAGGCCTACCTCGATGCCCTCGCGACGATCGACGTCGACCGGATGGGCCACATCAGCTCGTTCGTCGCGGTCGCGGCGCAGCTCATCCTCATCAAGAGCCGGGCGATGCTGCCGCGCCCCCCGGCGATGGCCGGCGACCTGCTCGCCGACGAGGGTCCCGATCCGGAACGCGAGCTTCGGGAGCGCCTCCTCATCTACCGCGCCTACCGCGATGCCGGCGTCCGGCTCCTGGCCGATGCGATCGCGCGCACCGGGATCTTCCGGCGCGAGCCGGCGGCGGCGAGCGCCTCCGCGATGGCCGGCGCCGAGCCGGCGGCCGGTCCACCGCTCGATCCGGCGATCCTCTCGGCCGCCCTCGCCGGCCTCGTCCAGGTCCTGCCGCCCGCGGAGCTGCCGCCGGAGGTCATGCCGCGGACGATCACCCTGAACCAGCGGGCCGCCATCATCCGCGCGGCGCTGCGCTCGGCGCCCACGATCGTGCTCCAGGAGCTCCTCACCGGCGTCCGCGATCGTGTCGTCATCGCGGTGACGTTCCTCGCCATGCTCGAGCTCGTGAAGCGTCGCGAGCTCGTCATCGACCAGGCCGAGCCATTCGGGCCGATCGTCGCCCGGCGGATGAGCCGCGATGAACGCCTCGCCGCCGGTCTGCCGCCGGAGATCGAGGAGTCGGCCCTGGACGAGTCGATGGCGTCCTTCGCATGACGACCGAGCCCGAGGCGATCACGACCCAGCAGGCGCCGCCCGGCGAGCTGACCGAAGCGATGCTCGAGGCGCTGCTGTTCGTCGCCGAGCGGCCGCTGTCGCGGCGCGAGATCGGGGCGCTCGCCGGCGTGGACCGCGACACGGTCGACGCCCGGCTTGGCGATCTCGAGGTGTCGCTCCGGGAGCGAGGCCTTCGCCTGCTCACCACCGGCGATCGGGTGGAGCTGGCGACGTCGCCCGAGGCCGGCGCCCTCCTCGCGCGCTATCTCGGCATCGATGCCGTTCGCCTGTCGCCCGCGACCCTCGAGACGCTCGCGATCGTCGCCTACCGCCAGCCGGTCACGAAGTCGGCCGTCGAGCGCATCCGCGGGGTGGACTCGGACTACACGATTCGCGGGTTGCTGCATCGCCGCCTCGTCGTGGAGCTGGGCCGGGCCGACGCACCCGGCCGGCCGATCCTGTACGGCACCGGCTTCGACTTCCTCGAGCGGTTTGGCCTGACGTCGCTCGACGACCTGCCGCCGCTCGACCCGGACGTCGCCTCGCGGCTCGCCGAGGAGGGTGGGGGAGCGCTCGCCGACACCGAGCCGTCGGAGCGATCGGACGACGCCGCAGCCGGCATGGGCGCCGCCTCGGACGACGCCTGACCGATGCCCGAGGAGCGGATCCAGAAGCTCCTCGCGGAGGCGGGCGTCGCCTCGCGTCGCGCCAGCGAGGCGCTCATCGCCGCCGGCCGCGTCCGTGTCGACGGCCGGATCGTGCGCCTCGGCGATCGGGCCGACCCGATGACCGCAACGATCGAGGTCGATGGCAAGGCAGTGGGAATCGGGACGGCGAAGGCCTACCTCGCCCTCCACAAGCCCGCCGGCGTCACGTCGACGACGCGCGACCGCCACGCCGCCACGACCGTCCTCGATCTGGTGCCGACCGCGCTCACGCCCGACGGCACGCGGCTCTATCCGGTCGGCCGGCTGGACCTCGACTCGGAAGGGCTCCTCCTCCTGACGAACGACGGCGACTGGGCCGAGCACGTCCTGCATCCTCGATACGGCGTGGAGCGCGAGTACGCCGTCGGCCTGCGGCTGCCGCTCGAGCCGGAGCAGCTCGACGCCATCGCCCGCGGCATCGAGCTCGAGGAGGGGCTCGGAGCCCTCGCGCGGCCACTCCGGCGGCTCGGCCGCACCGAGGTTGGCGCGCTGGCCATGGTCGTCGACCCGCCGCCCGAGCCGGTGCTGACGTGGTACGGGGCGTCGCTCCGGCAGGGCTGGAAGCGCCAGCTGCGGCGGATGTTCGGGGTGATCGGCGCCCCGATCGAGCGGCTCGTGCGGATCCGGATCGGGCCGGTGCGGCTCGGCGAGCTCCGATCGGGCTCCGTCCGCCAGCTGAAGAATCCCGAGATCGCCGCCCTCGCAGGGGCGGAGCCTGCCGCTCGACCTCGGGCCCGGAGCGCACGGGCGCGATCGCACCGGGCCCAGACCCGCCGGAGGGCTTGACACAGAATTCCTCACTTGTAGAATTCCTCATGCGTGGAATTCCTACGAGGAGAGATTCGGCCATGAATCGAGACGTCATGGAGCGCTGGGTGCGCCCCGTCATCGCCGGGCTGGCGCTGCTCGTGACCCTGCTGCTGGTCATCGGCGCAGCCATTCGGGACCCGCAGCCGCACGGCATCCCCGTCGGCCTGGCGGGTCCGCCCGACGCCACGGCCCCCATCGTCCAGGCATTCGGCCAGAACGCCCCGGGCGCGTTCGCCTTCACCAGCTACGCCTCCGAGGCCGAGGCTCGGAGCGCGATCGACGACCGGACGATCGTCGCGGCCCTGGTGCTGGGCCAGGCCGGTCCCCGGCTCGTCGTCGCCGGTGCCGCGGGCGATGCGATCGCGGGCGGGGTGACCACGGCCCTGACCGGCGCCTTCAAGGCGCAGGGCGTGGACCTCGCCGTCGAGACCGTTCACCCGTTCCCGGCCGGCGACGCCCACGGGATCGTCCTGTTCTTCCTCGTCCTCGCGACGGCGCTCTCGGCGGTGGCGGCCGGGGCGGCCGCCGGGCTCGGCAGCCCGCGCCGCGCGTGGGCCCAGACGGTCGCCGCGGTCTCCGCGTTCGCGGTCGCGGCCGGCGTCGTCGGCGTCGGGCTCGCGGCCTGGCTCGGCGGCGGCTACGGCGACGGCACCTGGCCGGCGATGGTCCTCGGCGGCCTGCTCGCGCTCGCGGTCGGGCTGACGGTCGCTGCGTCCGCGCGCTGGCTCGGCATCGGCGGCGTCGCGCTGGCCGCGGGCGTCGTCGTCCTGCTCGGGCTGGTGTCGTCCGGTGGCCCGCTCGGCAGCACGTTCCTGCCCGACGCGTACCGCGCGGTCGCACCGTGGCTGCCCGTCGAACCGGCGTACAGCGCCATGCGCGGCGCGATCGGCTTCAACGGCGCGGGTGTCGCGGCCGGTGTCACGATCCTCGCGGGCTGGGCGGCGGTCGGCTTCCTCGGGCTCGTCGCCGCCGCGGCGATCCCCGGACGGACGACCAAGACCGAGTCCGAGCAGAAGCGCGAGGCCGCAGCGCCGCCCGTGCCGGCGGCGTAGCGTTCCCCGCCGTATGACGCGAACGGGCCGAAGGCCGGGGACGAGCGGCAGCCGGGACCGGATCCTCTCGGCCGCCCGCGCCTGCTTCGCGACGTCCGGCTACGACGCGACGACCATCCGGTCGATCGCGGCGGCGGCCGAGGTCGACCCGGCCCTGGTCCGGCACTACTTCGGCTCGAAGGAGCATCTCTTCGTCGAGGCGCTCGAGTTTCCCGTCGACCCGGCCCAGTTCGTGCCGCGCCTCCTCGAGCCGGGCATCGAGGGCCTTGGCGAGCGCCTGACCGCGTTCTTCCTCGAAGCGTGGGAGACCCCGGGCGGCCGGCCGTTCCTGGCCCTGCTTCGATCGGTCGCCGCGAACGAGGCGGCGGCGGAGATGCTCCGACAGTTCGTCACCCGGGAGGTCCTGGAGCGGATCGCGGCAGTCCTCGTGCTCGACCGGCCGCAGCTGCGGGCGGGGCTGGCCGGCAGCCACCTCATCGGCCTGGCGATGGCCCGCTACGTGATTCGGATCGGCCCGATCGCGTCGGCCACGCCGACCGAGCTGGCGCGGGCCGTGGGACCGTCGATCCAGCGCTACTTCGACGAGCCGATCCCGACGTGACCAAGCGCCTGCGGCCGGCGGGCAGATTGCGGGCTATCGGTCCGTCCGGCCGGGCCGTATCGTTCCGACGATGAACGCGCGGGCGGCGGTCGGATTCGAGCCGGCCGTCGAGGCGATCGGCCTCCGCAAGCACTTCGGCCCGATCCATGCCGTCGACGGCATCGACCTCGCGTTCACGCCTGGCCGGATCTATGGGCTGCTCGGTCCCAACGGCTCGGGCAAGACGACGCTCATCCGGCTGCTCGCCGGGCTCGCCCGGCCCAGCGGCGGCGAGGCGCGGATCCTCGGCCTGACGATGCCCGACCGGCCGACGCTCGGCAAGGTCGGCTACATGCCCCAGGCCGAGGCGCTGTACCCGGACCTGTCGGTCGGCGAGAACATCGGCTTCTTCGCGGCCCTCCAGGGCGTGCGCGGCAGCGCCGCCATCGACCGGTCGCTCGACCTCGTAGAGCTCGGCAGCCGCAAGGGCGCGCCGGTCCTGGAGCTGTCGGGCGGGATGCGTCGCCGGCTGTCGCTCGCGGTCACGCTCGTCCACGAGCCGCCGGTGCTGTTCCTCGACGAGCCGACCGTCGGCGTCGACCCGGCCCTGCGCGTCCAGTTCTGGGGTCACTTCCGGAAGCTCGCCGACGCCGGCACGACGATCCTCGTCGCCAGCCACGTCATGGACGAGGCCGATCGCTGCGACGAGCTGGTCTTCGTTCGGGCGGGCCGGGTCATCGCCCGGGGGACGGGGGCCGACCTCCGCTCGACGGCCGGCACCGACAACCTCGAGACAGCGTTCCTGCGGTTCGCCGGCCTCGACGACGCGGGCCGCCCGCTCGACGCTGGCCGGGGTCCCGACCCCGAGGCCGCGCCATGAACCCACGCCGCGTCGCCGCCGTCGCGCGTCGGATCGCGGAAGGCTTCCGCCGCGACCGCCGATCGCTGGCGCTCCTCGTGGTGGCGCCGCTCGTCATCGTCGCCCTCCTCGGTTGGGTGCTGCGCGACCAGAAGAGCACGGTCGTCGACCTCGCGGTCGTGAACGAGGCCGGCGCGATCGGCAGCCGCATCACCGACGCGCTCACGACCGCCACCGCGAATGCGCCGAACGGTGTGTCCCTCGTCGAGACCGACGAGAGCGAGGCCGTGGCCCGGGACCGGATCCGGAACGGCCAGATCGACCTCGCGCTGGTCCTGCCGTCGACGCTCCTCAGTGACGTCGCGGCCGGCCACCAGCCGACGCTGACGGTGATCACCGCGGGCACCGACCCGGCGGCCGAGGGCGGGGCGTTCGCGAGCCTCCAGTCGGTCCTGGGCACGGTCGCCTCGACGATCGCGCCGCCAGGCTCCGCGCCGATCATCCCGAAGATCGAGCATCAGACGGTCTATCTCTCGCCGGATGCCGACCAGGTCGACGTCCTCGCCCCGGTGTTCCTCGGCCTGTTCGCCTACTTCTTCGTCTTCATCCTGACCGGCATCAGCTTCCTCCGAGAGCGGGTCGGGGGAACGCTGGAGCGGCTGCTGGCCACGCCGGTGACCCGCGCCGAGATCGTCCTCGGCTATGCGATCGGGTTCAGCGTGTTCGCGACGCTCCAGGTCCTGATCCTGCTCGGGTACGTGCTCGGCCGCATCGACGTGCCGACTATCGGCCCGGTCGGAGCGTTCACGATCGGCCTCGGGGTCCAGAGCGCCGGCAACCCGGCGATCGCGTTCCTCGTCGCCCTGCTCATGGCCGTCGGGGCGGTGAACCTCGGCATCTACCTCTCGACGTTCGCCCGGACCGAGCTCCAGGTCCTCCAGTTCATCCCGATCGTCATCGTCCCGCAGGGCCTCCTCGGCGGGATCTTCTGGCCGATCGACCGGCTGCCCGACATCCTGCAGGCCATCGCCCACGTGTTGCCGGTGACGTACGCGGTCGACGCCCTTCGCGAGGTCATGCTCAAGGGCGGGGACCTGGGATCCTCGGCGGTCCAGACGGACCTGCTGGTGCTCGCCGGGATCGCCGTCCTGTTCGTGCTCCTCGGCGCCTTCACGATCAAGCGCGAGGTCGCGTAGCCCGCCGGCCGATATCCTCGCAACGATGGAGGCAGCAGCGGACGGTCGCAGGCTGGTCGTCGCCCTCGATGGGCCGGCGTCATCGGGCAAGAGCAGCGTCGGCGCGGCGGCCGCCGCGCAGCTCGGCTATCGGTTCTGCGACACGGGCCTGCTCTACCGGGCGGTGACGTGGCTCGCGCTCCGACGCGGCATCGAGCCCGACCAGCCCGACGGCGCGGAGCGGCTCGTCGCGCTCGTGTCTGAGGTCCAGCTGCTCGACGTGGGGGACGGCCGGCTGGCGCACGTCAGCGTGGGTGGCGAGGACGTCACGACCGAAGTCCACGGGCCCGAGGTCGACGTCGCCGTCTCGGCGGTCTCGCGGGTCCCGGAGCTGCGGGCCGCGCTGCTCCAGCGGCAGCGCGCGATCGTGGACGGCGGCCGGATCATCATGGCCGGCCGCGACATCGGCACGGTCGTCCTGCCCGACGCGGATCTGAAGCTCTTCCTGGACGCCTCGGTCGAGGAGCGGGCTCGCCGGCGCTCGGACGAGCGGGGCGAGGCGCCCGACAGCGCCGCGGCCGCCGAGACCCTGGCCGAGCTTCGCCGGCGAGACTCGATGGATTCGAGCCGTCCGGTCGCGCCGCTGCGGGCCGCGCCGGATGCCGTCGTCATCAAGACCGACGGCAACGCCTTCGAGATGACGGTCGGGCTGGTCGTCGACGCGATTCGCGCCCGCGAGCGGGCGAGCGCCGGCGTGACGCCCGCCGCGTCAGCGCCCGCCGCGTCAGCGCCCGCCGCGAAGGAGGCCCGGCCGACCGCGGCGGCACGCGTGCGGCGGCCGCCGGCGAAGCCGACGAAGATCGTCGGCAAGGTCACCTGGTTCCCGTGGCTCGCCGGGGGCGTGCTGCGGTTCCTGGCCCGGACGATCCTCCGACTGCGGGTCGAGGGCGACCCCGACGCGGTGCCCCGCGAGGGCGCCGTCATCGTCGCCGGCAACCACGCCTCGAGCGCGGACCCGGTCCTGGTCGGGGCGTTCCTGAACGCGCGGCTGGGGCGGTGCGTCAACTGGCTCGGGAAGCGCGAGCTCGTCGAGACCCCGATCCTCGGGCCGTTCATGCGGATGGTCCCGATCCACCCGGTGGATCGCGAGGCGGCCGACCTCGACGCGTTCCGGACGGCGCTCCGAATCCTGGAGTCCGGCAACATCCTGGGGATCTTCCCGGAGGGGACGCGCAGCATCGACGGCGCCCTCAAGCCGGTTCGCGAGGGAGCCGGCGTCCTGGCGCTGCACAGCGGGGCGACGGTCATGCCGGTGGCGCTCGTCGATTCGGACCTGGCGTGGCCGAAGGGCCGGCTCCTGCCTCGGTTCGGGCGCACCGTGACCGTTCGCTGGGGTACGCCATTCCGGGTCCAGGACGAGGTCCCGGGCATCGCCTCGATGTCCCGCAAGGATGCCAACGCCGCCGCCACCCGCCTGATCATGACCCGCATCGCGGCGCTGCTCCCGCCGCGCCAGCGCGGCGTCTACGCCGCCGACGTCGAGGCAGCCGCAGCGAGCAGCTGACCCTGTCGGGTCCGAACCCGACCCCGTGGGATACTGGAACCGACATGGGCACCGTCGAGGCGATCCGGATCGCCAAGCGCACCGGCTTCTGCTACGGCGTGCGCGAGGCGATCGACAAGGCCAAGGAAGCGAGCGCCGCCGGCAAGGCGACGAGCACGCTGGGCCAGGTCGTCCACAACGAGGGCGTCATCCAGGACCTCGAATCGCTCGGCATCCGGACCGTCGACACGCTCGACGACGTCGACACCGGCGCCGCCGTCGTCATCCGCGCCCACGGCGTCCGGCCCGAGGTCATGAGCCGCGCCGAATCGCGCGGCCTCGAGGTCATCGACGGCACCTGCACCTGGGTCATCCAGGAGCAGAAGGAGCTCCAGCGCCTCGTCGAGGAGGGCTACACGATCGTGCTCCTCGGGACACCGAAGCACCCCGAGGTCGTGGGCCTGCTCGGCTTCGCCCCGGACGCGGTCGTCGTCGACGAGGAGGAGGACTGGGATCGCATCCCGCACCGCAAGAAGATGGCCCTGATCTCGCAGAGCACCCAGCCGCCCTGGAAGTTCGAGAAGCTCGCCGCCTACATGGTCTCGCGGAGCCACGAGCTGAAGATCGTGAACACCGTCT
>JACQEG010000063.1 GCA_016200665.1 Chloroflexota bacterium | reverse complement strand
GCCCGACGGCCGGCAGCCCCGCGGCCGACGGATCCCGCGGAGATCCTCGAGCTGCCGATCGGATCATCCGGCCTGCCCGGCGCGGCGACCGTCGCCCGCGCCCGGCGGCACCTCGGCATCCTGACCGTCCGCGACCTGCTGTTCCACCTGCCGCGGCGGTACGACGACCTGCGCGAGCTGCGCAAGCTCGGCGACCTCGTGTGGGCCCGCGACGGCGAGGTCGTGTCGGCCCGCGTCCGCGTCGCCGATCTCCGGGTCGAGCCGACCTTCCGCCGCCGGGTCCAGCGGACGGTGGCCGAGCTCGAGGACGACACGGGCACGATCACGGCCACCTGGTTCGGCCGGCGCTTCATCGAGCGTCGCCTCGGCCCGGGCGACCGCGTCGTCGTCAGCGGCCGGCTGAAGCGCTTCGGTCGCCGCCTCACCCTCGACAACCCCGAGTTCCAGCGTGATGACGAGAGCGCCCTCCTCCATGCCGGCCGGATCGTGCCCGTCTATCGCCTGACCGCGGGGATCACCGGGGCGACCCTGCGGCGAACGATGCGCGGTGCCCTGGACCTTGCCGGGCGGCGGTACCCCGAGTACCTGCCCGCCGACGTGGCGGCCCGGCGTCGCCTGCCGGCCGTCGGTGAGGCGCTCGAGGAGGCCCACTTTCCGACGTCGTTCGAACGGCGCGACGAGGCGCTGGACCGCCTCGCGTTCGATGAGCTGCTGGCCCTCCAGCTCGGAATGGTCGGACGCCGCCGCGGCCGCGTGCGCACGACCGCGGCGGCGGTGCCCGTCGACGACCCCACCGACGGCCGGATCCGGGACGCGATCGTCGCCGGGGTGGCGGCGAAGGCCGGTCGGGCGATCACCCTGACCACCGACCAGGACCGGGCCATCCGCGATGTTCGCGCCGACCTCTCGGCAACGAGCCCGATGCTCCGGCTCCTCCAGGGCGATGTCGGCTCGGGCAAGACCGCCGTCGCGGCGTGGGCGCTCGCCGCGGCCGCGCTGGCCGGTCGCCAGGGGGCGCTCCTCGCCCCGACGGACCTGCTGGCGCGGCAGCACCACCGGACCCTCATCGAGCTGCTCGGGTCGCTGGGCCTGCCGGTCGAGCTGCTCACCGGCTCGCTCAGGGCCGGCGACGCGGCGCGCGTTCGCGAGCTGCTTGCGTCCGGCATGGCGCCGATCGTCGTTGGAACCCACGCCCTGTTCTCGGATGCCTCGTCGTTCGCGGACCTGGGCCTCGTCGTCATCGACGAGCAGCACCGCTTCGGCGTCGACCAGCGCTCGGCGCTCGAGGCGAAGTCGCGTGGTGGCGCGCCGCACGTCCTGCTCATGACCGCCACGCCGATCCCGCGGACGCTCGGCCAGGTCCTGTATGCGGATCTCGACGTCACCGACCTCCGGACGCCGCCCGAGGGCCGGATCCCGATCCGGACCGGCATCCGGGCTCCGGCCGACCTGGACCGGACCTGGTCATTCGTGCGCGAGCAGGCGGCGGCCGGCCACCGGACCTTCGTCGTGGTTCCCCGGATCGGCGACGCAGCCGGCGATGGCGACGGCTCAACGTCGGAGACGGACCCCGGCGGCGACGCCGAGGACGACGTCGCCGCGGAGGCCCTCGCGGCCGAGGCCGAGTTCCGTCGCCTGACCGAGACGCTCGCACCGCTCCGCGTCGGGCTCGTCCACGGCCGCCTCAAGGCCGCCGACCGCGACGCCGAGATGGCCCGGTTCCGCGACGGCGAGCTCGACGTCCTCGTCGGGACGACGGTCGTGGAGGTCGGCGTCGACGTGCCCGAGGCGACGGTCATGGTCGTCGAGGGCGCGGACCTGTTCGGGCTCGCCCAGCTCCACCAGCTCCGGGGCCGCGTCGGTCGCGGAACGGCCGACTCCTACTGCGTCCTCGTGTCGGACTCGACCGACGACGTTGCCCGCGCCCGGCTCGCGGCCGTCCAGGAGCTTCGCGACGGCTTCGCGCTCGCCGAGCGCGACTGGGAGCTCCGGCGGGAGGGCAACGTCCTCGGCCTGGTCCAGAGCGGCCTGCCGCAGCTCCGGGTCGCGTCGCTCCAGCTCGAGCGCCACCGGGAGCTGGCGATCGCGGCGCGCGAGGCCGCTGAGGCCCTGCTCGACGACGCCGGGCGGCTGGCACCCGAGCATGGGCCGCTCGCCCGCGAGCTGCGCGGCGGCTGGCTGTCTGCCATCACCGACGCGGAGCCGGCGGGCGCGGCGTGATCGCTGCGGGGTCCCGCGCCTGATGGCCGCAACGACTCCGGCCGGCCGCGTCGTCGCGGGAACGGCCCGCGGGATGCGCCTCGTCGGGCCGGCCGAAGGGGTGCGGCCACTCGGCGATCGCCTGAAGGAGGGGCTCTTCGCCATCCTCGAGCCGGCGATCCGCGACGGTCGGTTCCTCGACCTGTTCGCCGGCAGCGGTGCCGGCGGCATCGAGGCGCTCTCCCGGGGTGCCCGCCACGCGATGTTCGTGGACCGCGACGCGAGAGCCGTCGTCGCGATCCGTCGCAATCTCGAGACGACGCGCCTCGCCGGACCTGCCGCGACGGTCGAGCAGGCGGACGCGCTCGAATGGCTCGCCAGGACGCGAGTCGGGCAGGTCGCCGACGACGCCGTCCTCGTCGACCCGCCGTACGACCGGCCGGAGCTGCTCCTCGCCGTCCTGGAGCGCGTCGCGGCGGCCGGTCCGCCGCCGAGCCGTGGGGCGATCCTGGCCGAACGCGGGACGCTCGTCGCGAAGCACCCGGTCCGGACCGAGCTTCCGGCCGAGATCGGGCTGCTACGATCGGCTCGGGAGCGGCGGTTCGGTGACTCCGCGCTCACGCTGTACCGGTGGTCCACCGAGGAGGCCGGATGAAGGTCGCCCTCTACCCGGGGTCGTTCGACCCGATGACGCTCGGCCACCTCGACGTCCTGCGCCGGGCGCTCGGGGTCTTCGACCGCGTGGTCGTCGCGGTCGTCTCGAATCCCGGCAAGACGCCGCGGCTGCCGGCCGCCACCCGCGTGGCCGTCATCGAGCAGGCGGCCGGCGCGGCCGGGCTGGCGGCCGACCGCGTCGCGGTGGTCACCTTCGACGGGCTGACCGTGGAGGCAGCGAGGGCCCACGGCTCGACCGCGATCGTGCGCGGCATCCGGGGCGTGTCTGACTTCGAGACCGAGCTCCAGCTTGCCCAGAACAACCGCCGCCTGGCCCCGGATGTCGACACCGTCTGCTTCATCACCGCGCCCGAGCACAGTTCCATCAGCTCGAGCCTGGTCCGCGAGATCGCCGCGCTCGGGGGCGACGTGTCGAGCATGGTCCCACCCGCGGCTGCGGCTGCGCTGCGCGAGGCGCTCGGCAGTCCTGAGCAGGTCCTGGGCAGGTCCTGAGCCGCCTCTCGCGACCGATCGGGAGCGTGCGATACTCTCGCCACACCCCACCCACGACTGCGAGGCCCCCGCTGGACATCATCTTCCTGCTCGAGCGGCTCGAGTCGCAGATCGCGACCGGCACCGGCGTGCCGGCGACCCGCAAGGTCCTCGTCGACCGCGACGCCGTCCTCGATCTCATCGACCAGCTCCGGGTCGCCATCCCGGAGGAGGTCCAGGCTGCGAAGCGCATCAACGCCGAGGGCGAGCGGATCCTCGACCAGGCCAACGAGGAGGCCACGCGGATCGTCAGCCGGGCGCAGGAGCAGGCGGCGTTCCTCATCAGCGAGCGGGGCCTGACCGAGGGCGCCGAGGCCGAGGGCCGCCGGATCATCGGCGAGGCGGAGGCAGCCGGCCAGGACGTCGCGGCGGGCGCGGACTCCTACGCCACTCAGATCCTGCTGGCGCTCGAGACCGAGGCGGTCAAGGCCCTCGCGGAGATCCGCAAGGGGATCGAGGTCCTCGACGATCGCCGAGCGCAGCTCCGCGGGCTCGACGACGAGCACGCCGAGGCCGGCGCGGAGGCGGACGGCGATGGCCCGATGGCCGGGGAGGAGTCGGGGGCCCGTTCGTCAGCCAGACGATGACGGCAGCCGCCCCGCTGACGTACCCGCTCGCGGGCCTGCTCGGTGAGCCACCCGGCGAGCGCCGCCGGTATCCCGTCAGTGGCGTCACGATCCCGCTCCCCGGCGACCTTCGCCTCGTGGAGCCGATCGAGGGCACCGTCGAGATCGTCCGGACGAATCGGGGCGTGCTCGTCGAGGCCGGCCTGCATGCCGCGATCGAAGCCGAGTGCGCGCGCTGCCTGCGCGCCATCGAGGTCCCGATCGACGTCGAGGTCGCCGAGGAGGCGCTGCCCAGCATCGACCTGGCCTCCGGGACTCCCGTCGACGCCTCGAGCGAGCCGGACGTCGCGCGCCTCACCGACCACCACGAGCTCGAGCTCGGCCCGCTCGTCGCCGAGGCGATCAGCCTCGCGGAGCCGATCGCGCCGCTGTGCGAGGAGGCCTGCCCCGGGCTCTGCCCGACCTGCGGCGAGCGGCTCGGGCCGGGCCACGCGGCCCACCCGGAGGACGACATCGACCCGCGGCTCGAGGCGCTCAGGGCGTTCCGAGTCGACGGCGGGGACGAGAACGGATAGACTCCGCGATCGGAATCCTCGGATCGATGGTGCGCAGCAGCGTCGCCTCGGTCCTCCGAGGGCGAAGGGCTGTCCCGCCCGACGGATCCCCGACAGTCCCTTCGAAAGGAGCCTCTGAACCCATGGGTGTGCCGAAGCGCAAGGTCTCCCATGCCCGGCAGGGAGATCGGCGCGCCCACCTGGCGATCAGCGTCCCGCAGCTGGAGGAGTGCCCGCACTGCCACCAGCCGAAGCGGGCCCATCGCGCCTGCCCGAACTGCGGCTTCTATGCCGGCCGACCCGTCCTCGAGCTGAAGAAGACCAAGGACGAGCCGGCGGCCGGGTGACGGTCTCGTAGTCCTCGGACCGATGGCCGGCGGTGCGGCGCCTCGGTCCTCGGAGAGCCCATGAGTTCCTGGCTGGGCCTGAAGGATCACGGCGGGGCGGCGGTCCGCATCGCGGTCGACGCGATGGGCGGCGACCACGGTCCGTCGGAGGTCGTTCCCGGCGCCCTCGACTACGCGGCGGCGCACCCCGCCGACGTCATCCTGCTCGTCGGTCGCGAGGACGCGATCAGGGCGATCGCCCCGACGCTCCCGCCGAACGTCGAGATCGTGCCGGCCGCGGACGTCATCGAGATGGACGAGCACCCGGCGCTCGCCCTCCGCGAGAAGAAGGACGCCTCGATCCTCGTCGCCTGCGATCTCGTCAGGCATGGCCGGGCCGATGCGGTCATCACCGCCGGCCACACCGGCGCCGGGATGGCCGCCGCCGTCCTCCGCATCGGGCGCCTGCCGCGGGTGGACCGCCCGGCGCTCGCGGTCCAGATGGTCCGGCGCGGCAGCCCGTTCGTGCTCCTCGACATCGGTGCCAACCCGGATTCGTCCGCCGAGAACCTCGCCCAGTACGCCCGGATGGGCACGATCTTCGCCGAGCGGGTCCTGGGCATCGCCGAACCACGGGTGGCCCTGCTCTCGATCGGGGAGGAGAAGGGCAAGGGCGACCTCCTGATCCAGCGGGCGACGGAGCTGCTCGACGAGAGCGGCCTGCGGTTCGTCGGGAACGTCGAGGGCAAGGACCTCACCGCCGACCTCGCCGACGTGGTCGTCACCGACGCGGTGACCGGCAATGTCGTCATCAAGTTCTTCGAGGGCCTCTCGACGTTCATCTTCGACCTGTGGCGGGCCGAGCTGTCGGCGGGCATCCGCGGCAGGCTCGCCTACCTGCTCCTGCGTCCCGGGATCGGCCGGATCCGGGAGGTCTTCGATTACGAGAAGGCCGGGGGCTCTCCGCTGCTCGGGGTCAAGGGCGTCGTGATCATCACCCACGGCCGGGCCCGCCGGCGGATGATCGCGTTCGGGGTCGACGTCGCCGCCCGCGCCGCGCGGGAGCGCGTCCCGGAGCGGATCGCCGAGGCGCTCCGGGCCGCGGATGCGGCGGCCGACCAGGTCGCCGAGATGCCTGCCGCGCCGGCCCTCGCGGAGACGGGCGCCATGGAGGGTGGGGCATGACGGGCGAGGGACCGGTCCTGAGCGTCGGGCGCGGGGTCATCGCCGAGGTCGCGCGGCTGGCGGCGCTGGAGGTGCCGGAGGTGCTCCGCGTCGGTCGCGCCGCACCGCCATGGCGCGTCGCCCTCGCCGGGTCACCGGTCCGCATCCGGGTTCGCGCCGACGAGGTCAGCGTCCGGATCTGGCTGGTCGCCCGGCCCGGGGCCGACCTCGTCACGGCCACGGCGGCCGTCCAGCATGCCGTCGGCACCGCGATCGAGCGGCTCCTCGGGCTCCGGGTGGCCGGCGTGACGGTGCTGGTCGATGGCGTCGGGGCCTAGGAAGCGGGCTGCCTCGGCAGCGCCGGGCAGGACGGGCGTCTCGACCACCGGGTCGTCGGCCGCGGAGCGAGCCGACCGGGTCCGAAGCCTGCGCTCCGGGCGACGCGTCGCCCTGGCCGCGGTCTTCGAGGCCGAGTTCGGCCAGCGCACCGCGACGGCGATCCTGGAGCGCACCCTGGCCGAGACCGACGCCGATCCGAACGCGGGCGCACTGGCGCGCCGGATCGTGGCCGACGTGGTCGCCCATCGCGACTCGATCGACGCCCTCATCGAGCGCACGGCGCCCCAGTACCCGGTCGTGCAGCTGGCCCGGATGGACCGCAGCCTGCTCCGATCCGCCCTATCCGAGGTGCTACACTCCGCGACGCCGCCCCGGGTGGCGATCGCCGAGTGGGTGGAGCTCGCACGGATCTACAGTGGAGACCCGATGCGGCGCCTCATGAATGGCGTCCTCGGGCACGTGGCCCGCGAACCCGCAGACTTGCAGGCATCGGCACCCAACTCCGAGGAGGGAGTCCGTGGCAACGACCTATGAGCGTCTCAAGAAGATCGTCGTCGAGCAGCTCGGGGTCGACGAAGACGAGGTCAAGCCTGAGGCGTCGTTCGTCGACGACCTGAATGCGGACTCGCTCGACCTGGTCGAGCTGATCATGAGCCTCGAAGAGGAGTTCGGGACGGAGATCTCCGACGAGGACGCGGAGAAGATCCGCACCGTCGGCGATGCCGTCGAGTACATCGACGAGCGGAACGGCTGACCGGGGCTCCGACCCCGCGACCAGCAACTCCCCACCGGGATCGTGGAGCGCGCCGAGCACCTCGCCGAGCGCCTCGGGCTCCCGATCCGCGATCGGCGCCTGCTCGGTCAGGCGCTGACCCACGCGTCCTGGCTGCACGAGCATCCCGGCGAGGCTGCCGGCCACAACGAGCGCCTCGAGTTCCTCGGTGACGCCGTCATCAATCTCGTCGTCTCCGACGCCCTGTACGCGCGCCATCCCGACGACGACGAGGGGCTGCTCTCGGCACGGCGCGCCGTGATCGTGAGCGCCGCCGGCCTCGCCCGGCTGGCCGAGCGGATCGACCTCGGCTCGTTCGTCGCCCTGGGCGAGGGCGAGGCGCCGCCCGACGGCGGCCATCGACCGGTCCTCCTCGCGTCGACGTTCGAGGCCCTGGCCGGGGCGATCCTGCTCGACCTGGGCTGGGAGGCCGCCCGGGCCTGGCTCGCGGCCCTCGCCGCGCCGGAGCTCGACGCGGCGACCCCGCCGGACGACCTGAAGAGCCCGAAGAGTCGCCTCCAGGAGTTCGCCCAGCAGCACCTCGGGACGCGTCCCGAGTATCGCGTCGTCGAGGCGGCCGGGCCCGACCACGAGAAGGTCTTCCGGGTCGAGGTGGAGGTCGGCCACGAGACCCTCGGGATGGGCGTGGGCTCGTCCCGCCGCCAGGCCGAGACGGCGGCCGCGGCCGAGGCGATCGCCGTCCTCGAGGCCCGCTCCGCGGCCGCGGAGACCGCGGCAGGCAGCAGTCGATGAGCGCTCCCGCACGGCTGCTGTCGGTCCGCCTCCAGGGCTTCAAGTCGTTCGCCGAGCGGACCCACGTCGCCTTCGGCCCGGGGATCAGCGCGGTCGTCGGACCCAACGGCTCCGGCAAGAGCAACCTCGCCGACGCCCTCCGCTGGGCCCTCGGCGAGCAGGGCCGGGCGCTCCGAACGCGCAAGGCCGAGGACGTCATCTGGGCCGGCTCGGAGCGCCGCCCGGCGCTCGGCATGGCCGACGTCCAGATCGTGTTCGACAACGCCGACGGCCTGCTGCCCGTCGAGTTCGGGGTCGTGGAGCTGGGCCGTCGCCTGTTCAGGTCCGGCGAGAACGAGTACGTCCTCAATCGCCAGCGCGTTCGACTGCGCGACCTCGTCGACCTGCTCGACTCGGCCCATCTCGCGGAGAACGCCTTCCTGTTCATCGGCCAGGGCATGGTCGACCAGGCGCTGGCCCTGCGACCCGAGGAGCGCCGGCCGCTGTTCGAGGAGGTCGCCGGCGTTCGCCGTCACGACCGCCGCCGCCGTCGCGCCGAGGAGCAGCTCATCGAGTCGGAGGCGAACCTCGCCCGGGTCGAGGACGTCGCCGCGGAGCTGCGACCCCAGGTCCGGCGGCTCGCCGCCCAGGCCCAGCAGCAGGCCAGCCGCCGCGACGCCGGCGACGAGCTCGCCGAGGCGTTGCTCCTCGCCGCCCACGCCCGATGGCACGCTGCGGCGGCGCGGCTCGCGACCGCCGAGCGGATGCTGGCCGGCGGTCGATCGCAGCTCGAGACGGCCATGTCCGAGCTGGCCGGGCGGGAGACGGTCGCGGGCGGCCTCGCGGATCGACTCTCCGCCAGCGCGGCTGCCGCGGCGGAGGCACGGCGCGAGCTCGATGCGGCCCGGGATGCGTTGACCGCAGCGCGGCTCGATGGCGCCCGGGCCGAATCCGACGCCGCCGCCGCGCGGCAGGACCTCGAGCGACTGGCCGCCGAGCGCGCCGCGCTGGAGGCGCGACTCGTCACCGACCGACGAGCAGCGGCCATGAGCGTCCAGGGCACCGACCCGACCCTCGAACACGAGCTGCGTGAGACAGAAGGGGCGCTCGCCACGGCCACCCGGGAGCTTGCGGAGGCCATGACCTCCACTGCTGCCGGAGAGCAGGATCGAGAAGCGCTCAGGCGGGCGACGGCGACTCGGACGGCGGACCTGGACCTTGCGCGCCGACGCCAGGCGGAGCTCCAGCGCGAGCTGGCAACGGAGGCGAGCCGGGCCTCGAGCGCGAGCTTGGCGCGGGATGCCGCGGCGGTTGCCCTGGCGGAGGCGGAGCAGGCGCTGATCGCCATCGGCGACGAGGAGGCGGTCGCGCGGCTCGACGAGGAAGGCGCCGCGGCGGGGCTCAGCGATGCGACGAAGCTGGCCGAGGCGCTGACGGAGGGCCGGGCCGATGCGGCGGCGCGCCTGTCCGCGGCCCAGGGCCACCTCGCGGCGGTCCGGGACACGATCGAGGCCCAGGAACGCGGCAGCCTCGGGACCGCGGTACGGTCGGCCGGCGGTCGGGGGCTCGCCGATGGGCTCGTCGTCGACGACGCCCGACGGGCAGCCGTTGCCGCAGCACTGGGTGAGCTTGCGGCGGGCTATGTCATCGGACGGGGCGCGGTCCCGGCGCTCGGCGACCAGCGGGGCGCCGTCGTGGTGCGCGAGGCGATCTCCATGACCGCCGAGGCACGAGAGCCGATGACGACCTTCCGGGCGTCGGTCGAGGCGGCGGGCGGGGGCGTCCTCGCCGACGCGATCACGGCCGATCCGAGCAGCGCCGTCGTGGCGCTCCTGTCCCGTGCCGCGTGGGTGCCGGACCTCGCCGCCGCGCTCGAGCTGCAGCCCACGCTCCCGGCAGGCTGGCTGGTCGTCACGGCGGACGGCGGCGCGGTGGTGCGCGGACCGGCGATCAGCCTCGGTCGGACCGACGGCCTCCTCGAGCGACGTGCAGAAGCGGCGCGGCTCCAGGCTGCCGTCGAGCAGCTCGAGGTCGCCGTCGCAGGGCACGCCGAGGAGCTCGCCCGCGCCCAGGCCGACCTCGCGAGCGCATCTGACACGGCGCGCCGGGCCCGCGACCAGCGCGCCCGACTGGGAGAACGACGACGCGCTGCCGAGGCTGATGCAGCGGCCGTCGGCCGGCGGGCCGAGGCAGCTGCCCGCGAGGCCGCGTGGTTGGAAGCCCAGGTCGCCCGACTCACCGGTGCCGTGGAGCGTGCCGGGGCGACGTTGTCCGACCTCGAGGCTTCCTCGACGGAACACCCGGTGGCGTCCGGCGATTCGGACGGCACAGAGCCACGCGCGGGTTTCGTCGCGGCCCTGGAGAGCCGCGTCAGGGATCTTCGTGCGACCCGCGACCGTGTCGAGGCCGCGTGGCACCTGGCCGAGACCGGGCGCCGGGAGACAGAACGCGAGCGGGCTCGCGCCGAGGCCGCGGTGGCGATCGACGAGCGGCGCCTTGCCGAAATCGACGCAGCGAATGTCGCGCTCGGGATCCGCGAGACCGCTTCGACGGGAGCCCTGGAAGCCGCGCGGCAGGCGCTCGCCGATGCCACGGCCGTCGTCGCGGTCGCGACCCTCGCGGTCGATGCCGTGCTGGCACAGGACGCCGAGGAGCGTCGGGCCCTCGGTGGGGCGGAACGGGCGGCGGCCTCGGCGCGCGAGGCTGTCCAGCGGCTGCAGGAGACGGCTCGAGCCGTCGAGCGCGAGGAGCTGGAAGCCCGCCTGAGCCTCGAGTCGCTGCGTGAGCAGCTCCTCGTCGAGCTCGCCGGCCTCGGCGACCTTGGCCTGCGACACCTCGCGCCTGGAGCACCCGCCGCGGACCCGGAGCTCGCCGAGCAGACGACGGACCCCGCCGAGGCAGCGGCCCCCGACGCGACCGGCGCCGACGAATCGGCCGACGTCGTCCGCCTGGAGGCAGCCCTCGCGGCCGTGGCCGTCCGCTGGGCAGCCGAAGCGCCTCCGGCCGAAGCGCCGAGCCCCGGTCGCCTGTCGGCGCTCCGTCGACGGTTCCACGAGCTGGGGGCCGCGAACCCGTACGCCCTCGAGGAGCACGCCGCCCTCGCGGCACGGCTCGACAGCCTCGAGAGCCAGCGGACCGACCTGATCGCGGCCGTCGATCGGACGAGAGCCCTCATTGCCGAGCTCGACACGCTCATCGCGAGCCAGTTCCGGGCGACGTTCGGGCTCCTCGAGCGAGCCTTCGACGCCCGGTTCCGGCAGCTGTTCGGCGGCGGCTTCGCGAAGCTCTCGCTGACCGAGCCCGGCGACCTCGCGACGACCGGAATCGAGATCACGGCGCGGCCGCCCGGCAAGAAGCCGCAGGCGCTCGCGATGCTCTCGGGCGGGGAGCGGGCGCTCACCGCCGTCGCGCTGCTCTTCGCGATGCTCGAGGTCCGGCCCGTGCCGTTCTGCGTGCTCGACGAGGTCGACGCCGCGCTCGACGAGGCAAACGTCGGCCGGTTCACCGACGCGCTGCGGGAGCTCGGGCGAACCACCCAGGTCGTCGTTATCACCCACAACCGCGGCACGATCGAGACCGCCGACGCGCTCTACGGCGTCACGGTGGGCGACGACTCGGTGAGTCGCGTCGTCAGCCTCCGGCTCGAGGAGGCGACGGCCCTGGCCCGCTCGGCCGCCGACGCGGCCCCGAGCCGGCGAGCCCCGATCATCCCGGCCGGCCTCCGCGCCGACGAGCTGGCGCCGGACGTCGCGCAGGTCTCACCCGGGGAGGCGGCGGGCTAGGTGGCCGGGGAGCCGGGGGAGCTGGCGCCGCTCGAGGCCGGCCTGGAACGGAGTCGCGGCGGATTCATGAGCCGTCTCCGCGGCCTGCTGGGCGGATCGCGCGTCCCGGCCGAGGCCTGGCAGGAGGTCGAGGAGGCGCTCATCGCCGGCGACGTCGGTGCCGGGCTGGCCATGGACGTCGTCGAGCGGGCGCAGGCGCGGGCGGCCCGGGCAGCGGGTGGCGACGCGGTCACGGCCGTCCGTGACGAGCTGGCGGCGCTGCTTCACGAGGCGCCGCCGCCGGAGCGACCGCTGGGCCGGCCCGGGTCGCCCCGGATCATCCTCGTGGTCGGCGTGAACGGCACCGGCAAGACGACGACGATCGGCAAGCTTGCCCACCTGGAGCGCGCCGCGGGGAGGCGCGTCATCCTGGCCGCGGCCGACACGTTCCGGGCCGCGGCCGTCGAGCAGCTGCGGGTCTGGGCAACGCGGACAGGCTCCGAGGTCGTCGCCCACGCCGCCGGGGCGGACCCGGCTGCCGTCGTGTACGACGCCCTGGCCGCGGCGATCGCCCGCGGCGCGGAGACGGTCATCGTGGACACGGCGGGTCGCCTCCACACCAGGACGAACCTCATGGACGAGCTCACGAAGATCCGGCGGATCGTCAACCGCCGCCTGCCCGAGGCACAGCCGGAGACGCTGTTCGTGCTCGACGCGACGACCGGCCAGAACGGCCTGGCCCAGGCCGAGGCCTTTCATGCCGCGGTCGGACTGACGGGCATCGTGCTCACGAAGCTGGACTCGACGAGCCGCGGCGGCATCGTCTTCGCCATCGCCGATCGGCTCCGCCTGCCGGTCGTGGACGTCGGGGTGGGGGAGCGCGCCACCGATCTCGTGCCGTTCGACGCGGACGCCTTCGTCGCCGCCCTGTTCGCGCCCGCCGGGGCCGCGGCATGACCGTCCGATCCGGCCGAGCGTGGCAGCCTCAGCCGCGGCGACTCGCCCTGCTCGCGCTGGCGACCGCCCTCGCCGTCGGCGCGTGCGGCCCGGACGAGACGCCTTCCTCTGCCGGCTCGACGGAGCCACCGCTCCCGACCCCGACAGTCATCCGCTATGAGCTCAACACGACCGTGTGGTATGCCGGGATGGTCCTCACCTTCGAGTCGGCGACGACGATCTTCGATCCGACGGGCGGCACCGTGACCGTCCTGGTCCGGATCTCGAATCCGGGCACCGACGATCGCTCGTTCGACCTGCCCATCCGGATCACGGCGGCGGCCCAGGGGTTCGAGCCCGTGAGCGGCACGGAGCCACCGCTCGTGCCCGCCGGAGGTGCGGTCGACGAGCTGATCAGCTTCGACGTCCCGGGCCGCCCGTCGGTCGATGACGCGGTCATCCGGATCGGCGCATCGGAGGCGGTCCAGGCGATCGTGCCGTTCGGCAGCGGCCCGCTGAAGCTGGCCACCCTCGAGCCCATCACGCTGCCCGTCAAGGGCACGGCCAACGCGGCCGACCTGCGGGTCACGATCCGGACGGGCGAGCTCCGGTGGGACCTTCCGGACTGGGCCGAGGAGCTGCCGGTGAACACCGCCGCGCTGACGGTGAGCTACGACGCGACGTACCGAGGCACCTTCGAGGGCGGCCTGGCCTTCAGCGGCGACAATGTCTCGCTCGTGCTGCCGGACGGCTCGATCGTGAAGCCGCGCAAGGACGGTCGGAGCCAGTCGGTCACGCTCCTGCTTCCCGGCAAGACCCAGGCCGGGCTGTCGAGCCGGTTCGAGGTGCCGTCGGGGCTGAGCGGGACGTACACCCTGCGGTTCACCAACGGCTCGGCCCACGGCCAGGTCCAGATCACGGTGCCACCGCCGCCGTCGGGCTGAAGGGGCCGGCCTGGCGGGTTCTGGCCGCAGCCGGTCCGGGAGACCATCGGCTACACTTCCGCCGCCGACGCGTCAGAACCCGCGCGTCCGCCCCGACCGGGAGGACCCGTTCCACTCCGTGTTCGACCAGCTGAGCGAGCGCCTGCGCCGCACCCTTGCCGGGCTGACCGGTCGCGGCCGCGTGTCCGAGGCCGACGTGGATGCCGCGATGCGCGAGGTCCGGCTGGCGCTGCTCGAGGCCGACGTCAACTTCCGCGTCGTCAAGGACTTCGTGGCCCGCGTCCGCGAGCAGGCGGTCGGCGCCGACGTCCTGGCCGGCCTCAACGCCGGCCAGCAGGTCGTCAAGATCGTCCACGACGAGCTCGTCGGCCTGCTCTCCGCCGGCGATCGGACCTTCCACCTCCAGGGCAACCCGGCCGTCATCTCGCTCGTCGGGCTCCAGGGCTCCGGCAAGACGACGACGGCGGCGAAGCTCGCCCGACACGTCGTCCGTCAGGGTCGCCGGCCGATCCTCGTGGCCGCCGACCCATACCGGCCCGCCGCCGCGGACCAGCTCGAGCTCCTCGGCAAGGCGATCGACGTCCCGGTCCATCGCGCCCCGGCGGGCACCGCGGTCGTGGACATCGCCCGCGGTGCGCTCGAGGCGGCGAAGCGGCAGACCCGCGACACCGTGATCCTCGACACCGCCGGCCGGCTCTCGATCGACGATGAGCTCATGGCCGAGATCCGGGCCGTGGATGCCGCGGTCCATCCCGTCGAGACGCTCCTCGTCGTCGACGCGATGACGGGCCAGGAGGCCGTGGCCGTGGCCCAGGCATTTGCCGGGACCGTGCCCGTGACCGGGCTCGTCCTCACGAAGATCGACGGTGACGCCCGGGGCGGCGCCGCGCTCTCGATCGCGAGCGTCACGGGGATCGGGGTCAAGTTCCTCGGCAGCGGTGAGAAGACGGACGCCCTCGAGGTCTTCCATCCCGACCGGCTCGCGGGCCGGATTCTGGGCATGGGCGACGTCATGACCCTCGTCGAGCGGGCCCAGGAGCATGTCGACGCGGCGGCCGCGGCGAAGATGGAGGCGAAGCTCCGCAAGGCCGAGTTCAGCCTGGAGGACTTCCTGGACCAGCTCCAGCAGGTCCAGAAGATGGGTCCGCTCGGCCAGATCGTCTCGATGATCCCGGGCATGGGCGGGCTCGCCAAGGAAGCCCAGGCGGCCGTCGACCGCGGCGAGCTTCGGCGGACCGAGGCGATCATCCGCTCGATGACGCCGCGCGAGCGGCGCGATCCCGGGATCCTCAACGGCTCACGCCGGCGTCGCATCGCCGCCGGCTCCGGCACGTCCCTTCCGGATGTCAATCGGCTCGTGAAGCAGTTCGGGGACATGCAGCGAGTCATGAAGCAGCTGTCCGGCATGCGCGGGGGACCTGCGGGCGCTGGACTCCTTGGACGGAGGTGATCCGATGCCGGCCATGACCGCTCGGACGCGCTGGCTCATCGGCGGCGGGGTTGCCGCGGGGGCCGTGGTCGTCGCCATCGCGGCGGCGCTGCTGCTCAGCTCGCGTCCCGTGCCCGAGGCGCTGAAGTACGTGCCCGGCAACGCCGTGGTGGTGGCCGAGCTCCGGCTCGATCTGCCCGGCGACCAGCTCCAGAAGGTCGGCAACCTGCTCGCCCACTTCCCCGGCTTTGCCGATCAATCGACGCTCGGAGCGAAGCTCGACGAGACGCTCGATCGCCTCGCCAAGGGCGTGACGAACGGCAGCGTCGACTACGCCACGAAGCTCAAGCCGTGGCTGGCCGGACCGACCTTCGTCGGCATCCTGGCCGGAGGCTCCGGCGCCGGCGGGTCGGCCGACGGCTCGATGGCCTGCTTCATGGATGGCAAGTTCGGGCTGCTGGGCACACCGGCCGGCATCCAGGCCGCCCTGGCGGCGCACACCGGCGGCACCGGCATCGATCGCGACGCCACCTACAGCAAGGCCCGCGACACCCTCGGCGGCGATCGGCTCGCCACGGTCTACGTCTCCGGGACCGCGGCCGCGCTCATGCAGTCCGTGCAGGCGTCGATGCCGGCGTCACTCCCGATCTCCCTGCCGACGGCGGCCGCGCTGCCCGAATGGATGATCGCGGGCATCCGAGCAGAGGACGATGCCCTCGTGGCGGACCTGTACGTCGCGCCGCCGAAGACCGGCTCGGGTGCGAGCGCGGCGGCGGGGTCACCGCTGCCGACGCTGCCGCCGCCGCACGTCAGCGACATCGCCGGGTTCCTGCCCGGCAATACCGTCCTGCTCGCCGAGCTCCATGGGGTCGGCGTCACCGCCCAGACGGCGCTGGCGGCGCTGCGGAGCGATCCACAGTTCCAGTCCCAGGCGGCCCAGCTCGACGCGGCCCTCAGCCTCGCCGGCGGACCGGAGGGCGTCGTCGGCTGGGTGAGCGATGCAGGCGTCGTCGCCATCCCGCAGACGACGACGTCAGCCGCCGGGACGACGCCAGGGATCGACGCGGGCCTCGTCCTCGTGGCCACCGATGAGGCCACGGCGACGACCAAGGTCGCGCAGCTGAAGAGCCTCCTGAGCCTCATGGCGCTCAGCGGTGGCGGCTCGACCACCGACGTGAACGTCGACGGCACGACCGTCACGACGATCGACCTCGGCGACCTGTCGTCGCTGCTGAACCAGGCCGGCGCCGGTGGCAGCCTCGGCGGCCTCACCATCCCCTCGGACCTGCGGGTCAAGATCACGCTGGCCGTGCGCGGCAAGCTCGTCCTCATCGGCGGGGACGAGGGCTTCGCCCGCGACGTCCTCCACGTCGACGCCGGCGCGACGCTCGCCGACCAGGCCGCGTACAAGCGGTCGATCGATCGTGGGTCGGCCTCGAACCTCGGCCAGGTCTACGTGGCCGGTGCGAGCCTCCGGCAGCTCGCGACCACGCTCCTGCCGGCCGACCTCCGGGCCCGCTGGCAGGCCGACTTCCTGCCCTTCGTCGAGCCGATCGATGCCGTCCTCGTGACCTCGACCCTCGAGCACGGCCTCTCCCACACCCGGGTCGTCCTGTCCGTGTCCACGCCACCACCGACGCCCGCGGCGTCGTAGCCCAACACCCAGAGGAGGAGCACAGACCCATGGCCGTCCGCATCAGGCTCACCCGCGTCGGGGCGACGAAGCAGCCGACCTACCGGCTCGTCGTCGCCGACTCCCGAAGCGCCCGGGACAGCCGGTCGATCGAGACGATCGGCCACTACAACCCGCGAACCGACCCGATCGAGCTCCACATCGACGAGGCCAAGGCCAAGGCCTGGCTCGCCAAGGGCGCCCTGCCGTCCGACACGGTCGCGCGCCTCTTCCGCAGCGCGGGCGTCCTGCCCGCCGCCAAGTAGGGGACGGCACGATGGCTGCCAGGGAGCTGGTCGAGTACGTCGCGAAGACCCTCGTCGACGATCCGGGGGCCGTGCAGGTCACCGAGGTCGAGGACGAGGAGGGCACCGTCATCGAGCTCCACGTCGCCGAGGACGACATGGGCAAGGTCATCGGGCGCAACGGCAGCGTCGCCAAGGCGCTCCGGACGCTGCTCAAGGTCACGGCCGCCCGCGAGGGCAGCTCGGTGACGCTCGAGATCGTCTGACGACGAGCGATCCTTCCGGCCGGGCCGCGCCGACTCGACTCGTCGTCGGGCTCGTCCGGGGCCTGCACGGCCTCGGCGGCACGGTCCGGGTCGAGGTCCTGACCGATCGCCCGGGGGAGCGCTTCGTCCCGGGCGTCGCCCTGCACCCCGAGGGCGAGGCGCGATCGCTGACGATCGCGATGGCCGAGCCGATCGCCGACGGTCCGGGCTGGTGGCTGGCCTTCGCCGAGGTCCGCTCGCGGGCCGCGGCGGAGCGGCTCCGCGACCTGTACCTCGAGGTCGAAGTCGACCGATCGGCCGACCTGGAGCCGGGCCAGGCCTACTGGCACGAGACGATCGGGACGGAGGTGCGCGGCACCGATGGCCGGTCGCTCGGGCGCGTCGTCGACATCTACCGGGCGGGCGAGACGGAGGTCTACGTCGTCCGCGGTGGGCCCGTCGGCGAGTTCGACCTGCCCGCGGTGAAGGGCATCGTCACCGAGTTCGCGCCCGACCGGGGCGAGATCGTCGTCGACGAGGCGTCACTCGCGCTCGAGTCCGGCCCCGTCGACGAGCGCCCGGCGAAGCTTCGCAAGCCCCATCGCTGGTCGCGTCACGGCAAGGGTGCCGCGCCCGCTGCCGGAGCGTCGGCCGAACCCCCATCCGCTGACGCGCCAGCCGAGGGATCTGCGTGACGCTCGAGATCGACGTCGTCACGCTCTTCCCGGCGATGGTCGAGGGGCCGCTGGCCGAGAGCATCCCCGGTCGCATCCAGGAGCAGGGTCTGGTCGCCATCCGCGTTCATGACCTTCGGCGCTGGGGTCTCGGCCGGCACCGCAGCGTCGACGACACCCCGTACGGCGGGGGAGCGGGGATGGTCCTCCGGCCAGAGCCAGTCGCCGGCGCCCTGGCCGAGCTGCGTCGCCCGGACTCGACGGTCATCCTCCTCGATCCGGCCGGCGAGGTCTTTCGCCACGAGCGCGCCCGTGACCTCGCGACCCGTTCGCACCTCGTCCTGCTGTGCCCCCGCTACGAGGGCGTCGACGACCGCATCCGGTCGCTCGTCGACCTCGAGCTGTCGATCGGCGACTACGTGCTGACCGGTGGCGAGCTGCCGGCGCTCGTGGTCATCGATGCCGTGATCCGGCTGCTGCCCGGCGCCATCGACGACGCCTCCACGCTCGAGGAGTCCTTCGCCGACGGGCTGCTGGAGTACCCGCAGTACACGCGCCCGGCCGAGTTCGATGGGCAGGGCGTCCCGGAGGTCCTCGTCAGTGGCGACCATGGCGCGATCCGGGCGTGGCGCCGCGCGGCCGCCCTCGAGCGGACCCGCCAGCGCCGGCCCGACCTGCTTCGCGACCGGGACCACCCGGGGTAGGAACCGTGGGGGGCCGGAACCCCGTGCTATACTCCGCCGCCGGCCGCGTCCCTCATTCGAGGCCTCTGCAGCGGTCGCCCGACACTCGACCATCCAATCCTCGGCAGCCCACGCTGCCGCAAGCCCAGGGAAGCCCGCCGTGAACGTCCTCGACCAGGTCGCCGCCGACCAGATCCGCACCGACCTGCCCGAGCTCGCGCCTGGCGACACGGTCCGCGTCGCGGCCCGCGTCGTCGAGGGTGGCAAGGAGCGCGTCCAGGTCTTCGAGGGCACGGTCATGCGCCTCCGCGGCGGCGGGATCACCCGCTCGATCACCGTGCGCAAGATCGCCAGCGGCGTCGGCGTCGAGCGGACGTTCAAGGTCAACAGCCCGCGGATCGACAAGATCGAGGTCGTCCGCCACGGCGAGGCCCGCCGTGCCCAGCTGTACTTCCTGCGCAAGCGCGTCGGCAAGGCCGCCAGCCTCCGCGAGCGCCGCGTCCGGCAGTAGCTCCCGGGCAGGTCACCACCTGCGCCGAACCGTCTCCCTGTCGGGCGGCCCGGGCCGGAGAAGCCGCGCTACCCTTGCCGCCGATGGCGGTCCAGATTCCCCACCTTCGGCACGAGCGCGCCCTGTGGCGCGCCGGCCTGGAGCGGATCGTCGGGGTCGATGAGGTCGGCGTGGCACCCACCTGCGGGGCGGTCGTCGCGGCCGCGGTCATCGTCCGGCCGAATGGCCACCGGATCCCCGGCGTCCGAGATTCCAAGACGCTCTCGGCGCAGCAGCGCGAGCGCCTCGCGCCGCTCATCCGGGCGAAGGCCGTCGCGGTGGCGGTCGGGGCCGCCTCGGTCCGCGAGATCGACCAGCTGAACATCTACCACGCCACCCACCTCGCGATGCGCCGCGCGATCGCCCGCCTCGGCGAGCACGACCACGTCCTCGTCGACGGCAACCGCATCGCCGGCTTCGAACAGCACGTCGGGCCGTACACCGCGATCGTCGACGGCGATGCGCGCTGCTACTCCATCGCCTGCGCGTCGGTCGTCGCCAAGGTCGTCCGCGACCGGATGATGAGCCTCCTCGCCGCCCGATACCCCGGCTACGGCTGGGAGCGCAACCAGGGCTACGCGACCCTGGAGCACCGGCTCGCCATCCGCCGCCAGGGCCTCACGCCGTTCCACCGGCGGAGCTTCCTGGCGCTGCAGCGGACCCTTGCCGGCGACCAGCTGTCGATGGACCTGCTCGGTGCTGGCCTTGCCGACCTGGCCGGACTCGAGGCCGAGCTCGACGACCTCGCCGGCCTGGATGCGATCGGCGCTCCCGAGAACCTGGCCGTGCCCGACCTCGACGAGGCCTTGCCCGTCTAAGCGGCGGTGCAGCGGGGTTCGCCACGATGGCCCGATGCGGACCACGGCCCAGCGGATCGGAGCAGACGCGGAGGATCTGGTCGCCGGCCGCCTGCGAGTCCTCGGCTGGATGATCCTGGGGCGAAATCTCCACGTCGGCCGTGCCGAGATCGACATCCTCGCCGTGGACCCGGGTCCACCCGGGTACCTCGTGGCCGTCGAGGTCCGGTGGCGGGCGCGGCGCGACTTCGGCCTGCCCGAGGAGACCGTCGACCGGCCGAAGCTCGCCCGCCTTCGCGCCGCGGCGCTCACGCTCCGCGAGGGCGCGCCCCTGACCGGGATCCCGATCCCGCGCCTGCCGGTCCGGGTCGACATCGTCGCGGTGGAACCGGGGGCTCAGGTGCGCCATCATCGCCACATCGCATGACATGACCGCGTGCGC
>JACQEG010000049.1 GCA_016200665.1 Chloroflexota bacterium | reverse complement strand
GAGGTCGAACAGGGCGGCCCCGAGGGATGCCGGGCCGGGATTGCCCCGGGCGGCGCCGTCGGTCCGGACGACGAACCCAGGCGCCGACGCACCCGCCGGACGACCCTCCGCGGCGCGCGCCGTGGACGACGCCGGGGGCTCCGGCTCGAGCTCGGGCCAGAGCCGGTCGGTCAGGCTGCCGTCTCCGTGCCAGAGGCGACGGGCCCGGGCGCGGCCAGACCGGACGCCGCGCGGCCCTTCCCGCGGCGCGGCAGGACGACGTTCCGCATCTGGTCCGTGACCTCGAGGATCGCCTGGGTGATGTGGATCCCGCGCGGGCAGGCGTCGGTGCAGTTGAAGATCGTCCGACAGCGCCAGACGCCGTCCGCGTCGGCGAGGATCACGAGGCGCTCGTGATCGCCTTCGTCCCGGCTGTCGAAGATGAACCGGTGGGCGTTGACGATCGCGGCAGGCCCGACGTAGTCCTCGCTGCCCCAGAAGCTCGGGCACGAGGTCGTGCAGGCGGCGCAGAGGATGCACTTGGTCGTGTCGTCGTACCTGGCGCGGTCCTCGACCGACTGGATCCGCTCGCGCTCCGGCGGGGGCTGGTCGTTGACCAGGAACGGCATGACCGAGCGGTAGCTCTCGAAGAACCGGTCCATGTCGACGACCAGGTCCTTGACGACCGGCAGGCCCTGGAGCGGGGCGATGCTGATCTTCCGGCCGAGCTTCTCGATGCGCTCCTTGCAGGCCAGGCGGTTCCGCCCGTTGATGAGCATCGCGTCCGAGCCGCAGATGCCGTGGGCACAGGAACGCCGGAACGTCAGCGTGCCGTCGTGCTCGTACTTGACGCGGTGGAGCAGGTCGAGGACGCGGTCCGTTCGCGGGTCGGCCTCGACCCGGTAGGCGTCCCAGTGCGGTGCGGCGTCCCGCTCGGGGTCGAAGCGCAGGATCCGGAGGTCGATCTGCATCGGCTCAGTAGACCCGCGGCTTCGGCTGCATCGTCGTGATCGTGACGGGCTTGTAGCGGAGCAGCGGCCGGTCGGCCGCCCGGTAGGCCAGGCTGTGCTTCAGCCAGTCGACGTCGTCGCGGTTCGGGTAGTCCTCGCGGGCGTGCGCGCCGCGGCTCTCCTTGCGGGCCAGCGCGGCGGCGACCGTCGTCTCGGCGCAGTCGAGCAGGTAGCCCAGCTCCCGCGCCTCGAGCAGGTCGGTGTTGTAGATCCGGCCCTTGTCGGCCACCGACACGCGCTCGTAGCGCGACCGGAGCTCGATCACCTTGGCCTGGGCGGCCGAGAGCAGCGAGGCCTCGCGGTAGACCCCGACGTTGTCGAACATGACGTCGGCGAGCTCCTTCTTCAGGCGCGCCGCCTTCTCGCCCGGCCGGCTCGTCCGGAGGCCCTCGATCTCGACCGTGACGGCATCGGCCGCGTCGACGGCGACGTCGGGCATGGTCCCGCCCTTGAGGTCCTCGACCATCCGGCGGCCGGCCCGCCGGCCGAACACGAGCAGGTCGACGAGCGAGTTCGTCCCGAGGCGGTTCGCGCCGTGGACGCTGACGCACGCGCACTCCCCGGCCGCGTACAGGCCGGGGACGACCGTGCCCGCGGGATCGCGGGTGACCCGCGTCTCGAGATCCGTCGGGATGCCGCCCATCGCGTAGTGGGCGGTCGGCTGGATCGGCACCGGCTCCTTGAGCGGCTCGACCCCGAGGTAGACCCGGGCGAAGTCGGTGATGTCCGGGAGCTTCTCCTCGATGACCTCGCGCGGCAGGTGGTGGACGTCGAGGAACAGGTAGTCCTTGCCATCGACACCGTTGCCGTCGCGGATCTCGAGGTACATCGCCCGACTGACGATGTCACGCGGCGCGAGGTCGACCATCGTCGGGGCATAGCGCTCCATGAAGCGCTCGCCCTTGCCGTTGAGGAGGATCCCGCCCTCGCCCCGGGCCGCCTCGGACAACAGGATCCCGATGCCGTAGATCCCGGTCGGATGGAACTGGTAGAACTCCATGTCCTGCATCGGGATGCCGTGGCGGTATGCCAGCGACACGCCGTCGCCGGTGAGCGACCAGGCGTTCGAGGTGATCCGGAACATTCGCCCGAAGCCGCCGGTCGCGAGCAGGACGGCCTTCGAGCGCAGGGTGACGATCTGGCCGTCGCCGATCCGGTAGGCCACGACGCCCGCTGCGCGCCCGCCGTCGCCGAGATCCGGGCCCTCGTGCAGCAGGTCGACGACGTGGTACTCGTCGTAGAACGTCACCCCGGCCTTGATGCACTGCTGGTACAGCGTCTGCAGGATCATGTGACCGGTCCGGTCGGCGGCGTAGCAGGCCCGCTTCACCGGGCCCTCGCCGTAGTTCCGGGTGTGGCCGCCGAACTTTCGCTGGTCGATCTTGCCGTCGGGCGTCCGGTTGAACGGCAGGCCCATGTGCTCGAGCTCGATGACCGTCTCGATGGCCTCCCTCGCCAGGATCTCCGCCGCGTCCTGGTCGACGAGGTAGTCGCCACCCTTGACGGTGTCGTACATGTGCCACTCCCAGTGGTCTTCCTCCTGGTTGCCCAGGGCCGCGCACACGCCACCCTGGGCGGCGCCGGTGTGGGAGCGGGTCGGGTACAGCTTCGTCAGGACCGCGGCGTCGACGCCGGCCTTCGCCAGCTCGAGCGCGGCCCACAGGCCGGCGCCCCCCGCGCCGACGATCAGGGCGTCATGGTCGAGGCCGGTCGTGCTCACGGCATCGGTCCCGCGGCGCTGAGGACGGCCCAGATCCCGAGGCCCGCGAGCACCACCCCGACGAGGGCGAGGATCGCCACGAGGACCACCCGGATCCGGCCGCCGACGTAGTCCTGCAGCACCGTGCGGACGCCGACGAACGAGTGGAACACCACGAGCACGAGCATCGAGCTGTCGACCCAGCGCCACAGGTCGTTGGCCCAGCGGTGGGTCGCGATCCACTCCGAGGTCTGGTTGGCGGGGTCGGACAGGACGTGGGTGATGAGGAAGTGGCTGAGCGCGAACACGAACAGGCCGAGGCCCGTCAGGCGCATCAGGTACCAGATCGCGAGCTCGGTTCGGTCGGTGCCGGCGGGCTTCGGACGGCCGACCGGCGAGTAGAGCCTGGCCATCGCTCAGCCGCCCCAGATCGGCTTGAGGATCACGTACGCGACCGGCAACCCGACCGCGACGAACACGATCCAGGACACGAACCAGATCTGCTTGTGGTACAGCGTCAGGCGCGGCCAGAAGTCCATGAGGATGATCCGCAGGCCGTTCAGCGCGTGATACAGCAGCGCCGCTCCGAGGAGCGTCTCCCCCACCCGGCCGGCCGGGCTGGCGTAGATCGTCAGGAGGTCGTCATACAGGGCCGAATTCACCTGCGACAGCCAGATGTCGAGGACGTGCAGGAGGATGAACGCCCAGATGGCGATGCCCGAGATCCGGTGGAAGGCCCAGGCGAGCATCCCCTCGCCGCCGCGGTAGGTGAGCTTCAGGAGCGCGGACTGATCTGGCCTCGGCAGTCGGACCACGGGGGACGGGCGGTCAGGCCGTGGCGCCGGCCGGCGCCGTGCCGACGGCCGCCGGGGACCCGAGCTTCTCGATGATCGCGTCCGCGAACTGGCTGGTCCCCGCCGGACCGCCCATGTCGGCGGTCGTCGCCCGGCCCTCGGCCACGACCTCGCGCAGCGCCGCCTCCACGCGGGCGGCGGCCTCGGGATGGCCGAGGTGTCGGAGCATCAGCACGCCGGACAGGATGAGCGCGGTCGGGTTGGCGCGGTTCAGCCCGGCGTACTTCGGGGCCGAGCCATGGACCGCCTCGAAGACCGCGCCGTGCTCGCCGATGTTCGCCCCCGGCGCCACGCCGAGGCCGCCGACGAGCCCGGCGCAGAGGTCGGACACGATGTCGCCGTAGAGGTTCGGCAGGACCATGACGTCGTACAGCTCGGGCTTCTGGACGAGCTGCATGCACATGTTGTCGACGATCCGGTCCTCGAACTCGATCCGGCCCGCGTAGTCGGCGGCGACCGTCCGGCAGGACTCGAGGAACAGGCCGTCGGACAGCTTCATGATGTTGGCCTTGTGGACCGCCGTGACCTTGTGGCGGCCGTTCGCAACCGCGTACTCGAAGGCGAACCGGGCGATCCGCTCCGACGCGTACCGGGTGATGATCTTGATGCTCTCCGCCGCGTCCTTGCCGACCATGTGCTCGATGCCGGCGTAGAGGTCCTCGGTGTTCTCCCGGACGATGACCAGGTCGACGTCCTGGTAGCGGGTGTCGAGGCCCTTCATCGACCTGGCCGGGCGGAGGTTGGCATACAGCCCCAGCGCCTGGCGCAGCGAGACGTTGACGCTCCGGAAGCCGCCGCCGACCGGCGTCGTGATCGGGCCCTTGATGGCGATGCCGTTGCGGCGGATGGACTCGAGGACGTACTCCGGCAGCGGCGTCCCGTACTGGGCGATGCAGGCCTCGCCGGCCTCGACCACCTCCCATTCGAACTCGATCCCGGAGGCGTCCATGACGCGCCTCGTCGCCTCCGCCAGCTCGGGACCGATGCCGTCACCGGGGATGAGGGTCACTCGATGGGCCATGGCAGCCATTCTAGCGACGGTGACCGGGCCGGACGGCAGGCCGGTCGGCCCGTCCCGGACGGGCGACTCGGCGTAACGCGATGGCCCCGGGCCGCGGCTACCATTCGAGCCCCGTGAAGATCCACGAAGCCGACGCCAAGTCGCTGCTGGTCGCCCAGGGCCTGCCCGTACCCCCCTGGGAAGTCGCGCGGACGCCCACCCAGGCGCGGGCCGCGGCGGTCCGGTTCCTCGCCGACCCGGCGAACCCGACGGGCAAGGTCGTCATCAAGGCCCAGGTC
>JACQEG010000058.1 GCA_016200665.1 Chloroflexota bacterium | reverse complement strand
GGTGGTCTCGTCGAGCAGACGCTCGGCAACGCCCGCGCCCTCGGCATCGCCCGGGCCCTCACCGGGCCGATGGTCCGCGGCGTCCTCGGGACGATCCGCCGCCATCTCGAGGTCCTGGCGCGCGACGCGCCCGACGTCCTGCCCCTGTATCGCGCCGTCGCCGAGCGCGAGGTCGCGATCGCCGAATCTCGCGGCGCGCTGGCCCCCGAGGCGGCCGCAGCCATTCGAGATGCGGTTGCGACGGCGGACCGAACCGGTACCATGTGACGCGATGGAGCACAGCCTCGCTGCCCGCTTCGCAACCCGGCCGGCAGCACGATTTCCCAAGGCCACCCCGGCCTCGCCGCGCCCGCGCCTCGGGCTGCGGTCCGGCCACGCCTTCCAGCCGGCCACGGCGCGGCTGACGATTCTCCGCCGAGCCGACCCGGCACCCGCGGTCCGGCTCCGACACGACCCGCGCTCCATCACCGCGACCCGCCCCGCCCGATCGTCCCACGGCCTGCCCCGCCCGGTGGTCTCGCCCACCTGGTCGCGCTCCGTGGTCGTGCGCCGCGCGAGCGCCCCCGTGGCGCCGTGGCGCGGCTGAGGGACGCGGCCGCAACCTCCGCAGGCGGGATCGTCGTCCGGGCCGAGCGGGACGGCCGCTCGCTCGTCGTCGGCATGCGGCGTCGGGATCGCGACACGGTCACGTGGACGCTCCCGAAGGGCACGCCAGATGACGGCGAGACGGTCGAGCAGACGGCCATCCGCGAGGTGACCGAGGAGACCGGCCTGCAGGTCCGCATCGTGGAGCCCCTGCCGTCGATCGACTACTCGTTCGTCCAGGCCGGCACCCGCATCCACAAGACCGTTCACTATTTCCTCATGGAGCCGCTCGGCGGGGACCTTTCGCGCCACGACCACGAGTTCGAGCGCGTCCGCTGGGTCCGCTTCGCCGATGCGCCGGGACTGCTGACGTTCCAGACCGAGCGCGCCCTCGTGGCGGCGGCTGCCGCCCGGCTCGAGGCCACGGATGCCGGGGTGGGGGAGGAGCCGTCATGACCGACCACGTCGAGCCGCCCAGGGAGACCGCCCTGGTCGACGTCCATCGCGCGCTCGGGGCGCGGCTCATCGACTTCGCCGGCTGGCTCATGCCGGTCCAGTACGCCGGCATCATCGAGGAGCACCGCGCGGTGCGGGAGCGGGCCGGGCTGTTCGACCTGTCGCACATGGGGGAGCTGTTCGTCGAGGGCGACGACGCCGGCGACGCCCTCGCCGCGGCCCTCGTCACCGACCCGCGAACGCTCACCGTGGGCCGGGCCCACTACTCGATGATCTGCGCGCCCGACGGCGGGATCATCGACGACCTCATCGTCTACCGGCTCGGGTCGGAGCGGTTCCTCGTGGTCGCCAACGCGGGCAATGCGGCGGTCGTGTCGGACGAGCTCGCCGCCCGGCTCGGCGGCTGGAAGGCGGTCCTCGACGATCGCTCCCTGGCGACGTCCCTGGTCGCGATCCAGGGCCCGCGCGCGGCCGGCATCCTCGGGCCGCTCATCGACGTGGACCTCGGCGCGCTGAAGTACTACGCGATCGCCGAGGGCCAGGTCGCGGGCATCCCGGCCCTCGTGGCCCGAACCGGTTACACCGGCGAGGACGGCTTCGAGCTGTTCGTCGACTGGGCGAGAGGACCCGCCGCGTGGGCGGTCCTCGCCGACGCCGGCCGGAGCGCCGGGGTCGTGCCCTGCGGCCTCGGCGCCCGCGACACCCTGCGACTCGAGGCCGGCATGCCCCTCTACGGCAACGAGCTGGACCGCCAGACGACGCCGTTCGACGCCGGGCTCGGGCGGGTCGTGAAGCTCCAGAAGCCCGGCGACTTCGTCGGCCGAGCCGCCCTGGAGCGGGCCGAGCGCGAAGGCCCCTCGAAGCGCCTCGTCGGACTCAGGGTCACCGGCCGCGGCATCGCCCGCCACGGCTACCACGTCGTCGCCGGCGAGCGGCCCACGGGCGTCGTGACGAGCGGCACCCAGTCGCCGACCCTCGGCTACCCGATCGCCATGGCGTCCGTCGCTCCCGGCGACGGGGAGCCGGGTACCATGCTCGACGTCGAGATCCGCGATCAGCGGGTCGCCGCGGAGGTCGTGCCTCTGCCGTTCTACAAGCGCTCCGCGTAGCGCTCGGGGACGGCGAGCGTCCCGAGGCGAGGACCCGCACCTGCCGCGCGGCCACCCGCGCACACGAGGAGGACGGCCGGATGGTCCCAGCGGACCTGCGCTACACGAAGGATCACGAGTGGGTCCGCGTCGAGGGCGACCAGGCGACCGTCGGGGTCACCGAGTTCGCGGCACAGCAGCTCGGCGACGTCGTGTTCGTCGACCTCCCGGCGGTCGGGAAGGCCGTCGAGCAGTTCGCGACGTTCGGAGTCGTCGAATCGGTCAAGGCCGTGAGCGACCTGTTCGCCCCGATCGGGGGCTCGGTCGTCGAGGCCAACGCGGCGCTGGCGGATCGGCCCGAGCTTGTCAACAGCGATCCGTTCGGCGAGGGCTGGATGATCCGGCTCAAGGTCGCTGACGCCGCCCAGCTGGCCGGGCTGCTCGACCCCGCGGCCTACGAGCAGCTCGTCGCCTCGAGCTGACGCAGCGTTGCGAGGCGGGTCCCGGGCCGCCGCCGGCTGAACCTTTCACCGGCAGGTCGCGTATCGTCGTGCAAGGACTGCTGCGCAGGTCCTGCCGCGAGCTGGAGAACGACGCTGGACGAACCGATCCGCGCCGCCGCCGCCGACGGGTCCACGCCGGACCATGACCTCCTGCGCCGGATGCAGGCTGACGATCTCGGCGCGTTCGAGGTCTTCTTCCGCCGCCATCGCCCGCTCATCGAGCGCACGGCCCACGCCCTGACCGGCGATCCGCAGATCGCCGAGGAAGTCCTCCAGGACACGTTCCTGCGGGCCTACCGCCATCGTCAGACCCTTCGCCTGGACGTCTCCCCGGTGCCCTGGCTGTACCGCGTTGCGCTCAACCTCTGCTACAGCCGCCTGGGCCGCCGGCGCCTGGCCGTCGAGCCGATCGGGGACACGAATACGAGGACCCTGCGCGACCACGGACCCGAGCCGTCGGAGGTCGCCGAGCGGGAGGAGCTCCGCCGGTCGATCCGGCGGGGGATCGCCGCGCTGCCGGAGAAGCACCAGCTCGTGATCGTCCTGTACTACCTCAACGGGCTGTCGCTCCAGGAGACGGCCGACACGCTCGGCATCGCCCTCGGGACGGCGAAGTCCCGGATCCACTACGCGCTCCATGCGCTTCGCGAGCACCTCGCCGGCGAGCGCCGCGCCGAGGCGCCGGCCGGCACGGCCGTCGGCGTCGCGGCACCGATCGAGGTCCGGAGGCCGGGGCCATGAGTCGACGGCCCTGCGAGCGCCATCGCGAGGCGCTGGCCGACCTCGCGGAGCGCGGTGACGCGAGCCCGGCCGGGACCGCGGCGATCGCCCATGTCGGTCGCTGCCCCGAGTGCGCGGAGCTCCTCGGCGACCTGATGCTCACGGTCATCGCGCTCCGTCGGATGGCCATCGAGCCTGCCGAGATGGCAGTGATGGACACGACCTGGACGAGGCTCCGCGCCCGGATCGAGCGATCCCGCCAGGCAGCGCGCGAGCAGGCCTGGCGGTGGCGCACGAGCCTCGGCGCGATGGTTGCGTCGGCCCTCGTCGTCGCGACGCTCGTCGGCCCGGCGACACTGCGCTCCGGCGGCGGCGGGGTGGACATCATCAGCGGCTCCACCGCGGAGCTCGATGCCGCTTCGTGGCAGATCGAAGCGGACTACGTCGCGGGCGCGCACGCGAGCTCGATCCTTGAAGCCGGATCCATCGTCGATGCGGCCGTCTCCGGCTTCCGACGCTATCCCGATGACCTTCGGCCAGTTCGGAAGGAGGTGGCTCCCGCCCGTTCCACGGGGCCGGTGCCGGACGCGCGCTGATCGACGGCCGACGGTCGGTCGCCGAATTTGACACGCTCCGGGGGGCTCCCCATAGTACCGCCAGCGCATCAGGCCGCTGCTCACCCGCGCGCGCCCGTCGGGCCTCGCGGAGCGGTCATCGCGTCTGTGGAGGATCCCGGCGATCGGTCATCGCCGCAGTGGAGGACAGTTGATGCAGAAACCGCTCAAGGCGTTGGTAGCGACCGCTGCGATCGTGGTCGCGGCGTGTAGCTCCCCCGCGACGACGACGCCGTCGGGGAACACCGCCTCGCAATCGACGGAGACCGTGGCCCCGCCGACCACCGCCCCCGAGAACATCTTCGACTCGGCGTACGCCCCGGCAGCTGGGACCAAGGGCGGCCAGATCCTCATCGGAGACTGGCAGGAAGCCAACCAGTTCAACCCGTTCTACTCGGGCCAGGTCACCGAGGCGAACGTCAACTCCGCGGTCTGGGCGTCCCTCGTCGTGCCGACGAGCGACTACAAGTACCTGCCGGACCTCGCCGCCGAGCCGGCGACGACCGCCAACGGCGACGTGAAGGTCCCGGGCGACAACGGCGACGCGATGACCGTCACCTGGAAGCTCAAGGCGGACCTCAAGTGGTCCGACGGCCAGGCCCTCACCTGTGATGACTTCAAGTACACCTGGTCCTGGAACATGGATCCGGCGAACACCGGCCTGTTCGGTGGGACCGTCGGCTACGACAGCATCACCGGCGTCGACTGCCCGGATCCGACGACGATCGTCTACCACTACAAGGAGATCTACGAGGCGTACTACGTCCTCGGGACTCCGCTGCCGAAGCACTACTTCGAGCCCATCCCCATGGCCGACCAGGTCAAGGGCAAGGGCATGCAGCCCGCCGACATGCCGAAGGTCCCGACCTCTGGCGCGTTCAAGTTCCAGTCCGTCACCTCGGGCCAGGAGCTGCGGCTCGTCCGGAACGACCAGTACAAGGGCTTCAAGTCGAACCAGCCGGCCAACCTCGACACCCTGATCTGGCACTGGTACGGCGACGCGGATGCGATGATCGCCGGCTTCGCGGCCGGTGAGGTCGACTTCGCGACCGACCTCCAGGACTCGGACATCCCGAAGCTGGAGCAGCAGGGCCTCAAGGACAACATCGCCGCCGCGCCGGCGCTGCTCTACGAGTTCCTTCGCCCGAACTGGGCGGCGGGACCCGGTGATGCCGCCAGCAATGTCGGTGGCTGCTCGCGCAACCCGGCGGTCTCCGACCGCGGCACGGGCTGCCCGATGAGCGACCCGGCGATGCGCCAGGCCGTCTCCTACGCGATCGACAAGAACGAGATCAACACCAAGCTCCTCGGTGGGACCGCCCAGGTCGCCAACACGAACATCGCGCCCCAGGCGTGGTACTTCAGCGACCAGACCCCCGCCACGTTCGACCCGGCCAAGGCCAACCAGATCCTGGATGCGGCCGGCTGGGTCAAGGGCTCCGACGGCATCCGCTCGAAGAACGGCCTCCGGGCCAAGATCGAGCTGTGCACGACGACCCGCCAGGTCCGGCTCGACACTGAGGCGCTCGTCTCGAGCTGGCTCAAGGACGTCGGCATCGAGAGCGTCGTCAACGGCGTCTCCCCGTCCGACATCTTCGTCGAGTACAACGACGGCACCAAGGACACGCCTTGCGCGCTGTCGCACAGCAACTTCGACCTGGCCGAGCACGCGTTCAGCTCCTCGCTGGACCCGAACTCGAGCTACTCGACCTACTACAGCACCCTGACCGAGCCCAAGGGCGGCAACGACGCCAGCGTCAACGATCCGGATCTTGACAAGGCGCTCGACACGGTCAAGGGCAGCGTCGACTTCTCTGTGATCAAGGACGCGATGGCGACCTTCCAGAAGATCTACGTCGACAAGACGGTCGAGATCCCGCTCTACTACCGGAAGAACGTCGACCTCGTCAGCAGCAAGCTCGGGAACTACTTCCAGAACCCGACCTCCGCCGGCCCGACGTGGAACGCGGTCGACTGGTACGTCAAGGGCTAGCCTGAGGCTCCGCCTCATGGCGTCCTAGAGACGCAAGACACGGTCGGGGCGCCCGCATCGCGGGCGCCCCGACCGCAACTCCCAGCCTCGCCAGCCATCCCAGGCGCTCAGACAAGGAAGGCGTCCGATGACGAAGTACCTCATCCGCCGGCTCATCCAGGCGATCCCCGTCGTCATCGGCATCACCATCGTCACCTATGCCGTCATGCTGTCCGCCCCCGGCGGGCCAGTGGAACGGTTCGCGAACAACCCCAAGATCACGCTGGCCCAGAAGGAAGCCTTCAAGAAGTCGTGGGGCCTGGACCAGCCCATCCCGATCCAGTACGGCCGATGGGTCGGCCTCCTGAACCCGGACGGCCAGGGCCTCGGCCAGTTCCTCGGGCCGACGGGTTGGCCGAACATCCTCCCGACCGGCATCTCCGGCGCCACCAACGGCGTCCTGCACGGCGACCTCGGGTTCTCCCTCGACTCGGGCGAATCGGTCGCTCGGCGGATCGGCAATGCCGCCCTGCCCACGCTCATCCTCGCCGGGACCGCGCTGCTGCTGTGGATCAGCGCCGCCATCGTCCTGGGCGTCCTCGCCGCGGTGAAGCGCTACTCGTTCTTCGACCAGGCGGCGACGGTCTTCTCCTACATCGGCTTTGCCATGCCGACCTTCTGGCTGGGCATCATGCTGATCCTGATCTTCGGTGTGAGCCTCAAGTGGCTCCCGATCAGCGGCATGGTCAACGCCCGCCTCTCGCCGGCCTTCGGGACCGACAACTACTGGGTGTACTTCGGCCAGAACCCGATCCCGGCGATCCTCGACATCGCCCAGCACCTGGTCATGCCGGTGATCACCCTCGTCGTGGTGAACATCGCCGGTGACAGCCGGTTCGTGCGGGCCTCGATGCTCGAGGCGCTCAGCCAGGATTACGTCCGGACCGCCCGCGCCAAGGGCCTGCCGGGTCGCACCGTGACGTTCCGCCACGCGCTGCGCAACGCGCTCCTGCCGGTCGTGACGAACATCGGCCTCGAGATCCCGTTCCTCTTCTCGGGAGCGCTCGTCACCGAATCGATCTTCAGCTGGCCGGGCATCGGCCGCCTGACGATCGAATCGATCCGGGTCTTCGACTACACGATCCTCATGGGCGTGTTCCTGATCTCGAGCCTGCTCGTCGTCCTCGCGAACCTCCTCGCCGACGTCCTGTACGCCGTCGTCGACCCGCGCATCAAGTACTAGGAGCGCCTCGCCCCCGATGACGCAGCCACTGCAGCCGCCCACGGGCCCGGGCGCCCTTCACGACGACCTCGGCGCCGCTCCAGCCCCATCCGCATCGGACTACGAGGTCAGCCTCCAGTCCCTGAGCCAGTGGGAGCTGGCGTGGCGCAAGTTCCGGCAGCACAAGCTCGCCCTGATCGGCCTGGGGATCATGACGGTCCTCATCCTCGCCGCGATCGTCGGCCCGATCTTCCTGCCATACGCCTTCGACGACATCCCCCGGGTCGACCAGAACGTCTACGGCGGCCGCCCACCGTTCTGCGCCGTGTACGACAACGCGAAGCACGTCTGCACCGCCTTCGGGCTCGTCCACCCGATGGGCGAGACCGGCGGCCTCCAGCGCGACGTGCTGACGCTCGTCCTCAACGGCGCTCGCGTGTCGCTGTTCCTCGGCTTCACGAGCATGGCGATCGGCGTGATCATCGGCACGATCGTCGGCGCGATCGCCGGCTACATCGGCGGCTTCATCGACAACCTGCTCATGCGGATCGTCGACGTCCTGCTGAGCCTGCCGCTGCTGTTCGTCATCCTCGTCGTCGCGCGGTTCTTCCAGAACTCGAAGGACAACGTCTGGGCGATCATCATGATCTTCGGGTTGTTCGGCTGGATGGGCGTCAGCCGCCTCGTGCGGAGCCTCTTCCTGTCCATCCGCGAGCGCGAGTTCGTGGAGGCGGCCCGGGCGGTCGGGGTTCGCGACCGGCGGATCATCTTCCGGCACATCCTGCCGAACGCCCTCAGCCCCATCGTCGTGGTGGCGTCGCTGATCATCGGCGGCAACATCATCGGCGAGGCGTTCATCAGCTTCCTCGGCTTCGGGGTCAACCCGGCCGTGCCGACGTGGGGCAACATCCTCTCGAACGCGCTGACCTTCATCCTCGTTGGCAACTGGTGGTGGCCATTGTTCCCGGGCGTCGCGATCATCCTCACCGTCCTCGCCGTCAACTTCGTGGGTGACGGGCTCCGGGACGCCTTCGATCCTCGAAGCCGCGCATGACCGAGGTGATCAGCGCCGACGCACCGCGCGGCGCGCCCCCGGAGCGCGACATCCTGCTGGACGTCCGGAACCTCAAGACCTACTTCAAGGTCCTCGACGGCGTCGTGCCGGCCGTGGACGGCGTGTCGTTCTCGCTGCGCCGCGGCCAGACCCTCGGCATCGTCGGTGAGTCGGGCTCCGGCAAGAGCGTCACGGCGATGACGATCATGCGGCTGCTCGACATCCCGCCGGCCCAGATCGATCCCGCGTCGGAGGTCTGGTTCGACGGCCGCGAGATCCTCGGCCTGCCGATGGACCAGATGCGCCGGATTCGCGGCAACGAGATGGCGATGATCTTCCAGGAGCCGCTCACCAGCCTCAACCCGGTCTTCACCGTCGGCGACCAGATCGCCGAGCAGGTGGCGCTGCACAAGAAGGTCGGCAAGAAGGCGGCGTGGGACCGGGCGATCGAGAGCCTCACGCTCGTCGGCATCCCCAATCCCGAGCGGCGGGTCAAGCAGTACCCCCACGAGATGTCCGGCGGCATGCGCCAGCGGGTCATGATCGCGATGGCCCTGTCGTGCGAGCCCAAGCTCCTCATCGCCGACGAGCCCACGACGGCGCTCGACGTGACGATCCAGGCCCAGATCCTCGAGCTCCTCAAGACGATCCAGCAACGGACCGACTCGGCACTCGTCCTGATCACCCACGACCTGGGGGTCGTCGCCGAGATGGTCGACAACGTCATCGTCATGTACACCGGCGAGGTCGTCGAGCAGGGGACCGTGGAAGAGGTCCTCGTCGAGCCCCGCGCGCCGTACACGATGGGCCTCCTCGAGTCGATCCCAAGCGTCGAGAAGCGCGGTGGCCGGCTCTCCGCGATCAAGGGCGTCGTACCCTCGCCGTTCAACCTGCCGCCGGCCTGCCGGTTCGAGCCGCGCTGCCCGTACCACTGGGAGCGCTGCCGGACGGTGCCGCCGGAGCTGTACCTCTCCGGTCCATCCGGCCGCCGCGCACGGTGCCACCTGCACACGCCGGAGGGCGCCGGCCGCTGGCCGGCCGCCCTGGAGGCCCATCGCCGGGCCCTCGCCACCGGCCGCGAGCTGCCCGTCCATGACGCAACCCCAGGAGATGCATGAGCGCGACGGTTGACCACGGCCTTGCGGCCCCGAAGATCAAGGGCGCGCTCCGGCAGCGGCCACCTCGCGGGATCCTTCGGGCGAGGGCCATCCTGTACGGCATCCTCGCCCTGGTCCTGGTGACCGTCGGGCTGCTGCTCGTCGTGTCGGTGCTGTTCCGGGTGAAGGGCGGTGTCGACCTGCTCGTCGAGATCTGGCCGGCCTACATCGTCGCGGCGCTCGCCTACATCGCCCCGCGAGGCTACCGCGACCGCAAGCTGTGGGCGTTCGGGCTGTCGCTCGTCATCGGCTTCGTGCTCGTCGTCGGCGCGGTCGTGATGTCGTATCTCGCCCTCGTGCCGGGCGCGATGGGCGGAACGGCAGCCGGCAGCGCGGCGCCCGGGGCCTCCGGTGCGGCCGCGTCCGGTGCGGCCGCGTCCGGGGCTGCTGCCACCGGCGCCGTCGCGACGGCGGCTCCGGCTGGGTCGGCCGCGGCGGCGTCACCCCTTGCCAGCGGCGCAACCGGGGCAGCCACGACGGCGAGCGGCACGATCGACGGCAACCTCGCCTTCGGCCTGATCACCCTGGCCCTGCTGTTCCTCGCGTTCGGCGTGCCCCTGCTCTGGGGCCTCATCCGTGAGCGCTCCTTCTTCCTCGCCGCCGAAACCCGTCACCCGATCAAGACGGCCCAGGAGATCGAGGCCGAGACCGGTGGCTTCGCGGAGATCACGCCGGTCAGCGCGTCGGGCAGCGGTGACACGGCACCGGCGCTTGGCCTGCCCTCGCCCGTCGCCATCGCGACCGGGGCGGTCGATCCGCTCGTGTCCGTCCGCGGGCTCAAGAAGCACTTCCCGATCCTCGGCGGCATCCTCCGTCGCCGCGTCGGCACGATCTACGCCGTCGACGGCGTCGACTTCGACGTCTACCCGGGCGAGGTGTTCAGCGTCGTCGGCGAGTCGGGCTGCGGCAAGACGACCCTCGGCCGGACGCTCCTGCAGCTGACGCCGCCGACGGACGGCCACGTCGTCTTCGACGGCTACGAGCTGGCGGACGTCGACCCGGACGACATGCGACCGCTCCGCCGCCGGATGCAGATCATCTTCCAGGACCCGTTCGGGTCGCTGAACCCGCGGATGCCCGTCAGCGACATCATCGGCGAGGGCCTCCTCGCCCAGGGCGTGACCAATCGCAAGGAGCGCGACAAGCGGACCGGCGATGCGCTCGAGGTCGTCGGCCTGCGCCGCGACTACAGCCGCCGCTACCCCCACGAGTTCTCCGGCGGCCAGCGCCAGCGCATCGGCGTTGCCCGGGCGCTCGCCCTGTCGCCGGACTTCATCGTCTGCGACGAGCCGGTCTCGGCGCTCGACGTCTCGATCCAGAGCCAGGTCCTCAACCTCCTGCTCGACCTGAAGCGTGACTTCAACCTGACCTACCTCTTCATCAGCCACAACCTGTCGGTCGTCGAGTACTTCAGCGATCGCATCGCGGTCATGTACCTCGGCAAGATCGTCGAGATCGGGACCGTCGACGAGCTCTACCGCAACCCCCGCCACCCGTACACGGTCGCGCTGCTGTCCGCGATCCCGATCGCCGATCCGCGCCGGCGCCGCAGCCGGCTCGTCCTGAAGGGCGACGTGCCGTCGCCGGCCGCGCCGCCGTCGGGCTGTCGCTTCCACACGCGCTGCTGGCTCCGCGAGCGGCTCGGCAACCCGGAGATCTGCGCAACCGAGGACCCGGCGCTCCGGCCGATGACCGGCGACGCCCACCATCGGGCCGCCTGCCACTTCGCCGAGCAGATCAGCGAGTCCGCGGTGGCCGAGACCGTCGAGACGCAGGACGTCGTGGAGACGGCCGCCGCGGTGGAATGACGATGGATTCCTCGATCGTGGCAGCGGCCGAGCGCCGCCACCGGCGATCGCTCAGGCCGCTCGCCCTGTCGGTGGCTCTCCTAGCCGCGCTCCTCGTCGGGTGCTCGAACCTCACGACCACGCCGACCTCGACGCCGACCACGCCCTTCCTGGCATCGGGGGAGACCCCGAAGCCGACGATCTGGCCGGGCAGCGTCGTGTCCGCGACGATCGCCCTCGGAGCGGCGGACTCGAGCTTCGCCAAGCTCGCGTCGGACCTCCAGACGACGGTGGACACGGCGGACATGGCGGGTCTGCTCCAGGTCACGACCGACGGCCTGACGTTCCTCACCGGCGCCCAGAAGAACGTCCCGAAGCTCCAGGCCTATCCCGAGACGAAGGCCCTCGGGGACGCCCTCGCCAATGCCTATCAGCAGATGATCGATGGGCTCCAGCAGATCCACGATTCGCTGACGGCGGGCAATGCCGCCGGCGTGACCGCGGGCTTCGAGCAGTTCGCCGCCGGGAACGAGACCTACGGGGCCGTCCGCGCCGACCTGAGCGACAAGGCCCAGCAGGCCATCTTCATGCAGAAGAACTACCTGCGCTGACCCGCCCCGACGCGCGCCGGACGTCAGGCGCGTGAGGCGCCCGAGGCGCCCGCGGGGGGCCGGAGCCTAGGCCGCGGGTCGCGGCGTCGTCTTGCCGGCCTCGCCCCGGAAGTGGCAGGCGACCGCGTGGCTCGTGCCCGTGATCTGGAGGAGCTCCGGGTCGGCCGCGGCGCAGATCTCCGGGCTGCCGAGCTCGGCCCGCAGCTGGCAGCGCGGGTGGAAGCGGCAGCCCGAGGGCGGGTTGACCGGCGAGGGCACGTCGCCCTTGAGGATGATCCGCTGGCGGCGGAGCTCCGGATCCGGGACCGGGATCGCGGACAGCAGGGCCTGCGTGTAGGGGTGCTGTGGGTCCCGGAAGAGGTCGCGCCGGTCGGCCACCTCCGCGATCCGGCCGAGGTACATCACGGCCACCCGGTCGCTGATGTGCTCCACGACGCCCATGTTGTGGGCGATGAACAGGTAGGTGAGGCCGAGCTCGCCCTGGAGCTGCTTGAGCAGGTTCAGGACCTGGGCCTGGATGGAGACGTCGAGGGCGGACACCGGCTCGTCGCAGACGACGAGGTCGGGCTCGAGGACGAGCGCCCTGGCGATCCCGATGCGCTGGCGCTGGCCGCCGGAGAACTCGTGCGGATAGCGACGGGCGAGATACGGCTGGAGCCCGACGAGGTCCATCATCTTGCGGACCTTCTCGCGTCGCTGGGCGCCGCTCCCGACCTTGTGGATCCGGAGGCCCTCGCCGATGCTGTCGCCGATCGGCGTCCGGGGATCGAGGCTGGCGTAGGGGTCCTGGAAGATGATCTGCATCCGACGCCGGTATGGCCGCAGCGCCGAGCCACCGAGCGTCGTGATGTCCTTGCCGTCGAAGCGGATCGTGCCCGACGTCGGATCGATCAGGCGCAGGAGGACCCGCCCGACGGTCGTCTTGCCGCAGCCCGACTCGCCGACCAGGCCGAGCGTCTCGCCCCGCCGGATCGTGAAGGTCACGCCGTCGACGGCCTGGACGACGTTGACCGTCCGCTGGAGGACGCCGCCACGGATCGGGAAGTGCTTGACGAGGTTCTCGACCTCGACGAGTGGCTCGCCGACGGCGGCCGGCGCGTACGGACCGGCGTCGCGCGCCGCGGTGGCAGCGGTGGACCCGCCCGAGGCAGCGGTGGACCCGCCCGAGGCAGCGGTCACGCGTCGCCTCCGAGCTTGGCGAGGGCCTCGGCCTCGCTGACGACGGCGGCCTTGAACGACCCCGGCGCCTCCGATCGGATCGTCCGGCCCTCGCGGTCGTGATAGAGCCAGCAGCGGACGTCGTGATTGCGGCTCGCCTCGAACAGTGACGGGTGGAGCTCGGTTGAGTAGGGGACGTGCTCGACCTCGCGGGTCACGCAGCGCGGCGCGAAGCGGCAGCCCTCCGGCAGGTCGATGAGGTTGGGGACGTTGCCGGGGATGACCGCGAGGCGGTCGCGAACGTCACCGACGACCGGGATCGAGTCGATGAGGCCGCGGGTGTACGGATGGAGCGGCTCGCGGAACAGCGTCACCGTCGTGGCCTGCTCGACGATCTCGCCGGCGTACATGACCGCGACCCGGTCGCACATCTCGGCGACGACGCCGAGGTCGTGGGTGATCAGGATGACCGCGGTCCCGGTCTGCTCCCGGAGCTCCCGGATGAGGTCGAGGATCTGGGCCTGGATCGTCACGTCGAGGGCGGTCGTGGGCTCGTCGGCGATGAGCAGCTCCGGCTCGCAGGCGAGCGCCATCGCGATCATGACGCGCTGGGCCATGCCGCCCGACAGCTCGTGCGGGAACGAGGCGAGGCGCCGCTGGGGATCAGGGATGCCGACCATCCGGAGGAGCTCGAGCGCCCGGTCACGGGCGGCCTTGCGCTTCATGTTCCGGTGGATCTCGAGGACCTCGCCGATCTGGCGCCCCACGTCCCAGACCGGGTTCAGGGAGCTCTGGGGCTGCTGGAAGATCATGCTGATCCGGTCGCCCCGGATGGCCCGCATCTGGTCGGGCGAGAACGTCAGCAGGTCCTTGCCGTCGAACATGACCTGGCCGGCCTCGATCGCCCCCGGCTTGGCGATGAGCCGCATGATCGACATCGACGTCACGCTCTTGCCGCAGCCCGATTCGCCGACGAGGCCGAGGATCTCGCCTCGGTCGACGTGGAAGTCGATGCCGTCGACGGCCCGGACGATTCCGTCGCGAGTGTGGAACGAGGTCTTCAGGCCCCGGACGTCGAGGAGCGGTCCGGGCGCGCTCGGCGCGCGGCGCGGCCGGCGGGTCGCAGTCGTCGGCACGAGCTCGGCCACCGTCGCGTCCCCGCTCGGCCCGGAGGGGGTCATCGGTTGAGCCTCGGGTCGAGGGCGTCGCGGAGGCCATCGCCCAAGAGGTTGAAGCCGAGCACGGTGAGGGTGATCGCGAAGCCCGGCAGCAGCACGACGTGCGGCGAGTTGAAGAGCTGGCCGCGGACGAGGCTGATCATCGAGCCCCACTCGGGGACGCTGATGTCGCCGGTCACGCCGATGAACGCCAGGCCCGCGATCTCGAGGACTGCGCCGCCGATGCCGAGCGTGCCCTGGACGATGAGCGGCGTCAGTGAGTTCGGCATGACCCGCCGGACGAGGATCCCGAGGCTCGATTCGCCGAGGGCCCGCGATGCCGTGACGAACTCGTTCTCGCGAATCGACAGGACCGAGGCGCGGACGATCCGGGCATAGACCGGGATCCCGACGATGCCGACCGCCAGCAGCGCGTTGTTGAGCGTCCGGCCGAGCGCGACCGTGATGATGATCGCGAGCAGGAACGACGGGAAGGCGAGGAGCACGTCCATGATCCGCATGAGCAGGTTGTCGAGCCAGCCGCCGATGTAGCCCGCGACGGCGCCGATCATCGTGCCGATGAGGATCGCGATCCCGATCGCGATGAACCCCGACGGGACCGACACACGGGTGCCGTAGACGACCCGGCTGAACAGGTCTCGGAAGTTGCCGTCGACGCCGAAGATGTGCTCCGGCTGCGCCGCCGGGCAGCCGAGCGCGTGGATGCACGGGGGCGCGAACCGGGCGAGGCCCTCCTGGCCCGCCTCGCCGAGGAGCGGCAGCGTCGGGTCGAACGGAGCGAGGTGGATGCCGCCGGGGTCCGTGCCGTACGCCGGCCAGGAGTCCTCGAGGCCCTTGCTCGTCGTCGTCACGCTCGGGCCGGCGAGCAGCCCGACGACCACGAGGAAGCTGAGGATGAACAGGCCGACGTCGGCCGAGCGCTGCCGGAGGATGCTGGCGAGGGTGTCCCGCCACAGGCTCGCCGGGCGAGCGGTCAGCAGCGAATCGGCGGTGGCGACTGGCCCGGGCGGCGCGCCGGGGCCGCCGGGGCCGCCGGCACCGCCGTGGCCCCCGGCGAGGCCGCCCTTGATCAGCGGTTCGGAGCTCATCGCAGGCGCACCCGCGGGTCGAGGTAGCTGTAGGACACGTCGACGATCAGGTTCACGGCGACGTAGAAGACCGCGATGACCAGGGTAAAGCCCTGGATGACCGCGAAGTCACGACCCGTGATCGCCTCGAAGATCGAGCGGCCGACGCCCGCGAGGTTGAACGTCGTCTCCGTGAGGATCGCCCCGGACAGCAGGCCGCCGAGCTGGAGGCCGATGACCGTCACCACCGGCAGCAGGGCGTTGCGCGCCGCGTGGCGGATGACGACCGAGCGCTCGCGCAGGCCCTTGGCCCGCGCCGTCCGGACGAAGTCCTGGCCGAGCACGTCGAGCAGGCTCGAGCGGGTGATCCGGGCGACGATCGCGAGCGGGATCGTGGCGAGGGCGACCGCCGGCAGGATCAGGTGCCGCAGCGCGTCCCAGAAGGCGCCCCACTGGCCCGTGATGAGCGCGGTGAAGGTGTAGATCCCCGAGATGAAGTCCAGGAACGCGCGCGGCGCCCCCTGGACCGACTGGAGGCCCCAGACCTTCACGAGCGGCAGGACGCTGACGCCCGCGCTCAGGCGCTCCGACGGTGGCAGCGAGAACGGCGTGCCCTTCAGGATGATCGCGAAGACGTAGGCCAGGAGCAGGCCCAGGACGAAGACGGGCATGGAGACGCCGAGATTGGCGAAGGCCATCGTCGCGACATCGACGGCCGAGTTGCGGCGGTAGCCCGAGATGAGGCCAAGGGGGACGCCGACGATGACGGCGATGAGGAGCGCGAGGAGCGACAGCTCGATCGTCGTCGGGAGGCGCTCGATGAGCATGAGGGTGACCGGCCGCGACTGCTTGATCGACTGGCCGAGGTCGCCGCGCGACACGTCACCGAGGTAGCCCAGGAACTGGTTGTCGATGAGGGTCTCGGGAATGTCCGCCGGGACGAACACCAGGTCCGCGCCGCGCCGATACAGACCCGGCAGGATGGCGTGGTCCAGGCCGTAACGCTTGATGAAGGCGTTGCAGGTGGCGTCGGTCGCCCGCTCGCCGAGGACCGCCCGACACGGGTCTCCCGGGATGAGCCTGGCCGTCGTGAAGACGACGAACACGATCCCGAACAGGACCGGGATGCTGAGGAGCAGGCGCCGAAGGACGAACCGGGTCACGAGTGGATGATGCCCCCTCGGTAGAGCGCAGGAGAGGGGATGTGAAAAGGGGCGCCGCGGGTCGCGGCGCCCCTGTTCGTGCTAGCCGAGTCTCACGAGGCCGGCGGTGGGTTGAGATTCCCGCCGAACAGGCCGGGGAAGTACTCGAAGTCGCCGGTGTTCCCGACGTGCAGCGGGTTCTTCGTATCCCACTGCAGCGCCAGGCTGTCGACGACGTCGTTGGCATCGAGCGTGCCGGACTGATGGAACTTGACCCCCTGGCGGAGGTGGCAGGTCCACACGGTCAGGTCGGCATTGGGGGCGCAGTCCGTCGCGAGCGCCGGAATGGCCTTCGTGCCACCGATCTCGTACGTGTAGAGCGACTCGAACATCTGCTCGCAGGCGCGGAGCGTCTCGCCGTCCGACTCGTCGCCGCAATAGAGGCTGAGTGGTTCGGCGTTCTGCATCCAGACCAGCGTGTCGCGAGTGCCGGCCGACATCACGTAGAAGAGCTCGCTGCCGATGGGCGAGGCGTACGAGCCGACGACGTCGGCCTTGAACGCATCACCCGAGCCGCCGTGGGCGACCAGGGCCATCGGGACGTGAGCCTTGATGGCGTTGTTGGCGGTCGTGTACGCCGCGGTCCGATCAGCGTCCGACGCCGACGAGCCACCCGTCTTGAGGGCAGCCACGATGTCGTCGAACGGCTTGCCGAACTTGGCACCCGAGCCGCTGCCGAAGTGGTAGTCGAGGAAGTTCGTCACGTCCGGGAAGTCGGCGCCCCAACCGAGGAGGTAGAGGCCGTCGATCGAGCCGTTCGCGGCGTTGCTGAGGAACGCACCCGACTCCTGGAGGTCCAGGGTCGCGGTGATGCCCAGGTTCTTCTTGAGGTCCGCAGCGATCGCGGTCGCGATGGCCGGCGGATCCGGGAGATAGCCACGGACGGCCGCACGGAACGACAGGGTCGTCGTGAAGCCATTCGGGAAGCCGGCCTGGGTCAGGAGGGCCTTTGCCGCGGCCGGGTCGTAGTCGTACCACTTGTCACCGACGCACCCGAACGGGATGGCGCACGGGGTGAAGTAGTCGGCGGCGCTGGAGCCCGGGGGATAGAAGTGATCGACGAGCGACTGTCGGTCGATCGACATGGCGATCGCCTTGCGGACGTTCTCGTCGGTCCACGGGGCCTTGAGGACGTTCATCCCGACGTACAGGGTGCTGAGGCCCTCGCGCTGGTTGAACTTGAGGTCCTCGTGGCCCTGGATCGTCTTGATGTCCTCGGCACCGGGGTTGTCGATGCCGTCGACCGTCCCGGCGACGAGCGCCTGGGTCCGGCTGACTGCCTGGTCGCTCCACTGGAACTCCAGGTTCGGGGTGCGCGCCTGGTTGCCCCAGTAGCCGGCGAAGGCCGTCATGTCCATGCGGTTGCCGGCGTCCCAGCTCTTCAGCGTGTAGGGGCCGGTGCCGTTCTCATTGCGCAGGATCGACTTGTCGGCCATGTGGGCCTTCAGCCAATCCGAGTCCTGGATGGCGTTCGAGGCGAACGCGATCTTGGACAGGAAGGCCACGTCGGGCGCGCACAGGTCGAACTCGACCGTGAACTCGTCGACGGCCTTGATGCGCTTGAACTCGGACGAGTTCTTCGTGGCATCGTCGCAGGGCGCATCGGCGTCGGCCGGGTAGGCCTCCGCGGCGTAGGACGACGTGCTCGGAGCCGGCGTGCCGGCCCCGCCGGACTCGGCCGGTGAGGATGGGGTGTTGCTCGCCGGCGACGAACACGCGCCGACGACGATCGCCATGGCCGCGACGAGGGTCGCGAACCGGGACGATCGCGCGGTGAACAAGGTCATGCTCGCTGCTCCTCCTCCAACGTCCCCCTGCGGCGTCGGGCCAAAGGTCCCAGACGCGAGCGCGGGGGAGACTCCGACGCGGCCGCTACGGGGTGACGCCCGGCCACGAGTGGCGGAAGCCTAGCACCGTGCAGAGGCCCCGTCACCGGGTGTTTACGCTCCGATGAGCGCGGAAGTTCGATCGGCAAAGCGTCCACGAGCGGCCTGACCGTGGCGGGTCGCGTGCTCGGCGGCGGAGCCGTGGCACAGGCGTATCCTCCGGCCCATGTCACTGCGGATCGCGCTCGCCCAGCTGGCCCCCCGCCTGGGTGCGCTCGACGACAACCTCCGGCGCCATCACGAGCTCCTCGCCGCGGCCCGCGACCGCGCGGCCGGCCTCGTGGTGTTCCCGGAGCTCGGGCTGACCGGCTACCTGCTCCAGGACCTCGCGTCCGAGGTCGCGATGCGGCTCGACGATCCGCGCCTGGCCGCGCTGGCGGGTGCGACGCGGGACCTGTCCGCGGTCGTGTCGTTCGTCGAGGAGTCGGCCGACCATCGGCTGTTCATCGCCGCGGCGCTGCTCGAGGACGGCGAGATCCGGCACGTCCACCGGAAGCTCTTCCTGCCGACGTACGGCCTCTTCGACGAGCGGCGGTTCTTCGCCGCCGGCGACGTCCTGCGGGCGGTGCCGTCGCGCCTCGGGGTCGGGGTGGGGCTCGCGATCTGCGAGGACTTCTGGCACCTCGGCGTGCCGCAGCTGCTGGCCCTCGATGGCGCCCAGCTGCTCATCAATCCGTCGTCCTCGCCCGGCCGCGATCTCGCGGCCACCAACGAGGTGGGGCTCGGGACGGCGACGTCGTGGCGGATCCTCATGCGGACGTACGCGCAGCTGACCGGGTCGTTCGTCGTGTTCTGCAACCGCGTCGGGGTCGACGAGTCGATCTCGTTCTGGGGTGGCTCGGAGGTCATCGGCCCGTCCGGTGAGCCGCTCTTCAGCGCGCCGCTGTTCGACGAGGACCTGTACATCGTCGACGTGGAGCTGGCGGATGTCCGGCGCGAGCGGATCGCCCTGCCGCTGCTGCGCGACGAGCGGCTCGAGCTGCAGGCCCGCGAGCTGGCGCGAATCGTCGCCGAGCGAGCCGGGCTGGTGCCGGACGCGACCGCCGAGGCGGGCGCGGAGCCGGGCCTCGACCTCGAGCCCGCCGAGCCCGCGCGTGAGCCCATCGGGTTCACGGCCCGGCGCCGCTGACGGGGAGCGGCGCGGTGGCGAGAATCGCCGCGGTCCCGTCGCCGATCCCGGTGGACGACCGGGGTCGGCCGGCCTTCGAGATCCCGTCCGAGCTCGCGATCGACACCGACGTCGCCCGGCGGGTCATCGGCGAGTTCATCCGCAGCCAGCTTCGCCAGGCGGGCTTCGAGCGCTGCGTCCTGGGGCTGTCGGGCGGGATCGATTCGGCCCTCGTGGCGTACCTCCTCGCCGAGGCCATCGGCGGCGAACGGCTGCTCGCGGTGCTCATGCCGTATCGAACCTCCTCGCCCGCGTCCCGAACGGATGCCCAGGCGGTCGTGGCCGCGCTCAGCTGTGCCTCCGAGCTCGTCGAGATCACGCCGATGGTCGACGGCTACTTCGGTCGCGACGCCGAGCCGGGGGCTGCCGGAAGGGAGGCCCTCGAGGCCAGCCCGGTCCGCCGCGGCAACTTCATGGCCCGGATGCGGATGTCGATCCTGTACGACCGCTCGGTCACGTTCGGCGGGCTCGTCGTCGGGACCGGCAACAAGACCGAGGGCCTGATCGGCTACACGACGCTGTTCGGGGACAGCGCATCGGCCTTCAATCCCATCGGCGACCTCTACAAGAGCCAGGTCCGGCAGCTGGCCCTCGCGCTGGGCGTGCCGGCCGCGATCCTGGCGAAGGCGCCGTCGGCCGACCTGTGGCCGGACCAGACCGACGAGCTCGAGGGTGGCTTCAACTACGAGGAGCTCGATCGGATCCTGTACTGGCGCATCGATCGGCGCCGCAGCGTCGACGAGGTCGTCGCGCGGGGCTTCGATCGGACCACGGTGGAACGCGTCGACGGGCTCGTCGCCCGCTCGGAGTTCAAGCGCCAGATGCCCGCCGTGGCGAAGCTCGGTCCGCGCACCGCCGGCGTCGACTACCTGTATCCGCGCCGGAGGCCCGGCTCGGCTCGCACGTGACGGGGGTGGCTCCCGGCGGCGTCCTCTATGTCGTCGCGACGCCGATCGGGAACCTCGGGGACGTCACCCTGCGCGCCCTCGAGGTGCTCCGCAGCGTGCCGCTCGTCGCCTGTGAGGACACCCGGATCACCAGCCGCCTGCTGGCCCGCCACGCGATCGACGCCAGGCTGACGAGCTTCCACGCCCGGAGCGGACCGGGCCGCCTGGCGGCGCTGCTGGACCACCTCCGCGGCGGGGCGGACCTCGCGCTCGCGACCGATGCCGGTACGCCGGGGATCAGCGACCCGGGCGAGGAGCTGGTCCGCGCCTGGGCGGCGGAGGGCGGCCGCGTCATCCCGATCCCCGGCGCCTCCGCGGTGCTGGCAGCCATCAGCGCCAGCGGGATCGCGGGACCGCGATGGACCTTCGAGGGCTTCCTCCCACGGACCGGTCGCGAACGGCGCGAACGGCTTGTGCGCCTGGCGGCCGACCAGCGGGGTGCCGTCATCTGCGAAGCGCCCGGACGGCTCCTCCCGACGCTGCGCGATCTCGCCGCGACGTGCGGCGCGGACCGACCGGCCGCCGTGTGCCGAGAGCTGACCAAGCTCCACGAGCAGATCGTCCGGGGGTCGCTCGGCGAGCTCGCATCGGCGGTCCGCCGAGGTCGAAGCCCTCGTCGCCGGCGGCATGGCGCGCTCCGCGGCCGTCCGCGACGTGGCCGCCCGGACCGGCCTGCCGCGTCGAGGGCTGTACCGAGTGGCGCGCGACTGAGGAACGGTGGGCGGCGCGGGGGAGGTCGCGCCGCCCGGGACTGGGGGAAGCGAGGCGAGTCCGTCGACGCGGTGATCCCGGCAACCGTCAGGCGGCGACCTCCTCGGCCATCGGCTCCGCAGCCGCCGCCGCGGCGTCCTCGTCGTCCTTCTCGGCGGCTGCCTCGAGGGGCTCAGCCGAGGACTCGGCCGCGTAGTCCTTCTTCTTCCGGCCCGAGAGCATTTCCACGGTGCCCGCCACGATCTCCGTCTTCCAGTGGCGGGCGCCCTTGTCGTCATCCCAGGTGCGGGTCTGGATCCGGCCCTCGATCGCGACCTGCTGGCCCTTCCCGAGGTAGCGACCGCAGATCTCCGCGAGGCGATCCCACGTGACGATGTTGTGATATTCAGGCCGCTCCTTGCCGTTGCCGGCGTACTCGGTCGTGGCGACGCTGAACTGGGTGACGTGCTTGCCGGAGGCGAGCGCCCGCATCTCCGGGTCGTGCGTCAGCCTGCCGGCGAGGAGGACCTTGTTCACGGTCCATGGCTCCTTCGATGGCCGGCCGACGGGACACGGGCCGACCCTGCGTGCGGCGGTTCGATGGGCAGACCGTAGCCCGCGTCGCTTTTCCGCCACCCACCTCGCGCTTATCCGCGGGCACCAGGGCGCCGCGGATTCCCGGGCGGTGCCAGACTGGCTCCATGACCGCGCGCGAGTCGTCATCTCCGCGGGACGCCGTGCGACCGCTGATCCGGGTCCGCCAGATCCGCGAGTTCACGGACGAGGCGCCGACCGACGCCGAGCTGGACGCGATCGCCGATGCCGCGCGCTGGACCGGCAGCAGCACGAACACCCAGCCGTGGCGGTTCATCGTCATCCGGGACCGCGCCACGCTCCAGCGAATCCACGACGGCGGGCTGCCCCAGACCCGCGGCCTGAAGACCGCGCCGGCAGCCGTGGCCATCGTCCTGCCGGACGACGACCAGGCCATCTCGCGGGCCTACGACGAGGGCCGTGCCGCCGAACGGCTCCTCATCGCCGCGGAGCTCGTCGGCCTTCGTGGCGGAATCGCGTGGATCCGGAGGGACGTCCGGGCGCTCGTCTCGGGCCTCCTCGGGCTGCCGGCGGATCGCTACGTCAGGACGATCGTCGTCGTCGGGCACCCGACCGAGGCCGCGCTTGCCCCGAAGAGCCCGCCCGGCCAGGGCCGGCTGCCTCGAAGCGAGACCGTCTTCGCGGAACGCTGGCCCGGGGACGAGGGCTAGCCGAGCTTCCGAAGAAGGGCAGCAGAGCGGTCCGTCGAGGCCGCTATACTCCGGCGGTGCCCGGGCCGCACGTCGAGGCGGCCCCGACAGGAGGTCCTGCGATCGCGCGAGAGGGGCGCGTCGTCCGTCCCGTGAGGCGGGCGAGCGACCGGCAGAACCCCAGCCGCTTCGGCGGCCGGTCCCGACGGGAGAGAACTATCCAGGTCCCGAGCTACCCGGCCCGGGCCTTTTTCTTTCTCCGTGGCGCCGCGCGCGGGTCCTGCGCGACCGCGGCCGCGATCGCGATCGCGAGCGTGGCCTGATGCCGGCGACCGTCATCGTCGGGCTGCAGTGGGGCGACGAGGGCAAGGGCAAGACGACCGACTTCCTGGCCGAGCAGGTCGGGATGGTCGTGCGCTATCAGGGCGGCGACAACGCCGGGCACACGGTCGTGTGGGGCGACCAGGTGTTCAAGCTCCATCTCGTGCCGTCGGGCGTGCTCTATCCCCACATCACCTCGGTCATCGGCAATGGCGTGGTCGTGAACCCGGCGACCCTCATCGCCGAGCTCGACATGCTCACGAGCCGCGGCATCGACGTCTCGCGGGTGCGGGTGAGCCGCAGTGCCCATGTCCTCATGCCGTATCACGTCGCGCTCGACAGGGCCAACGAGGCCCGCCTGGCGGGCGAGAAGGTCGGGACGACGGGGCGGGGGATCGGGCCTGCCTACGCCGATCGGGCGTACCGGATCGGGCTGCGGATGGAGGACCTCCTCGACCGGTCCGTGCTCGAGGCCCGGATCGAGCGCGTCCTGCCGGACAAGAACCTCATCCTCGCCTCGCTCGGTGCCGAGACGTTCGAGGTCCGGGCGCTGGTCGACCAGGCGGTCGCCTGGGGCGAGCGGCTGGCGGGCTATCTCGACGACGCGACGTGGCTCGTCCAGCGCGCCCTCGCGGCCGGCGAGCATGTGCTCCTGGAAGGTGCGCAGGGCACGCTGCTCGACCTCGACCACGGGAGCTACCCGTTCGTGACCTCCTCGAACCCGGTCGCGGGCGGGGCGGCGACCGGAGGCGGCATCGGGCCGCTCCAGATCGACGAGGTCATGGGCGTCATGAAGGCGTACGCGACGCGGGTCGGCTCGGGGCCATTCCCGACGGAGCTCACGGACGAGGTGGGGCAGGGGATCGCCTCGCGTGGCCACGAGGTCGGGACCACCACCGGGCGGCCGCGCCGGGTCGGCTGGTTCGACGCGGTGCCGCTGCGCTACGCGGTCGCCGTGAACTCGGTCAGCAGCATCATGCTGAACAAGATCGACATCCTGTCCGGGATCCCCGAGATCAAGCTCGGCGTGGCCTACGAGGTGGACGGGAAGCGCGTCGACCACTGGCCGTCGTCCGGGTCGATGCTGGGGCGGGCGAGGCCGATCTACGAGACGTTCCCGGGCTGGAGCGAGCCGATTCATGAGGTCAGGGCGCTCAACGACCTGCCAGAGAACGCGCGGCGCTACCTGAGCGCCCTCGAGGAGCACGCCGGCGTGCCGATCGTGCTCGTGTCCGTCGGGCCGGAGCGCTCGCAGACGATCGAGCGGGCGTGGCGCCCGATGCGCCACCGGCCGCCCGTGGCCGTGTGATGGCTTCCGGCCGGGTCCTCGTGCTCGGCGGCGGCGGCCGCGAGCACGCCATCGCCTGGAAGCTCGCCGCGGAGGCGGGCGTCGACGAGGTGGTCGTCGCGCCGGGTAGCGGTGGGATCGGCGACGAGCCGGGGGTCCGGGTGCTGCGGGAGGTCGAGCTCCTGGACCCGGCCTCGGTCGTCGCGGCGGCACTCGCCAGCGGCGCGGATCTCGTCGTCGTCGGTCCGGAGGCCCCGCTCGCAGCGGGCGTTGCCGACGCACTCGAGGGAGCCGGGGTCGCGGTCTTCGGGCCGTCGCGCGCCGCGGCCCGGCTCGAGACCTCGAAGGCGTTCTGCCACGCGGTCGCCGAGGCGGCGGGCGTTCCGATGGCTCGCTCCCGCGCCTTCGCGGGCGGCGAGGCCGGGGCCGCGCTCGGCTGGATCCGGGAGCTGGACGCTGAGGGCCTTCGCGCCGTCCTCAAGGCCGACGGCCTCGCCGCGGGCAAGGGCGTCGTCGTCTGCGAGTCGCTCGAGCAGGCCCTGGAGCTGGCGCCGAGCTTCCTCGTCGGGCGATCCGCGGATCAGCCGGCGCTCGTCGTCGAGGAGCGGCTCGAGGGCCGCGAGGCGAGCGTCATCGCGATCTGCGACGGCGACGATGCGGTCGCCCTGCCCGCCGCCCGCGACCACAAACGGCTGTGCGATGGCGACCTCGGACCCAACACCGGCGGCATGGGTGCCTACTCCCCGCTGCCGGACCTCGATGATCGTGCCGTGGAGGCGATCGTCGAGAGCGTTCACCGGCCGCTCCTCGCCGAGATGGCGCGGCGCGGGACGCCGTTCCGAGGGTTCCTCTACGCCGGCCTGATGCTCACCGCGGCCGGGCCGCGGCTCCTCGAGTGCAACGTCCGGCTCGGCGATCCCGAGGCCCAGGTCATCCTGCCCAGGGTGGCCGGCGACCTCGCGGGCCTGCTCTTCGCCGCCGCCCACGGGGACCTGGCGACCATGGGGCGACGAGCGGTGGCGGCCAGCGGCGAGGCAGCCGTCGGCATCGTCCTCGCCGCCAGGGGTTACCCGGGCGATCCGCGCCGGGGCGACCCGATCGACGGCATCGAGGCCGCGCGGAGCCAGGGGGCGCTCGTCTTCCACGCCGGCACCGTGAAGCGGCCCGCTGGCGGATTCGGCACGAACGGCGGGCGGGTCCTGGCGGTCGTCGGCCGCGGTCCGTCGCTCGCCGATGCACGAAGGGCCGCGGAGCGCGCGGCCGATGCGATCTCGTGGGACGGCGTCGAGCGCCGCCACGACATCGCCGCGGAGCTGCCGGAGCCGGCGCACCTCGTCGGAGCGGCCCGATGATCCGGCGCTACACGCTGCCCGAGATGGGGGCGCTCTGGACCGACCAGGCGCGGTTCGAGCAGATGCTGCGGGTGGAGCTCGCCGTCGCGGCGGCCCAGGTGGCGCGCGGGCAGGTGCCCCCGGACGCCTTCGAGGCGATGCGGACGCGAGCCCGGGTCGACCCCGAGCGGATCGCCGAGATCGAGGCCACGACCGACCACGACGTCATCGCGTTCGTGAGCCAGGTCGCCGAGACGATCGGCCCGGAGGGCCGCTACCTCCACCTCGGGCTGACGTCCTCTGATGTCGTCGACACGGCGCTCGCGCTGCAGCTCAAGGCGGCCGGCGAGCTGCTCCTGAGCGACGCCGAGCGGCTGACGACGGTGCTCGTCGCACGGGCGCGCGAGCACGCTGCCACGTTGATGATGGGTCGGACCCACTCGGTCCATGCCGAGCCGACGACCTTCGGGCTCAAGCTGGCAGGCTGGGCCTTCGAGGTCGATCGCGGCCGGCGACGCCTGGCGATCGCGACGGACGAGGTCGGCACCGGCAAGCTCTCCGGCCCCGTGGGGACGTACAGCCACCTCGGTCCCGACATCGAGGCCGAGGTGCTCGCCCAGCTCGGTCTCCACGCCGACCCGGTGAGCACCCAGATCGTCCAGCGCGACCGGCACGCGGCGTTCATCGCCGCGATCGCGATCCTCGGCGGCACGCTCGAGCGGCTCGCCACCGAGGTCCGGAACCTCCAGCACACCGAGATCGCCGAGGTCATGGAGCCGTTCAAGGCCGGCCAGAAGGGCTCGTCGGCGATGCCCCACAAGCGCAATCCGATCCTGTCGGAGCGGATCGCGGGTCTCGCCCGCGTGCTCCGCGGCTACGCCCACACGGCGATGGAGAACCAGCCGCTCTGGCACGAGCGCGACATCAGCCACTCCTCGGCGGAGCGGATCATCCTGCCGGACGCGACGATCCTCCTCGACTACCTGCTCCAGAAGGCGACGAGCCTCGTGCAGGGCCTCGTGGTCCGCGAGGACCGGATGCGGGAGAACGTCGAGCGAGGCCTGGGCCTGCATGCGTCCTCGCGCGTCCTGCTCGCGCTCGTCGAGCGGGCGGGGCTCTCGCGGGAGGAGGCCTATGCGATCGTCCAGGCGGCGTCGCTGCGGGCCCAGGACGAGCGGCGGGCGCTGCGAGAGCTGCTGGCGGTCGATCCCGTCGTGGCCCGGCGCCTCAGCCTGGCCGACCTCGACGCCTGCTTCGACGATCGGGCCTACCTGACCCATGTCGCCGAGGTCATCGCCCGCCTGGACGCGCTCGCGCCGGCCGGCACCAGGCCGGCCACCGCCGCGCCGGCGGGCGGCGCCCGATGACGGACTCCACGTACCTGCGATCCGGCAAGGTGCGCGACCTGTACGCGGTCGGCAACGATCGGCTGCTCCTCGTCGCGTCCGATCGGCTGAGCGCGTTCGACGTCGTGCTGCCGACGCCGATCGTCGACAAGGGCCGGGTCCTGACCGGTCTCTCGCGGTTCTGGTTCCGACACACCGCCGGCATCATCCCGAACCATCTCGTCGGCACCGACCCGGCGGACGTCCCGGCCGGCGCGGTCCCGGACGACGTCGGCGCGGACCTGCGAGGCCGGATGCTGCTCTGCCGCCGGGCCACCGTCCTCCCGATCGAGGTCGTGGTCCGCGGCTACCTCGCGGGCTCGGGCTGGAAGGAGTACGGCGCAACCGGGTCCATCTGCGGCGTGCGACTGCCGGCCGGCCTCCGGGAGGCCGACCGCCTGCCGGAGCCGATCCTCACGCCCGCGACGAAGGCCGAGGCCGGTCACCACGACGAGAACATCGACTTCGGGCGGATGGTCGCCGAGATCGAGGGCGTCGCCGTTCGCGACGGCAACGTCGGCTCGCCGCGCGACCTGGCGGAACGGGTCCGGGAGGTCGCGCTGGCGCTCTATCGCGCGGCGGCCACGCGTTGCGAGCGGGCCGGGATCGTCCTGGCCGACACGAAGTTCGAGCTGGGCCTCGCCGACGGCGAGCTCATCCTCGTCGACGAGGTCCTGACGCCGGATTCGTCGCGGTTCTGGGATGCCGCGACGTACGCCCCTGGCGGGCCGCAGCCGAGCTTCGACAAGCAGTTCGTTCGTGACTGGCTCGAGGGCCAGCCGTGGGACAAGACGGCGCCCGGCCCGGAGCTGCCACCGGACGTCGTCGCCGGCACCCGGGCGCGCTACGTCGAGGCGTTCGAGCGGATCACCGAGGCCAGCTTCGATCGATACCTCCGGGAGGACGTCATCGCATGAGCGAGGTCGCGCCATGAGCGAGTTCCGGTTCGCCGTGAACGTCCTGCCGAAGCCCGGGATCCTCGATCCACAGGGCCGGGCCGTCGAGGGCAGCCTGGGGCACCTCGGCATCGCCGGCGTATCGGCGGTCCGGGTCGGGCGACGGGTCGAGCTCACGGTCGAGGCGCCGGACGAGGGCGCCGCGGCGGCCATCGCCGAACGGCTGGCCTCGGAGCTGCTCGCGAACCCGCTCATCGAGGCCCACGGCGTGGAGCGCATCGCGTGACCCGGATCGGGGTCGTCATCTTCCCGGGATCCAATCGCGATCGGGACACGCTGCGGGCCATCGAGCTCGCGGGCGGCGAGGCCGTGCCCCTGTGGCACGAGACGGCGAGCCTCGAGGGATCGGCGGCGATCGTCGTCCCCGGCGGCTTCGCCTACGGCGACTACCTTCGGGCCGGCGTCATTGCCCGGTTCAGCCCGGTCATGCGCGCGGTCGGCGCCTTCGCCGAGCGGGACGGGCTCGTGCTCGGGATCTGCAACGGCTTCCAGGTCATCGCCGAGGCCGGCCTGGTGCCCGGCGCGCTGCTCCGCAACCGTGGCCTGCGGTTCCTGGGCCGGGACGTCCACATCGCCATCGAGCGGTTCGACACGCCGTTCACGATGCTGGCCGGGCCGCGGCGGCCGCTGCGCGTCCCGATCGCCCACGGCGAAGGCTGCTACTTCGCCGACGACGTGACGCTCGACGCCCTGGAGCGCGACGGCCAGGTCCTGTTCCGATACGTCCATGACGACGGCTCGGTGGCCGGCGAGGCGGGCGACCCGGACAATCCCAACGGCAGCCTGCGGGCGATCGCCGGGGTCATCAATGCCGCGGGCAACGTCGCCGGCCTGATGCCCCACCCGGAGTGCGCGGTCGAGGCGCTGCTTGGCTCGGACGACGGCTTCGGGATCATCCGGTCGCTCGTCGAGAGCGCCGGTGCCGCCGAGCGCGAGGGCCGCGCCCCGCGCCTTGCCGGAAGCGCCGCGTGACGATGACCCTCGAGCCCGGCACCGGCCCGGCGTCCCAGCCGGCGCTCCACCGGGCGCTCGGGCTGTCCGACGACGAGCTCGACGCGATCGTCGCGCGCCTTGGGCGTCGCCCGAATGACCTCGAGCTGGCGATGTTCAGCGTCATGTGGAGCGAGCACTGCTCCTACAAGAGCTCGAAGCCGCTGCTTCGGACGCTGCCGACGCACGGCGCCGGGGTCGTGGCGGGACCCGGCGAGAACGCCGGCGTGGTGTCGATCGGCGAGGGCCTGGCGGTCGCGTTCAAGATCGAGTCGCACAACCACCCGAGCGCCGTCGAGCCGTACCAGGGCGCGGCCACCGGGGTCGGCGGGATCCTCCGCGACATCTTCGCGATGGGCGCCCGACCGGTGGCCGTGCTCGATGCCCTTCGGTTCGGCGATCCGACCGATACGCGAACGCGGCACCTCGTCGACGGCGTCGTTCGGGGCGTCGGCGGCTATGGCAACTGCGTCGGCGTGCCGACCGTCGGCGGCGAGCTGGTGTTCGACCGGTCGTATGCCGGCAACCCGCTCGTGAACGTCATGGCGATCGGCATCCTCGAGGAGCGCCACCTCACCCGGGCGGCCGCCCCGGGCCCGGGCAATCTCGTGATCCTGTTCGGCAGCGCGACCGGCCGCGACGGCATCGGCGGCGCGTCGGTCCTCGCCTCCGCGACCTTCGCGGATGACGATCCCTCAAAGCGCCCATCCGTCCAGGTCGGCGACCCGTTCGCGGAGAAGCTTCTCATCGAGGCGTCGCTCGAGCTCATCGAAGCCGGTCTCGTCGAGGGCCTCCAGGACCTCGGCGCGGCGGGGATCACCTGCGGCGTGTCCGAGACCGCCGACCGGGCCGGCACCGGGATCGAGGTCGACCTCGACGCGATCCCGCGGCGGGAGCCGGACATGGCCCCGTTCGAGGTCATGATCTCGGAGAGCCAGGAGCGGATGGTCGCGATCGTCCGGCCGGAGCGGTACGTCGAGGTCGCCGCGATCTGCGGGCGCTGGGGCCTTGCCCGCGCGGTCATCGGCCGGGTCACCGCCGACGGCGACGTGACGGTCATGAGCGAGGGTCGCGAGCTGGCGCGCATCCCGGCCCGGGCATTGACGTCGGAAGCGATCGTCCACGACCGGCTGGCGGCGCCACCGGAGCGCCGCCGACAGGCTCCGGCCCCCGGCGCGCCGATCGAGGCCGGTGCCCTGCTGCCCGAGCGCGGCATGGACCCGGGCGCCGTGCTGCTGGCGCTGCTGGGATCGCCGAACCTCGCCTCCCGCCGCCCGGTCTTCGAGCAGTACGACTCGACCGTCCAGGCGAACTCCGTCGTGCGGCCCGGTCACGGCGCGGCGATCGTCCGGATCGACGGTGGCGGCGCCGGCCAGCCGCCGCGCACGCCGACGCGGGCGCTCGTGGCCGCCACCGACGGCAACGCCGCCATCGGGGCATTCGACCCGTGGCTCGGCGCCGCGATGAGCGTCGCCGAGGCAACCCGGAACGTGTCCATCACCGGCGCACGCCCGCTCGGCGTGACGAACTGCCTGAACTTCGGCGACCCGACGAAGCCCGACGCCTTCTGGCAGCTCCAGGAGGCCGTCCGCGGCCTCGGCGATGCCTGCCGCGCCCTCGGCGTGCCGGTCACCGGCGGGAACGTCTCGCTGTTCAACGAGGCACCGGGCAGCCGGATCCTGCCGACGCCGGAGATCGGGGTCGTCGGGCTGCTCGACGACGTCGAGCGGCGTGCCGGTCCGGCCTTCCGGGCCGATGGCGACACGGTCCTGCTCGTCGGGCGGGCCACGCCGGGGCTCGGCGGCAGCGAGTACGCGACGCTCGCCGGCCTCGCGCCGGAGGACGGCGCGCCGGCGATCGACCTCGACCTCGAGGCCCGGCTCCAGGCCTTCGTCCGGGATGCGATCGCGCGGGGGCTCGTCGCTTCCGCGCAGGACGTCTCGTCCGGCGGGCTCGGCGTGGCCCTCGCCGAAGCCGCGATCTGGTCCGGCCGCGGGGCGATCCTCCGCCTCCACGTCGCGAGCTCGCCCGCCGTCGACCTGTTCGGCGAGAGCCCGAGCCGGATCGTGCTGTCCGCGCGGCCGGACGACGTCCCGGCGCTGATCGGCCTGGCCGAGGCCGCGGACCTGCCCGTCGAGCTCCTGGGCACGGTCGGTGGCGAGCGCCTCGTCATCGAGCTCGCCGGCACCGGTGCGACCGGCGCCGCCGAGGAACGGGGCTCGCGCGTCGCCGATTCGGTCGATGTCGCCGTGCGCGACCTGCGCCACGCCTGGGATGGCGGCCTCGACCGGGCGCTCGGGTGGCGCGACGCGGGCTCCGCGGCGGGCTATGCCGGCGCGGGCAATGCCGGCGCGGGGGCCGGCTGAGATGTGCGGCGTCTTCGGGGCGGTGCTGCCGCCCGGCTCCGGCACCGCGGCCGCGAGCATCGCCGAGCTGGGCCTGTTCGCGCTCCAGCATCGCGGCCAGGAATCGGCCGGGATCGCGGTCAGCGACGGGGCCGAGATCTTCCTCTACAAGGACCTCGGGATGATCGCCCAGGTCCTCGACGAGCGGCGCCTGCCGCCGCTCCACGGCGACCTCGCGATCGCCCACTGCCGCTATTCGACGACGGGCTCGACGGTCTGGGAGAACGCCCAGCCGACGTTCCGGCTCGGGCCGCGCCGGCCCCTCGCGATCGGCCACAACGGCAATCTCGTCAACACCCGCGAGCTGCTCGAGCAGCTCCATGGCGGCCGGGCCCGCCTCGCCGCCACGACCGACACGGAGCTCCTGACGACGCTCCTCGCCGACGAGCCGGCGGCCGACGCGGTGGACGCCCTCCTCCGGGTCCTGCCCCGCGTGCGCGGTGCCTTCACGCTCCTCGTCCTGGCCCGTGACAGCGTCATCGGGATCCGCGACCCGCACGGCTTCCGGCCGCTCGTCCTGGGCCGCATCCCGGACGTCGCCCCATCGGATCCGGACGCGGCGCCATGGGCGATCGCCGGTTCGACCGACGGCTGGGTCCTCTCGTCGGAGACGACCGGTCTCGACATCGTCGGCGCGGAGTACGTCCGTGACGTCGAGCCCGGCGAGATGGTGGTCCTGGAGCCGGGACGCGAGCCGCGCTCGGTCCGGTACGCACCGGCCGATCCGGCGCTGTGCGTCTTCGAGCTCATCTACTTCGCACGGCCGGACTCCTACATGGAGGGCCGCAACCTCTACGAGGTCCGGCGCCGGATGGGCATGGAGCTGGCGCACGAGCACCCCGCCGACACCGATCTCGTCATGCCGGTGCCGGACACCGGCGCCCCGGCCGCGGCGGGCTACGCGGAGGCGTCGGGCCTGCCGTACCGCGAGGGCCTCGTCCGCAACCGCTACACCGGCCGGACGTTCATCCAGCCATCCCAGACGCTTCGCCACCGCGGCGTGACGATGAAGCTCAACCCGATCCGGGCCGTCGTCCAGGGCAAGCGCCTGACGGTCGTCGACGATTCGATCGTGCGCGGCACGACCACCAAGCAGATCGTCGCGCTCCTCCGGAAGGCCGGCGCCGAGGAGGTCCACGTCCGGATCAGCGCGCCGCCCATCTATCACCCGTGCTTCTACGGGATCGACACCCAGATCGCGACGGAGCTCATCGCATCGACGAGCTCGATCGAGGAGATACGCGACTTCATCGGGGCGGACTCGCTGGGCTACCTCTCGATCCAGGGCGTCCTGCGGGCCCTCGACCTGCCCTACGAGCGGTTCTGCTTCGCCTGCTTCGACGGACGCTACCCGGAGCCGGTCCCGTACGACAGCGCGAGCCGCAAGTTCATGCTGGAAGAGCCCCTCGTCACGCATGGCTGAGGCCGGCTCGACCAAGGGCACCGCGCCCCGTCCCGCGTACGTCGGCGCGGGCGTCAACGTCGCTGCCGGAGACCGCGCCGTCGAGCTCATGCGCGCGGCCATCGAGTCGACGCGGCGGCCCGAGGTCGTCGGCTCGATCGGCGGCTTCGCCGGGGCGATCGCGGTGCCGGCCGGCTACCGCGAGCCCTTGATCGTCTCCTCGACCGATGGGGTCGGGACGAAGACCGCGATCGCCGCCGCGCTCGGGCGCTGGGACACGGTCGGGATCGACCTCGTCGCGATGTGCGCCGACGACGTCGTGTGCAGCGGCGCGGAGCCGCTCGCGTTCCTCGACTACATCGCCGTGGGGCGGATCGATCCGGAGGCCGTCGCGGGCCTCGTGGGCGGCGTCGCGGCCGGCTGCCGCGAGGCGGGCTGCGCCCTCGTCGGGGGCGAGACGGCCGAGCACCCCGGGCTCATGGAGGCCGGGACGTTCGATCTCGCGGGGACGTGCCTC
>JACQEG010000057.1 GCA_016200665.1 Chloroflexota bacterium | reverse complement strand
CTACTTCGCGACCGCCCGCCTGTGGGACGACGGGATCATCGATCCGCTCGACACCAGACGCGTGCTGGCCATGGGCATCGAGGCGGCGCTCCACGCCCCGATTCCGGAGACGCACTTCGGCGTCTTCCGGATGTGACCGCGATGCGCGTCGCCCGACTTTCGATCGCCGCCGTCCGCAGCCTCGGTCTCGAGCATCCGGAGTCGGTCGAGCTCGCCGAGAAGGGCGTCCTCGAGGACCGCCGGTTCTACGTCATCGACGAGGCCGGACGCCTCGTCGACCAGCTGATCGCCGGCCAGCTCGTCCAGGTCCGGGCGCACACGAACCCGGACGCGACCCGGCTCACGCTCACGTTCCCGGACGGGACGATCGTCGACGGCGAGGTGGAGCTGACCGAGGCGGTCGAGACCGAGATCCACGGCAGGACCGGGATCGGGCATCTTGTGGTCGGCCCGTGGGCTGACGCGCTGGCGCCGTTCGCGCGGCGGCGGGTCCGGATCGTGCGCTGCGATCGCCCAGGTGGAACCCGGATCGCGAATGCCGTGAGCCTCGTCTCGGACGGTTCGCTCGCGCGACTCGCGGGCGAGATGGGCGTGGCCTCGATCGATGCCCGGAGGTTCCGGATGCTCGTCGAGATCGCCGGCGCCGCGGCCCACGAGGAGGACGACTGGATCGGCGGCCGGATCGCGATCGGCAGCGCCGTCCTCGAGATCACCCGCCCTGACGCGCGCTGCGCGATCACGACCCACGACCCGGAGTCGGGCGCGCGCGACCTCGACATCCTTCGCTCGATCATGGCCTACCGCGGCGTCTACGACGGCCGGAAGGCGATCTTCGGGGTGCTCGGCGAGGTCGCGGTCCCGGGCCGGGTCGCGGTCGGTGACGAGGTCCGCGTGCTGGCAACCGTCGAGGAGGCCCGCCGCGAGCACGTCGCCGCGGGTGGCGTGTGACCGGGGACTACGCCGGCCTGTCCTCGACCGAGCGGCGGCGCCTCGAGCGGTTCGCGGCCGAGTTCGAGGACGTCGACCCGGCGGACTACGAGATCTTCGCCGGGACCACGAGCACGCCGGGGGACATCGACGCCGCCCAGCTTCGGCTCGAGATCGTTCCCGAGCCGGCCGGAGGATCGAACGCGGCTGCTGGCCTCGATCGAGCGGGCGGTCGCGGCCGTGATCCTGTGGGACGACCTCACCGACGAGGAGCGGGCGTCGCTCACGGGGCCGTGGGCCGAGGTCGTGGACCGGGCCCTCGCTCCGGCCTGACCGGCCCCAGCCCCTGCCGGCTGGGTCAGCCCCCCTCGCGCATCCCCCACGGCGAGCCGTACTCGGTCAGGAGATCGAGAAACGGCACCGCGTCGAAGGCCTCCGGGCCCAGGACGCCGGCACCGGACCAGGTCCCGCGGGCGAGCAGCTCCAGCGCCACGACCGGGTTGATCGCGGTCTGCCAGACGACGGCCTGCGAGCCGTACTCGGCCATCGACCAGGCGTTGTCGACGACGTGGTAGAGGTAGACCTCGCGGGGCCGGCCGTCCACCCCGGTGCCCTTGACCCAGGTGCCGGCGCAGGTCTTGCCATGCATCCGCTCGCCGAGCGTCGCGGGATCCGGCAGGACCGCGGCGACGACGTCACGCGGCGAGACCTCGGTGCCACCGACCTTCACCTTCGCCGTCCGGTCGAGGCCGAGCTTGTGGAGGACGCTCAGGACCTCGATGAACTCGTCGCCGAGGCCGTACTTGAAGGTGACGCGGTTGGCCTTCACCCAGCGCGGGATGAGCAGGACCTCCTCGTGCTCGACGTTCACGCACTCGACCGGGCCAATCCCCTCGGGGAACTCGAACGTCTCCGGCTCGCTGAACGGCGGCGTCGTGAACCAGCCCCGGCCGGCCTCCCAGATGACCGGCGGGTTGAGGCACTCCTCGATCGTCGTCCAGATCGAGAACGACGGCGCGAAGTCGTAGCCGTCCACGGTCAGGTTGGCCCCGTCGCGGACGCCGACCTCGTCGATCGCCGAGAAGAGGTGATCCTGGGCGTAGCCCGCTCTCGGCGTGGGGCGCGGTCGGGTGCGGCTTCGAGAGCGACATCGCCATGTCGAGATACGTCGCGCCGGCGGCGGCGCAGCCATCGAAGATCGGCATGACGAAGCGGGGATCGACGGCGTTCAGGACGTGGGTCGCGATGTGCTCGCGGATCGCGGCCGCGACACCGTCTGCGCTCGAGGCATCGATACGAGCCGCCGAGATTCGCGGGTCCGCGGCGCGCGCAGCAACCCGTTGGGCTCGGGTGGCGTCGTAGTCCGCAACGACGAGGTGCTCGAAGAAGTCACGTCGCGCCGCGATCGGGACGACGGCGCTGCCGACGCCTCCGGCGCCGATGACGAGGATGCGCATCAGGTCCGCCTCCGGCTGGGTCCGCGGGACGCGTCACCGCGTAGGATGCCCCGGTGAGCGATCGGCTGCGAGTCGAACGGTCGGGCCCCGAGGGCGTCATCGCCCGGGTCACGCTGACCCGGCCGCAGGTCCACAACGCGTTCGACGCGACGCTGATCGCCGAGCTGCGATCGACGTTCGCCGGGTTCACTCGCGAAGTCCCCGAGGCGCTGCGTGGTGTCGTGCTGGCCGGCGACGGTCCGAGCTTCTGCGCCGGCGCGGACATCGACTGGATGCGCGCCGCGATGCAGCTCGACGTCGAGGGCAACGAGCAGGACGCCATGGCGATGGCCGAGATGTTCGAGACGATCGACACCTGTCCCGTGCCGGTGATCGCCCGCGTCCAGGGAGCGGCCCTCGGTGGCGGGATGGGCCTGTGCGCCGTGAGCGACGTCGTCATCGCCGAGTCTGGGGCGCGATTCGGGTTCACCGAGACGCGGCTGGGGATCCTGCCCGCGGTCATCGCGCCGTTCGTGATCGCGAAGATCGGCGAATCGCAGGCCCGTGCCCTGTTCCCAGGCGGGCGCCGGTTCGATGCCCTGCGCGCCCAGCGGATTGGCCTGGTCCACGAGGTCGTCGAAGGTCCCGACGCGCTCGATCTCGCGGTCGATGCCGTGATCGCCGACCTGCTCGCCGCCGGGCCGACGGCGGCCCGAGCCGCCAAGTCGATCGTTCGCGAGGTGCGCGGCCTGGGTCACGGCTCCTCGAAGTGGCACACCGCCCGCGTGATCGCGAGGCAGCGCGTGAGCGACGAGGCGCGCGAGGGCTTCGCCGCCTTCACCGAGAAGCGCCGCCCGGGGTGGACGCCGGAGGACGGCTCCTAGCCCCGAGGCGAGCCCTCCCCGGCAGGCCGACCGTCGTCGTGGGGCTCATGCGGGATGCGTCGCTCGATTCGGACGTCCGGGACGACCCAGATGAGCGCGACGAGGACATAGATCCCGAACGCCACGAGAGGCAGGACAAGCGCGACCGGGACGGCGATCGCATACAGGACCGGCGAGACGATGCCCTTCGCGTCACGGCCGATCGCGACGGCGATCGTCGAGGCCCGGCCCTCGCGGCGTATGAGCGCGCGGACGAGCAGGAAGTACGCGAACGCCGCCATGAGGAGGATCACGCCGTAGGCGGCCATCGGGACCGCGGCGAAGCTGTTCTCGCCGATCCAGGCCGTCGCGAACGGCACGAGCGACAGCCAGAACAGCAGGTGGAGGTTCGCCCACAGGATCCGGCCGTCGACGTGGTGGGCGGCCTGCAGCAGGTGGTGGTGGTTCGTCCAGTAGATGCCGAGGTTCGCGAAGCTCAGGACGTACGCGAGGAGGATCGGGGCGATCGGGCTCAGGGCCGCGAGATCGGTCCCGTGGGGCACGCCGAGCTCCAGGACCATGATCGTGATGAGAATGGCGATCACGCCATCGCTGAACGCCTCCATCCGGCCCTTGCTCATCGCCGGAGTATGCCGCGGGCGATCGCTCCGGGAGACGGCGGAGAGGACGGGGGCGGCGAGATCGGGGTGGCCGCCAGCGTCTCGCCACCTTGCGGCTGCCGCGTTCAAGCGCGACAATCGCGCCATCATGACCGAGGAGCTGTCACCAGCGGAGGCCGCACGCCGGATCGGGGCGACCACGCGGTCCGTGCAGCGCTGGATCGCGGCCGGTCGGATGCCAGCTCGACGCGTTGGTGGCCGGTGGCGTGTCGCGCCTGACGCGTTAGACGCGTTCCAGGCCCCGACCTCGGTCTGGCCGCCCGATCCCCCAGCGCCGACGCGACCCGTCATCCAGGGCGTCTTCATCGCCAATCGAGGCGAGATCGCCCGTCGGATCCGCCGGACGGCGGAGCGCCTCGGCATCCGGGCGATCGTCCCGTCGACCGACGACGCGGCGGGCCTTGACCTGCTGGACAGCGCGTCGGTCCTCGCCGCGGCGCAGGGGGCCGGGGCCGATGCCGTTCACCCGGGCTTCGGCTTCCTCGCCGAGAACGCGGACTTCGCGGCAGCCGTCCTCGAGGCCGGCCTGCGCTGGGTCGGGCCACCCCCGGAGGCCATCCGGGCGATGGGCGACAAGGCTGCCGCGCGCCGGCTGGCAGGCCGCCTGGGCGTGCCGGTCGTGCCCGGCTACGACGGCGCGGCGCAGTCCGATCGGGCGCTTCGGGCGGCCGCGGGGCGGATCGGCTACCCGGTCCTCGTGAAGCCGGCCGGCGGCGGCGGCGGCAAGGGCATGCGAATCGTCCGGACCCCGGATGCCCTCGGACCCGCGCTCGAGGGCGCGCGACGCGAGGCGCGGGCGGCGTTCGGCGACGACCGGCTCGTGCTCGAGCGGCTCGTCGAGGGCGCCCGCCACGTCGAGGTCCAGGTCATGTTCGATCGACACCGAAGCGGGATCCACCTCGGCGAGCGCGACTGCTCGACCCAGCGGCGCCACCAGAAGGTCCTCGAGGAGACACCGTCGCCGGCGGTGACGCCCGCCATCCGCGAGCGGCTCGCCGAGGCCGCGTTGCGGCTGGCCGCCGCTGTCGGCTACGAGAGCGCCGGGACCTGCGAGTTCCTCCTGACCGATCGCGGCGAGGTGTTCTTCCTCGAGATGAACACGCGGCTCCAGGTGGAGCACCCGGTGACCGAGCTGGTGACGGGTCTCGACCTCGTGGAGCTCCAGCTCCGGATCGCGGCGGGCCAGGCGCTCGCGATCAGCCAGGCGGACGCGAATCGAGCTCGCGAGGCCGGCGGGCACGCCGTCGAGGTCCGGCTCTACGCCGAGGACGCGGAGGCCGGCTTCCTGCCCGCGACGGGCCGGGTCGAGGCGCTCGCCTGGCCGGCGGGCCCGGGGATCCGGGTCGATGCCGGGATCGATCTCGGTGACGAGATCGGCGGCCGGTTCGACCCGATGCTCGCGAAGGTCATCGCCCATGGGGCGACCCGCGCGGAGGCCCTCGAGCGGCTGCGCGACGCCCTCGATCGGACGGTCGTGCTGGGACTGGTGACGAACCTCCGCTTCCTTCGCTGGCTCGTGCGCGAGCCGGCGCTCCTCGACGGTCAGATGCGCGTCGACGGTCTCGACCGGATCTGGCCGCCCGACGACTGGGCGGACCGCGCGCGAGTGCCCGACGCGACGTGGCTGGCGGCTGCGCGTGCGCTGGTCACCTCCGACGGAGAGTGGACCGGCGGCTGGCGGCTCAACGGAGCGCCTCGGCTCCGGCTCGTCGCCGACGGCGATCCGGCGTCCGAGCGATCGGTCGTGCTCGCGAGCGAACCCGCCTCGGGCGGGGCGCCGGCACTCGTCAGGGCGAAGGACGCGGGCGGACGCGTCGTGCACGTCGACGTCGAGGGTCGCAGCGTGGCCTTCCGCCTCGCGCCCCCGCCGGATGTCGATCGAGCGATCCGCGCGGCGGCCGCCCATCACGGTGGCGGCCCCGCCGAGGTCGTGGCCCCGATGCCGGGCGCGATCGTCACGGTCCACCGCCGGACAGGAGACGTCGTCGAGGCCGGCGATCCGATCGTGACCCTCGAGGCCATGAAGATGGAGCACGTCGTCGCGGCGCCATCGGCGGGAACGCTCGCCGACGTGACCGCACGGCGGGGGCTGCAGGTCACCCGGGGCCAGGTCCTCGCGGTCGTCGAGCCATAGCGGTACGCTCGCGCCGTGACGACGACCCACTCGAGGCCCGCTGCGAAGCCGCTGCCGAAGGATCGCGACGCCCTCCTCGTGCTCCACCGCGAGCTGCGCCGTCAGCGGGATGCCGCGCCGCTCGAGAGCCATGAGCGGGCCGAGGCGATGGCCGGGATCGGCCGGATCGAGGTCGAGATCGCCCGCCTCGACCGGGCCGCGGATCCGCCGCGGGTCTGACCCGCGGGATCGCCGAGCCTCGCCCGTTCCTGATCGCGTCCGGATCTACGAGGTCGGGCCGCGCGACGGCCTGCAGAACGAGTCGACGCGGATCCCGCTGGAGGCAAAGCTCGGCTACATCGAGCGGCTCGTGGCCGCCGGCCTCCGCGAGATCGAGGCGACGAGCTTCGTCTCGCCCCGGGCCATCCCGCAGCTGGCCGATGCGGACGAGCTCCTGCCCCGCCTGCCTGCCGTCGTCGGGGTCGTGTACCCGGTCCTCGTCCCGAACGAACGCGGCATGGCCCGCGCCGAGGCCGCCGGTGCAAGAGCCCTGGCCGTGTTCACGGCGGCGACGGACGCCTTCACGCAGCACAACATCGGGATGACCATCGACGAGTCGCTCGACGCCTTCGCGCCGGTGCTCGCCCGCGCGGCCGACCTCGGCTGGTGGCGGCGCGGCTACGTCTCGACCGCCTTCGGCTGCCCCTACACCGGGGCGGTCGATCCGCACGCTGCGGTGAGCGTCGCCCTCCGCCTGCTCGAGCTCGGCATCGACGAGGTCTGCTTCGGCGACACGATCGGCGTCGGCGTCCCGATCCAGGTCGGCGCGGTCGTCGACGCGGCGACCGGCGCCGGGATCCGGCTCGACCAGGTCGCGTTCCACTTCCACGACACCCGCGGGACGGCGCTCGCCAACGTCGTCGCGGGCCTCGAGGCCGGCATCCGGGCGTTCGACAGCTCGACAGGCGGGACCGGCGGCTGCCCGTACGCCCCCGGGGCGGCCGGCAACCTCGCCACGGAGGACCTCGTCTACCTCCTCGACGGGTCCGGCCTGGAGCACGGCGTCGACCTCGAGGGCGTCCTCGACGCCGCCCGATTCATCACCGCCGCGCTCGGCAAGCCACTGGCGAGCAAGGTCGGCCAGGCGGGCGGCTGGGACGCCGCAACCGGCCTGCCGATCGGGCGTTCTGCGTGAGCACGATCCGGCCGCGTTGCGTAGCATCCGGGAATCGATGAACGGCATCGTGCTGGTCCTGAACCAGGACTACGAGCCGCTGAACGTCACGAACCTGCCCCGTGCGTTCCGGCTCGTGTTCGGCGCGAAGGCCGAGATCCTCGAGTACGACCACCAGATCATCCGGACGCCGCGCCAGGAATTCCACGCGCCATCCGTGATCCGGCTCCAGCACCGGGTCCATCGGCCCCGCCCGCGGGTCAAGCTGACCCGCCGCGAGGTCCTTGCCCGCGACCGGCACACCTGCCAGTACTGCGGCCGCCAGGGCGCCGACCTGACGCTCGATCACATCCTCCCGCGCCATCGCGGTGGCAGCCACACCTGGGAGAACCTCGTCGCGGCCTGCAAGTCATGCAACCACCGCAAGGGCGGCAAGACGCCGGAGGAGGCCCGCGTCCGGCTCCTCCGCCCGCCGTTCGAGCCGCGCTCCGACCTCTACTCGCTGTTCACGCCCTACCTGGCCGACGAGCGCAACGAGGCCTGGCGGACGTACCTGTTCCTGGGGCGCGCGAACTAGCCACTGCTTCGCGACGCTG
>JACQEG010000056.1 GCA_016200665.1 Chloroflexota bacterium | reverse complement strand
TCGCCGCCCAGGATCGGCGGCACCACGATGAAGTCACCGGATCGGGCCGGGGCGTTCGTGAGGACCGCCTCGATGGGGAGCGACGGGGTGACGACGTCCTCGCGGAGGATGTTCTCGAGCTCGATCGTCTGGGCCGTCGGCGGGATGGCCTCGGTGTCGAGCTCCGCCAGCTTGGCGTACTGGTCGAGGATGTGGTTCAACTGGCCTTCGAGGCGATCGAGCTCGGCCTCGGTGAGCCCGAGGCGCGCGAGGAACGCGACGTGCTCGACGTCCGAGCGGGAAAGTCCGGCCACGCTCGGATGATACTGGCGACGTGCCCCCGATCATTCGGACGATGCGGCCCGGCGACCTCGAGCCGGCGACCCAGGCGATCCTGCGCGACGACTGGGGCGATCGCCGGACGTGGTTCGAGTTCACGCTCGTCCAGGACACCTGCCATCCGATCGTCGCCGAGCTCGACGACCGGATCGTCGGCACCGGGGTCGGGATCCGGAGCGGCCGCGCCGGCTGGATCGGCACGATCTGGGTCGCCGCCGACCTGCGCGGCCACGGGCTCGGTCGGGCCCTGACCGAGGCGGTCATCTCGTCGCTGCACGACGGCGGGGTCCGCACCCTGCTCCTCGTGTCCACCGAGGCAGGCCGTCCGCTCTACGAGCGGATGGGCTTCGAGGTCCAGACCTGGTACCAGATCCTCGAGGCGGCGGGCACGGCCGACACCGATCCCGGTCCGGGCGTCCGCGCGTTCCGCCCTTCGGACCTGCGGGCGATGACGCGGCTGGACCGCGAGGCCACCGGCGAGGACCGCGCCTCCATCGTGCGACGGTTTGCGTCGGCGACCACGACCCGCGTGGCAACCGATGTTGCCGGCGCGGTCCGCGGCTACGTCATTCGGGCGCCGTGGGGAGGGGGCGCGACGATCGCCCCGGACGCCGACGACGCGATTCGGATCCTCACCGCCCGGCGCGCCGCGGCGGGACCGTCAGGCCGCGTCCGAGTCGGGCTGCTCCAGGAGAACGAAGCTGGCCTGGCGCGGCTCGCCGAGGAGGGACTTCGGCCGATCTGGTCGGCGCCCCGGATGATCCGCGGCGAGCCCATCGCCTGGCACCCCGACTGGATCTGGGGCCAGTTCAACCACGCGATCGGCTGAACCTGCCGTCTCGGCTAGATGGGCCTGGCCCCCGCGAGCCGACGCTCGACGCCGGCGCGGACGAGCGTCCGGATGGCCTCCTCGTCGACGGCGTCGCCCTGGTGGATGTCGATCGCGCGTCGGGCGTTGCCCTCGAGGCTGGCGTTGAACAGCAGGTTCGGGTCGGGGAGGCTCGCCCCCTCGTGCATCGTCAGCCGCACCCGGCCGATCAGGATGTTGATGTGGCAGACCATCCCGGCGTGCTCGAAGACCGGTGTGCCCGGGCGGCGGGGCGTGACCCATTTCCATGCCTCGGTGATCCCGGGGTCGGCCTCGTGGATCAGGCGCCGAAGCGTCGCGAACGTCCCGGCCCGCCAGTCCGAGGTCGAGGCGATCAGCTCGTCGATACGCTCGGCCGGGCTGCGGGTCACCGCGACGCCGTCGTCGATCGGCCGCGGCGGACCGCCGCCAGGGCCCGGTCGGCCTGGTCGAGGTGGACGCGATCGTGGCCCGCGATGAGCCGGAACGTCAGCTCGTAGCTCTCCGGGCCGCGCTCGCGGTGGATCCCGAACCGGGAGCGCTCGGAGACCGGCGTCCGACGCCACAGCGCGAGGTTCACGCGCCGGAGGGCCTCGAACAGGTCAAGGAGCTCCTCGACGTCGTCCTCGCCGTGGCCCAGCCGGTCGACCCAGCGATCCTGGTCGTAACCGATGAGCTCGGGCTCGTCGTGGGCCAGGATCCAGCGGTAGCGGCCGGAGCTGACCAGCTCGCCGTCGACGACGTGGCCGATGCACTCGAGGACGGACCACTCGCCGGCCTCCGGGCGCGTGCGGAGGTCCGGGCCGGCGTCGCGAACCAGCGCCCGGATCCGGGCGGGCGTCGAGGCCTGGGCCTCGGCCGGGTCGTCGTCGCCAAGGGCGGCGAGCAGCGACGCCTGGTACGCCTTCGCCTCGCGGATCGGATCGGGGGACGCGTTGTCCGGGGATGCCATCGAGACCTCCGTTCGGGCGGATCAGGCGATGGGGCCGACGAGCCGCCACCAGGCCGCCGCGAGACGGAGCTCCGCGGCAGCGCGAATGAGATCGCGCGAGGCCTCGAGGATCGTCGGGCCCGTGCCGACGAGCTCGCGCAGCTGGCCGTCGACGAGGCACGTCGCGTGGATCGAAACGGGGCTCTCGCCCGCGAGTGACACCTCGTCGAGCGCGATCCCGACGCCGAGGACGCCCTCGACCTCGCGCGCCAGGCGCTCGGCGAACCGCTGGTTGGCGTCGGTTGGCGGCACCCCGCCAGCGGCTCCTGCCGTCGGCATGGCCTCGGCCTCTGTCATGCGTTCTCCCCCGCGAGCACGGCTCGGAAGCCGTCGGCATCGAGCACCGGGATCCCGAGCTCCTCCGCCTTCGCCAGTTTGCTCCCGGCGCCGGGGCCGGCGATGACAAGGTCCGTCTTCTTCGAGACCGATCCGGCGGGCTTGCCACCGGCGGCGCGGACCGCGGCCTCGGCCTCCTCGCGGCTGAACCCTTCGATCGTGCCCGTCACGACGACGGTCTTGCCGGCGAGCGGACCTGTCGTGGCCGCCTCCTCCCCTGCCGCCTTCGGGGCAGGCAGCTCGACCTCGAGGCCGGCATCGGCCAGGTCCTCCAGCACCGCGCGCCCGGGACCCTCCCCGCCGAACCAGGTGGCGAGCGACGCCGAGACCGTCGGCCCGACGCCCTCGATCTCCTCGAAGCGGTCGGGTGCCTCGGTCGCCACCGCCTGCAACTGCGCCGCGGCGGCGCGCAGCCACCCCGCGCCAACGGGCGACCGGGGCGGCTCGGGCGACGGCACCTCGCCGGCCAGCCAACGCGCCAGCTCGATCGCGGTGGTCCAGCCGACCTGCGGAATGCCGAGCGAGGCAATGACCCGCTCCAGCGGCCGCCGGCGCGCTTTCTGGATGTTGCGGTAGAGGTTCTCCGCGCTCTTGCGGGCGAAGCGCTCGAGGCCCTCGATGTCCTCGATCGAGAGGCGGAAGAAGTCGCCGCGACGCTTCACCAGGCCTCGCTGCAGGAGCTGCTCCAGGACGTGCCAGCCGGCGCCCTCCATGTCCATGCCACCGGCAAACAGCCCGAACTCCTGCGACACCCGTGCCGGGCAGGCGAGATTCGGGCAGTAGTGGCGGACCGCGCCCTCGTCCCGCGTGATCGGCGTGCCGCACACCGGGCACGTCGCGGGCATGTCCCACTCGCGCTCCGCGCCCGTTCGCTTCTCGACGATCGGGCGGACGACCTCGGGGATGACGTCACCGGCCTTCTGGAGCACGACCGTGTCGCCGACCCGGATGTCCTTGCGCCGGAGCTCGTCGAGGTTGTGGAGCGTCGCCCGGGCCACCGTCGAGCCCGCGACCTTGACCGGCCGCAGGTGGGCCACGGGGGTGAGCGTCCCCGTCCGGCCGACGTACGGGACGATGTCCTCGAGGACGGTCTCGACCTGCTCCGGCGGGAACTTGTAGGCGATCGCCCAGCGCGGCGCCCGGGACACCATGCCGAGCCGCGCCTGCTGGTCGAACCGGTCGACCTTGACCACGACACCGTCGGTCTCGTACGGCAGCTCGTGGCGAGCCTCCCGCCACTGCTGGGTGAAGGCGATGACCGCCTCGATGTCGAGGCCGGCCTCGTGATTCGGGTTGACCGAGAAGCCAAGCGCCGCCAGCCGCGCCAGCGCCGCGGACTGGCTGTCGGGCGGCGTCCGCCCGCCGTTCTCCGCCGGGTCCTCGATGAGCTGGTACGTCCAGGTGTCCAGCCTGCGGCTGGCCGTCACCGTCGGATCCTTCTGGCGCAGTGACCCGGCGCCCGAGTTGCGCGGGTTGGCATACAGCGGCAGGCCTGCCTCCTCGCGCTCGGCGTTGATCCGGGCGAACTCGGTCTTCGGCATGAAGACCTCGCCCCGGGCGTCGAGCGACGCGGGCTCCCGCAGCCGTGCGGGCACCGTGGCGATGGTCCGCAGGTTTGCCGTGACATCCTCGCCGGTGGTGCCGTCGCCGCGGGTCGCCCCCTGCACGAACCGGCCACGCTCATAGCGCAACGTGATCGCGAGGCCGTCGATCTTCAGCTCGGCGACGTAGCGCAGCTCGGTGGCCGCCTCGGGGGCAGCGGACAGGCCCAGACCCCGCCGGACGCGGGCGTCGAAGGCCCGCAGCTCGTCGTGGCTGAAGGCGTTCGACAGCGACAGCATCGGGCGCCGGTGGCGGACCTCGTCGAACGTGCCGCCCGGTGCGCCACCCACCCGCTGCGTCGGCGAGTCTGGCGTCACGAGCTCGGGATGGGAGGTCTCGAGGGCCACGAGCCGCCGGAACAGCTGGTCGTAGTCGGCGTCGCTGAGGACTGGCGCGTCGGCCTCGTAGTAGGCGCGATTCGCCTCGTCCACCTGGCGCGCCAGCTCGGCGTGACGCTCGGCCGCGGCCCCGGCATCCAGGCCGGCTGCCTCCTCGACGAGCGCGGGGTCCGCCGGCAGCCCGTCCCGGGCGATGCCCGGCGCATCGGTCAGGCTGGCGTCCGTCGGCGGGAGGACGTGGACATCGGTCATCGATGCCAAGGATACGAAGCCAGCGCCATCGAACCTAACGACGCGCGTGACGGGGGGCGGTCATGCGCAGACACTCGGCCCGGGCGAGGCGCGCGGCCGGCGATGCGGGGGCCCGTCATACGTGGGGCGTATGAACGCGACGCGATCCGCCCGCGGGGGCGTCGAAACTGCACGACTTCATACGTAGGGCGTATGAACCGCGACGATCCGGCCCGCGGCAAGGCTCCGGCGACGAGGTGGCGGTCGCGTTCATACGTGGGGCGTATGGACTGGCGGCTTCATACCTCGGGCGTATGAACCCGAACGCCGTTGGCCCATCGTGACCCTGGCCGCGGCGAGGACCTAGGCGAGGAGCCCCCGATGGACGCCGGCCAGGTCCGGCGCGCCGAGCAGGGCGAGCCCGAGCTCGATCTCCTCGCGCAGGATCGCGACGGCCCGTTCGACACCGGCGGAACCGGCCGCGGCGAGCGCCCAGTAGAGCGGCCGGCCGACCATCACGCCGGTCGCCCCGAGGGCGAACGCGGCCAGGACGTCGAGGCCTCGCCGGATCCCGCCATCGACCCAGACCTCCAGCCGCCCGTCCACCGCATCGACGATCGCTGGCAGGGCATCCGCGGTCGCGATCGATCGGTCGAGCTGGCGGGCACCGTGGTTCGAGACACAGATGCCGTCGACGCCGAACTCCGCGGCGAGCCGGGCGTCCTCCGGGGCCAGGATGCCCTTGAGGATCACGGGCATCGACGTCCAGCTCCGCACGAGCTCCACGGTCGCCCAGCCGAGGCCCAGCTCGTGCTGCTGCTCCAGCCCGCCGTACCGCATTCGATCCGGTGGCCCTGCGCCGTCGACGTGCGGCATCGCCGGCAGGGCGAAGCCCGAGCGCCGGTCGCGGTCGCGGTAGCCGAGGACCGGCAGGTCGACGGTGAAGACAAGGGCGCGGTAGCCGGCACCTTCGGCTCGCTCCACGAGCGATCGGCTGTACCCGAGCGAGCCGACGAGGTACAGCTGGAACCAGCGCTCGGCGTCCGGCGCGGCCGCAGCGACGTCCTCCAGCGTCCGTGACGACGAGGTCGAGAGGCAGTACGGGATGCCGGCGACGGCGCAGGCCCGCATCGCCTCGAGCTCGCCGTCGGGATGGGCGAGCGCCTGGGCGGCCATCGGCGCCATCGCGATCGGCAGCGCCGTGCGCCTGCCGAGGAAGCTGCCGCTCACGTCGACGTGCCGGACGTCCGTGAGGACTCGGGGCACGAACCGATGGCGCCGCCATGCCTCGTCGTTCTCGGCCAGCGTGATCTCGTCCCACGAACCGCCCGCGATGTAGTCGACCGCCGGCCCGGCCATGTTCGCCTGGCCCGGCGCCTCGAAGTCCACGAGGCTGACCATCGCGGCGAGGTCCGCCGGCGAGCGCGTCTCCGTCATCGACGGCAGCCTAGCGCGCCCTCGATCAGCCCAGGAGGTCCAGGCCGGCCATCGAGGCGAGCAGGGTCTTGCGCCCGACCTGGGCGTCCTTGAACGCCACGGTCACCTCCTCGTCGCTCCGTGTGAGCTTCGAGGTCACGACGATGCCGTCGCCCCAGCGGGCGTGCCGCACCCGGTCGCCGTCGCGGTAGCGGCGCTCGCCGGGGATGACCGGCCGATCGATCGGCGCGGGCCGCCGCGGCTCGGCGCCAGGGTGCGGGAGGTCGCCGTCTGACGCGTCTCCGTCGGGCGCCTCGTCGTCCCACGACCCGAACCGCGGCCGGAGCGAGCCGGATCTCGCCCCTGCCGCGAACGCGTCGCGCTTCGCGGCGAGGTCGCGCGATGGCCGGAACGCCTCGCCCGGCCTGGGGCTGCCGGGTCGCCCGCTGCCCTCCCGGAACGCGCCACCGGAGGGTCGCACGGGCCGGCCGAACCGCGTGGCGCCGCGGCCGAAGACCATGTCGAGGTCGTCCATCGAGCGGTCGCCCGCCTCACCACCCGCCCCGAGCCCGCCGCCGAGGCGCGGACCGGCCATGAGCGCGGGCGGAATCTCGAGCAGGAACCGCGACGGCTCGGCCATGAAGCTGCCGGGCCCGCGGCGCGTCGCGCGCTGCCAGGCGTGGGACAGGTACAGCCGCTCCCGGGCCCGGGTCATGCCGACGTAGGCGAGCCGGCGCTCCTCCTCCATCGGCTTGGGATCGGGGTTGAAGCCGGTCTCGGCCTCGAGCGCCCGGCTCGTCGGGAAGAGGCCCTCCTCCAGGCCGGCGATGAACACGATGTCGAACTCGAGGCCCTTGGCCGCGTGGAGCGTGATGAGCGACAGCGCGTCGGCGTTCGAGTCGTAGGAGTCCTGGTCGGCGACAAGGGCCGTCTCCTCGAGGAGGCGATCGAGCGCGTCGTCCGGTGACAGGTCGTCGTAGCGGGTCGTGACCTCGCGCAGCTCCAGGAGGTTGGCCCAGCGCTCCTCGCCCTCCTCCGTGCCGTCGGCGAGCATCGCCCGGTAGCCGGACCGCTCGAGGACCTCGTCCAGCATCTCGGGCAGCGGCAGGACCCCGATCCGCGTCCGGAGGCGCTTGATGAGCGCGACGAAGTCGGCGATCGCTCCTCGCGGCCGGCTGCCGAGCTCTGGGATCCGGCCATCGGCGGCAGCCTCGAGGGCCTGCCAGGTCGTCAGCGAATCGCGCGCCGCCGCGGCGCGGATGACCTCGATCGTCTTGTCCCCGATCGAGCGGGCCGGGACGTTGATGATCCGCTCGAAGCTGACGACATCGGCATCGGAGCGCAGGACCCGCAGGTACGCAAGGGCATCCTTGACCTCGCGCCGGGAGTAGAACCGGGTGCCGCCGACGACCTGGTAGCGGATGCCGTAGCGGAGGCACGCTTCCTCGATCGCCCTCGACTGGGCGTTCGTCCGGTACAGGATCGCCATCTCCCGCAGCCGGTAGGGCTTCGCCGCGTCGTCGGCGCGACGGGTGAGGGCCGAGCCGCGGGTCCCCGACAGGTCCTCGACCCGGCGGGCGATCCACTCGGCCTCCTCCTCCTCGTTGTAGGCCTCGAACCGCTCGATCTGGCGGCCGCCCGCGCGATCCGTCCAGAGCTTCTTGTCGGATCGCGCCTCGTTGCGCGACACGACGGCATGGGCCGCATCGAGGATCAGCTGGGTGGAGCGGTAGTTCTGCTCGAGCTTGACGACCGTCGCATCAGGCCAGTCCCGCTCGAAGTCGAGGATGTTGCGGATGTCCGCGCCCCGCCAGCCGTAGATCGACTGGTCGTCGTCCCCCACGACGGCGAGGTTGCGGTGCTTCGAGGCGAGGGCCTTGATCCACAGGTACTGCGGCCGGTTCGTGTCCTGGTACTCGTCGACGTGGAGGTAGCGCCAGCGTTCCTGGTAGCGGGCGAGGGTCTCGGGCGACTCATGGAACAGCCGGACCGCCTCGAGGAGCAGGTCGTCGAAGTCGAGGGCGTTCGCGTCGCGCAGGCCGGCCTGGTAGCGCCGCGCCAGCGTGGCGACCTGGACCAGGACGCCGGTCGCCATCCGGAACGGCGGCAGCTCGCCGGGATCGAGCATGTCGTTCTTGGCCCGGCTGATGGCCCCGAGCACCGTCTGCGGCCGAGTCTCGCCCTTCGCGTCGAGGCCCTCCTCGCGGAGGATCCGCTTCATGAGCGCGACCTGGTCCTCGGTGTCGTAGATGACGAACCGGCGGTCCAGCCCGATCGCCGAGCCGTCGCGACGAAGGACCCGGGCGCAGAGCGAGTGGAACGTGCCGGCCTCGACCTCGCGGCCCGGTTCGCCGACGAGCCGGATGATCCGCTCGCGGAGCTCGGCGGCGGCGCGGTTCGTGAAGGTCACCGCGAGGATCCGGAACGGCGGCATGCCCTTGACGCCGATGAGGTAGGCGATCCGGTGGGCCAGGACGCGGGTCTTGCCCGAGCCGGCTCCGGCGAGGATGAGGACGGGACCGTCGGTCGCGGTGACGGCCCGCGCCTGCTCGGGATTCAGCCGGCCGAGGATCTCGACCTCGCGCTCGGCCCGCCGCCGCGCGAGGGCCTCCGCGGCCGCGGCCTCCCGCGCCGGGTCATGCGGAGCGCCGGGCTCGCCCAGGTCCGCGGCCGGGATCGACAGCCACTCCGGCTCGGCGGTCGGGGCGGCTGCCGGCACCTCGTCTGGAGCGTCGAAGCGGGTCCCGTCGGGCTCGGCCGCCGCCTCGGTCCGACGCTGCCGACGGGACTCTGGACTCACCCGGCCATTGTACGGGCGGGCACTTCGCTGGCCGTTGGCCCGCCCCTCGCTCAGGGCAGCAGCGGACCCGTCGTGATCTCGTCGGACGGTGGCGGGACGATCGTCACCCCGGCGTCCCACGCGGTCAGGTCGACCGTCGAGGTCAGGGTCCCGGCGGTCCCGAGATCCGCCGCCACGGCCAGCTGGCTGAGGCGCAGCGACCCTCGATCGATGCGCAGGTCCAGGGTCAGACGGGCGACGCGCAGGTCGACGCCGAGCGTGGCCAACGGCGCGCTCGGGCCGAGCGTCGAGCCCTCGATGACGAGCCGCACGCCGTAGCAGCTCCCGGCTGGGCACGACGCGTCGTCGAGCCGGGTCGGCACGACCCCGGGGTCCTCGATCCAGGCCCGCAGCCCGTCGACCAGGGCCATCGGCCGCCACGCGCCGAGACCGGGCAGCGAGCTCTCATCCAGCCGTCGCCAGCCCTTGCCGCTGAGGCTCGAGGTCACGTACGTCACGCCCGCGGCCTCCCGCAGCTCCGCGGTGAGACCGAGCAGGGCCGGCACCTGCAGGTGGAGATCGGCCCGCCCGCCCGCGAGGTCGAGATCGCCGTCCACATGCGTACCGGTCATCGACAGGGCACCGCCGCTCGCGCCCGAGCCACCGCCCGCCGGCAACCCGGGCAGGCCGGGGACGATCGCGCCGAGGACGAGCGTGCCCTCGATCGTCGCGTCGACGTGAACGGTCTTCGCGTCGTGCAGGTTGGCCACGGCGCGGTCGAGGATCTCGCGCGGGTCGCTCAGCGTCGGCGCGGCAGGCGCGCAACCGCCGGCCCCGGCGAGAACGAGCGCATACGTCATCGCGACGATCGCGACGTGGGCGAGGCGCGTTGCATGAGCGGATCGGTCGATCAGAAGTCCATGTCGCCGCCGCCGTGGCCGTGGCCGCCGGCAGAGCCGTTGTCCTTCTTCTCGGGGATGTCGCTGATGAGCGTCTCGGTGGTCAGGACCATCGCGGCGATCGAGGCGGCGTTCTGGAGGGCCGAACGGGTCACCTTGGCCGCGTCCACGATGCCCTTGGCGAACATGTCGCCGTACTCGCCCTTGAGGGCGTCGAAGCCGTGGCCGGGCTTGGCCTTGCGGACCTGGTCCACGACGACCTCGCCGCGAGCGCCGGCGTTGTCGGCGATCTGGCGGATCGGCGCCTCGAGCGAGCGCCGGACGATGTCGACGCCGACCTGGGCGTCACCCTCGAGATGGATCTTGTCGAGTGCCGGAGCGGCCTGGAGGAGCGTCACGCCGCCACCGGCGACCATGCCCTCCTCGAGACCGGCCCGAACCGTGGACAGGGCGTCCTCGATCCGGTGCTTCTTCTCCTTGAGCTCGACCTCGGTCGCGGCCCCGACCTTGATGACGGCGACGCCACCGGCGAGCTTCGCGAGTCGCTCCTGGAGCTTCTCGCGGTCGTAGTCGGAGGTCGTGTCCTCGATCTGGGCCTTGATCTGGGTCATCCGGGCCTTGATGGCGTCGGCCGAGCCCTCGCCATCGACGACCGTCGTGTCGTCCTTCGTCGCGACGACGCGGCGGGCCTTGCCGAAGTCCTCGAACGTGACCGAGTCGAGCTTCCGCCCGATCTCCTCGCTGATGACCGTGCCACCGGTGAGGATCGCGATGTCGCGGAGCATCTCCTTGCGCCGATCGCCGAAGCCCGGGGCCTTGACGGCCAGGACGGAGATCGTGCCCTTGAGCTTGTTCACGACGAGCGTCGCGAGGGCCTCGCCATCGACGTCCTCCGCGATGATGAGGACCGGCTTGCCCTGCTGGACGGCCTTCTCGAGGGCCGGGAGCATGTCCTGGACGCTCGAGATCTTCTTGTCCGTGATGAGGATGACGGCGTTCTCGAGGACGGCCTCCATCCGGTCCGGGTTGGTCACGAAGTACGCCGAGATGTAGCCCCGGTCGAACTGCATGCCCTCCGTGTATTCCTTCTCGAGGCCGAGGCTCTGGCCTTCCTCGACGGTCACGACGCCGTCCTTGCCGACCTTGTCCATGACCTCGGCGATGATCTCGCCGACCTCCGGATCGGCGGCCGAGATCGCGGCGATCGCCGCGATCTGCTCGCGGGTGTCGATCGAGCGGGAGTGGCTCTTGATCTCCTCGACGACCACCTTGACCGCCTTCTCGATGCCGATCCGGATCTGCATCGGGTTGGCGCCGGCGGTGACGTTCCGGATGCCCTCCGAGATCATCGACTGGCCGAGGACGACCGCGGTGGTGGTGCCGTCGCCGGCGACGTCGTCGGTCTTGGTCGCGACCTCCTTGAGGAGCTGCGCGCCCATGTTCTCGAACGGGTCCTCGAGCTCGATGTCGCGGGCGATCGTGACGCCGTCGTTGGTGATCGTCGGCGACCCGAACTTCTTGTCGAGCACGACGTTGCGGCCCTTGGGGCCGATGGTGACCCGGACCGCCTCGGCGAGGCGGTCGATGCCGCGCTTGAGCGACCGACGGGCGGTCTCATCGAAGATCAGCTGCTTGGCCAAGGTGGTGGTTCCTCCTGGATCGGGTTGGGGGTTCGGGGTTGGGTCCGGTCGTCGGGCGCGACGTCAGCCGTCGAGGCGTCAGCCGGCGACGATCGCGAGGATGTCCTTCTGGCTGACGATGAGGAGCTCCTCGTCGTCGACCTTGAACTCGGTCCCGGCGTACTTGCCGTAGAGGACCTTCTGGCCGACCTTCACGTCCATCGGCATGCGCTTGCCTTCGGTATCGAACGCGCCCGGACCAACGGCGAGGATCAGGCCCTCCTGGGGCTTCTCCTTCGCGGTGTCCGGCAGGACGATGCCGCTCTTCGTCATCTCCTCGCGTGGCGTCGGCTTGACGACGACGCGGTCCCCGAGCGGCTGGAGCTTCGAGGCGGTCTTCGTCGCAGTGGCGGTGGCCAAGGTGTATCCCTCCTGTGTCCGGGGTCGCCGCTCGAGCCAGGCTCGCCGGCGCGCCCTGCGGACCTGATGTCCTGCGCGCTGTCCGAGAGGTCCACGACCGGCCGGTCCGGTGCCCGTCGTTCCTCCGGGCGGTCCCGCCGGCGGGTGGTTCGGTCGTGATTAGCACTCTCGGGGTGAGAGTGCTAGCGAGTGTAGGAGGGCCCGTTCCGGGCTGTCAACTGGCGCTGCGGAACGTCCGGTCGTAGGCGTTGACCAGCTCGCCGCCCAGTGCGTCCGGATCCTGGGCCCGGGCCGCCGCGAGACGCTCCGCGGTGAGGCGGACCCACTCCGATTCGTTCCGCCGGCGAGGGGCGCCCGGCGGCGAGAGATACGGCGCATCGGTCTCCACGAGCAGGCGGTCCTCCGGCACGAGCGGGGCCACCTCCCCGAAGGTCGCCTCCTCGCCCGCTCGGAAGGCCAGCCCCGAGACGGAGATCGCGAGACCGTGCGCGAGGACATCCCGCGCGAACGCGGCCGAGCCCGAGAACGAATGCATGACCGCGGGCGGCGCCGCCGAACCCGGGGCTTCGCTCTCGCGGCCGTCGGGCGGCGGCCTGATGCCCGCTCGGTCGAGCTCCTCGACGAGCGCGTCATGGGCCGCCGTGCTGCCCGCGGCCGAGCGACAGTGGAGGATCACCGGCCTGGCCACCTCGAGGCCGAGCTCGAGGGGGCGCCGCAGGTTGTCCAGCTGTGCCGGGACGGGCGAGAACATCCGGTCGTAGTCGAGACCCGTCTCCCCGATCGCGACGACCCGCCGATCGCGGGCGAGTCGGACGATCCCCTGCCACGCGGCCGGGTCGGCCTTCGCGGCGTCGTGGGGATGGATCCCGACCGCGGCGTCGAGCCAGTCATGGCGTGTCGCGAGCTCGATGGCCGCGCGCGACGACGGCTCGTCCCAGCCCGCGACGAGGAGCCGCTCCACCCCTGCGGCTCGGGCTCGCGCGATGACCTCGTCACGATCGTCGTCGAATCGGTCCGCCTGGAGATGGCAGTGGCTGTCGACGAGTCGCATCGCGCCATCGTACGGGCGCCAATCGGGCGGTGATCGCCTTGGGCCATGCTCGCTCCATGACGGTCGGAGGTCGGCGTGCGGATGAGGCCCGGGCCGATGCGCATCGGCTGGTCATGCGGCTCGGACGTGAGCTGCGAACGGCGCGGCGGGGCGCCGGCCTCAGCCTCCGCAGTGCCGCGGCCGCCGTCGGGACCGACCCCTCGTCCCTGGCCCGGCTGGAACGTGGCGAGTTCCGAGGTGCGAGCCTGGAACGGCTGGCAGTTGCGTTCGCGGCGGTCGGGCTGAGGTTGACCGCGCGCGCATACCCGGTCGCCGATCCAGTCCGCGACGCTGGTCAGCTCCGGGTGCTCGATCGCGTCCGGGGTCGGCTGCCCGCGGGCGCACCGTGGGCGACCGAGGTGACACTGCCGATCCCCGGCGATCGGCGAGCCTTCGATGCGGCGACGACCCTCTCGGGTGCCAGGATCTTCTTCGAAGCCGAGACGCGCCTCGACGACATCCAGGCGCTCGAGCGTCGGCTCGCCCTGAAGATCCGCGACAACGGCGGCGCGCCCACGATCCTCGTCGTCGCGGACACCCATCACAACCGACGGGTGCTCGCCCTGCACCGCGAGTCGCTTCGGCAGCTGTTCCCGCTCGACTCGCGAGCCGTGCTCTCGGCCCTGGCCCGGGGCGTGGCGCCGGCTCGGAACGGCATCGTGGTCATCTGACCGATCGTCGCATCCCGCGGGCGTGGCGTGGGAAGCCCGAACTGACAACGGAGCCTCGCTCCTTGGCCGAACGTCGCGTCCGGCGCCAGGCCTGACTGCGGAGCTTCCCTTCCTTCGCCAGTTGAGGCGCGGGACGCCACAGCCTGATGCGATGCGGGCGACGCGGGCGACGCGGCGCGAGGCGGCCGCCCAGTCTCAGCCGGCGCGGTTGCTCTGGAAGAGGCCGACCTCGCTGCCCTCGGGATCGATGACGACCGCGAACCAGCCCATGCCGGGGATGTCCTGCTTGGGTTCCTTGACGGTGCCGCCGGTGCGCTGCGCCGCGGCCAGGGCGTCGTCCATCGAGTTGACCTCGATGTAGATCCGGAGGATGTGGCCGGTCGAGACGTCGCGCTTGCCGATGGCTCCGCCGTAGCCCTCGGCGGTGCGGAACAGGTGGTAGTCCGGGAACTCCGGCATCTCGCCGAACTCCCAGCCCGCGACCGCGCCGTAGAACGCCTTCGCCCGCTCGGGATCGTCGGCCGGGAACTCGACGTGGTTGATCTCGCCGTGCGCCATCTCGGCACCTCCTGTGCACTGCGCTCTGCGCTGCCGGCTCGCGGCCGGCCCGGTCATCGGTTCGACGATCAGCCTACCGGCGTTTCGACATCGAGGCGCGGGAAGAGGGGCGCGGCCGTCCCGAGCCGGCCCGGCTCGCCCGCGTGGCGGCCCCACTCCAGCTCTGACAGCAGGGCCGGCCCGCCGTTGCCGTCGGCGCCAAAGGCGTACGGCAGGCCGAGCTGCTCGAGGACGCGCGGCGCGATCGACGGCATCGCCGGGGCGACGGCCAGCGCGACGAGCCGGCAGGCCTCGACGAGGTCGCCGAGCACGCCGCGGAGCCGAGCAGCCGCCGCGGGTGCCGCCTGGTCGCCGGCCTTGGCGGCCTTTGCGAGCGACCACGGTGCCTCGGCCTCGACGAGGCGGTTCGCGGCGCCGACGAACTCCCACAGCGCGGCGAGGTACTCGTGGAGCAGGCAGCCCTCGACGGCTGCCGTTGCGGCCGCCAGGGCGGAAGCCCAAGCCGGGGCGAGTGAAGCCTCCGACGCCGGGCGCGGGGCGGGACGCTCGCCGTCGAGGTAGCGGCCGACCATCGTGACGGTGCGGTTCACGAGGTTGCCGAAGTCGTTCGCGAGGTCGGCGTTGTAGCGCCGCACGAAGCCGTCCCACGACACCTCGCTGTCGCGATCGAACGCGACCTCGCGCAGGGTCACGTAGCGGGCGCCGTCGGCGCCGAACGCGGCGACGACATCGGCGGGTTCGAGCATGTTGCCGCGGCTCTTGCTCATCCGCTCCCCGCCCCGGGCGAGCAGCCAGCCGTGGACCCAGACCTTCCGCGGCAGCTCGATGCCGGCGCTCATGAGCATCGCCGGCCAGATGACCGTGTGGAAGCGGTTGATGTCCTTGCCGATGACGTGGAGGTCGGCCGGCCACCACTTGGCGAACGCGGCGGGATCGTCGGGGAAGCCGGCGCCGGTGATGTAGTTGATCAGGGCGTCGAACCAGACGTAGATGACGCCCGCCTCGGGGTCCCAGCTGCCGTCCTCCCGCTGGGCGGTCTCGCCGTTCTCGGCGATCGGGAACGGGATGCCCCAATGGAAGGTCTCGCGGCTGATCGAGATGTCGTCCAGGCCGGCCCGGATGAACGCGAGCATCTCGTTCCTGCGGTACTCCGGCTGGACCCAGTCGGGGTTCGCCTCGTAGTGCGCCAGAAGGCGGTCGGCATAGGCGGAGAGGCGGAAGAACCAGTTGCGCTCGGTGAGCCACTGGAGCTCGATGGTCGGGTGGTTCGGGCAGCGCGGCTTGCCGTCAGGCCCGTCCTCGAGATCGGACAGCGCCTTGAAGCCCTCGTTCGGGCAGTACCAGCCCTCGTACTTGCCGAGGTAGACGTCGCCGCTGGCGAACGCCCGCCTGACCATCTCCTGGCTCGCCCGGCGGTGGTCCGGATCGGTCGTCCGGATGAACCGATCGGGCGAGATGAGGAGGAGATCCTCGGCGGCGGTGAACAGGCCGACCATCTGGTCGACGAACGCCTTCGTGTCCTGGCCGAGCGCCGCGGCGCTCTCCGCGATGTTGACCGAGTGCTCGTCGGTGCCGGTCAGGAAGCGGGTGTCGTCGCCCGTCATCCGGTGCCACCGGGCGATGACATCGGCCCCGATGACCTCGTACAGGGTGTGGAGGCCGGGCCGGTTGTTGGGATAGGCGATGGCGGTGGTCAGGTAGTAGCGCGGGCGGTCCGGGTCAGACTCGGGCATGGGAACCTCGCCTTGAGGGACGGCGGGGGTGGAAGCGCGAGCCGCGTCGAGTGGCGTTCGCACGGGTCGCGCGGGAGCCGGCGGTCGCTCGACCGCCGGACGGGCTAGCCGGCCCGGCGGAAGCTCGACCGCCCGGGCATCGCCATGCGGCTCCCGAGCTGGATCACGGTTGAATCATGGCGGCCGCGGCGGCCGACGGTCAAGCCACCGGCTGACCCCGTGCGAATGGTCGGTGGGCGGATAGCGCCGAGCCTCTACGGTGCGGACGAGTAGTCGGCTGCGGATCGTGAGCACGATCCGTTCGGCAGCGCGGCGGCATCCCCAACCCACCAGATCGACCACGTGTGGGTCTGATCCGCCGCGACGATGTAGAAGTCCGACGCGCAAGAAGCATCGGCTGATGGGTACTGCGCCGCCAGACCGGGATAGTGAGCCTCGATAAGGTAACCGCTTGACAAGTCGGCGCCTTCAGTCAAGCGAGGCAACGCCCATCGGCGGAGAACGTTGGGATCGGCACTCCTGATCTGCACCTCGAAGCGGCTTCCGACGGAGGTCATGAACCCGAGCCGCTCCGCTGTGTACCTCGAGAAGTTCGAGTCGAGCCCAATCGCTCTAAAACCTGGCGAAAGGGCGGCCCAGGCAAGATCCGCATTCCCGTCGGCGAGGGCTTGCTCATACCGAGCCACGAGGTCGATCGCATCGGTCGTCGCCAGGACCAGGCCCGTCGGCGCCGGCCACGGCGTCACCTGCTCCCCGTTTGTCGGCTCGGCGCTCGTCGGCGGGGACGAGGTGGTGGCGCCACTCGGCTGCCGTAGACTTGAAACCCCGAGCAACACCGAGGCGATGACGAGCGCACTCACCGACGTCCCCAAAGCCGTCGTGACAGCGGAGCGCCGTCGGGACCTCCGCCGGGCGGAGGTCAGAAGGTCCGACAGCGACGGCTCGGTCAGCTCCGGCGACTCTAGGCGGCGGAGATGCCTCTTGAGGCCAGCTTCGATATCGCGCATGTCGTTCATCGCCAGACCTCCGGGTGGGCGCGCAGGACACCGAGGGCACGGGCCGCAAGGGAACGCACGCCCGACTCGCTGAGGCGCATGACCCGTCCGATCTCGGAGTCCGGGAGGTCGTGGTCGTACCGCAGGACGATAACCTCGCGCTGCCGCTCAGGCAGCAGCCCACATAGGGACTGGAGCCACGCTCGCGACTCAGCCTCAAGCATGGGATTCGATACCAGACGGTCGGTCCCGCGTGGCAGCGCCCGTTGAAGGCGTCGCCATCGATCGGTTGCCAGGTGCCGAGCGATCGTAAAGAGCCACGGGAGCGGGGTTCCGACCGGCTCCCGCCCCGCTTGCCACGCATCCCAAGCGCGCAAGAACGTCTCGGCCACGATGTCTTGGGCGTCCCAATCATTCCGGGTCAACACGAGGGCGTAGCGAAGGACGTCCCGGTAGTGGCTCCGATACATCTCGTCGAATAGCACGGCTGCGCCCCCGAGGCTCTCTGTTGCGCGAGGCCTCTGATCAACCTGTGCCAAGCTGGCTGGAACGTCAACGTCCATCAGTCATATAACGCACGAAGGGCGGGTTACGTCCCGCGGGCCACAAGGCCCGTTCGCGAATATCGGGTGCCAGTACCATGGCGCCATTCGCGTCCGGCTCGACGAGGTACGGGGGAAGCCCAACTTCCACGGCGCAGTGCGCTCAGTCCGTTTCCGTCCGTCACCGGTGCCGCCGCTCCCCACAGCACCCCAGGTTAGTTGGCCTGCGATAGAGCCCGACCTCTTGCGTCCTGGCTTTCGATCTCTGCCATCCATCGAGAGCCGTGCGCGGGCCCGCGAGCGACGCGGCGGGAGTCGATGGTCGGAGAACGAACCGTGCTTGCACATCCTACGCGACGACTCTTGAGGGCGGTAGCGGCGGGAACGCTGGGAGTCGCTGTTTGCGTTGCCCCTGTTGCGGCTTCCTACAACCAGAACATCTACAACAGTGGTCTGAATATCTCCCAGGAGACCGACTGCTGGTGCGCCGTGGTCACCGCCAAGATCATGGTTAAGAGCATTACGTCGTCCTTCTCAACCTCACAGACGACCATGAACAGCTACATGGCCACCAAGGATAAGTACAACTGGGGCGGGTGCGGACACGATCCTCGCGGCGTTGCTTGGGCCGTCTACAACTACACCCCAGCTGGTTACTACTTCAATGATTACAGGTACACGAGCCAGTCGACCGCCGACTGGGAGATGGTCGACGGAATCCGCGCCACGGCGAAGGCGGTTGGGGCGTCTGTGGCAGCTGGCATGCACGCGGTCGCGATCGTGGGATACAACACAACGATAGACCCGTTTGTCGACGGGACGAACTCCATCAACGGATTCTACGTAGTTGATCCGTGGTATCCGCACAACTACTCGGCGGGGCTTGGGAGTCAGTGGAATCCGTCGGCGCCGCCGTACGGTCTGCCCCATAACTCCAGCACGGCGTACTACCTCACCCGGAGCTCCTGGGACAGCCAGTTCTTCTACACGGACACGAATGAAGGGTCCTTCTACAACGGCTACTACGTCCCGTACTTGAGGAGTACTTCCGGAGCGCCGAGCGACAGCCCGCCGGAGACATATGGGGACTGGTACTACCGAACTCACTTTGGCCCGATGGCAGGAGGTGAAACCCTCGCCGAGAGCCAGTCCTCACACGAGACGTCAACGCCAACTCCGACCCTGGCGTCGATCGAGCTGGCGGTGCGTTCAGGTGTCCGGACCCATGGCCTTGAGGTCCCGTTCGGGCTCCACGGATACGCGGTTAGCGGATCATCCCACGTTGATTCGTTGGCCTCCGGCTTTCCTTCGTACGATCTCGTGGTGCTGCGCGTTGCCGGATCCCCGCGCGCGTTGGCTCTCGTCTATGAAACGCCGAACGGCTACGTCTTCGCGGGTCTCGCCCCGGTGGCGACCAACTCGCCGGTGGCCAATCCGGGGTCGCGGGTGTCGCTCCTCCAAGAGGCAGGGCTCCGGGGGACCGGCCGCCTTGTGTGGGCAGGGGTAGCGGCATCGCAGTCGACGCCCTTTGAACCTCTCCTCGAGGGCGTCGACGCCCGTGGCTCGACTTCGTACGTCGGGCCGACGGGTCGGATGCCAACGCTCACGATTGAGAACCTCAACCAGGCGAACCGATAGAGGTTCTCCGAACGAAGGGGGCGCTTTTGGCGCCCCTCTTCGTCCACTCACGATGGAACTCTCGGGACCCGAGATCGACTGCCCGCTGGTCGAATGCGCCAGGTCCGACTGTAATGCTCCGGGATGGAGGGGCCCGCGGCTGTCGTGGCGCGGCTGGCGGGCCCACGCGATCCAGTTCCGGGCCTCGGCCTCCCAGGCGTCCTTCAGGTTCATGCGCGAGCGATTGTCCCAGCGTCAGTGGCGGAAGTGGCGTTTCCCGGTGACCAGCATCGTCGCGCCCGCGGCGTCGACGGCGGTGAGGACCTCGGCGTCGCGGATCGAGCCCCCCGGCTGGACGATCGCGGACACGCCGGCCTCGAGCAGGACCTTGGGACCATCAGCGAACGGGAAGAACGCATCCGAGGCGGCGACGGCGCCGCGCGCGCCGCCGGTGTCGGCGTGGAACCGCTCGGCCTTGGCGACAGCCTGGCGGCAGGCGTCGACCCGGCTCACCTGGCCCGAACCCAGGCCGACGAGCATCCCGTCGCGGACGAGCACGATCGCGTTCGAGACGACGCCGCGGCACAACCGCCAGGCGAGATCGAGGTCGGCCCGCTCCGGCTCGGTCGGTGGGCGGCGAGTCATGACCGGCCACTCGGCGGGGTCGTCGGTCGAGTCGTCCGGGGCGCCGACGAGGACCGCGCCGCCGGCCGTCCGAATCGAGCCGAGCTCGTCGACCCGATAGGTGCCGTTCGCCCGGACCGCCCCGCGCGGCCCGAGCGTGATGCCAGGGTCGGCGACGACCCGGAGGTTCGGCTTCGAGGCGAGGACCTCGAGCGCGTCGGGGTCGAAGGCGGGTGCAACGACGACCTCGAGGAACATCGAGGTCAGCGCCCGCGCCACCTCGGCATCGACGGGCTGCGTCAGGGCGGCGACCCCGCCGAACGCTGCGCCGGGATCGCCGGCGAGGGCCGCCTGCCACGCCTCCAGGAGCGTCTCTCGCTCCGCGGCGCCGCACGGATTCGTGTGCTTGACGATGACGACGGCGGGCCCGCGCAGGAGCCGCGCCAGGGCGGCGGCCGCCGAGGCATCGAGCACGTTGTTGTAGGACAGGGCCTTGCCCTGGAGCGGCGGCTCGCCGGTCGCGAACGGTCCGTCCTCGGGCACCGCGCGCCGATCCGTGCGGCGGTAGCGCGCCGCGGGCTGATGAGGGTTCTCGCCGTACCGCAGCGTCTCGACCTTCTCGAGCGGGACGACGAGGACGTCCGGGTACCGATCAGCCGACCGGGGCAGGCCCGGGTCCGGCGGCAGCACGACACCGGCGCCATCCATCGCGCACGGCAGCTCGGCGGCGATCCGGGCGTCGTAGGCGGCGGTGTGGCGGAAGGCCTCGATGGCCAGCGCCGATCGCAGCCCGAGCGGCACCCCGCCGGGCTCCGCCAGCGCGGCGAGGACCGATTCGTAGCGGGCGGGGCTCGTGACGATCGCGACCGAGGCGTGGTTCTTGGCGGCCGCCCGGACGAGCGTCGGGCCGCCGATGTCGATCTCCTCGACGAGCTCGTCGAGCGTGATCCCGGGGCGCTCGGCGGCCGCCGCGAACGGATACAGGTTGACGACGACGAGCTCGAACGGTGCGATGCCCGCCTCGATCAGGGCCTCGCGGTGCTCCGGCCGGCGCGTGTCCGCGAGGATGCCCCCGTGGATCGCCGGGTGGAGCGTCTTGACCCGGCCGTCGAGCATCTCGCGGAACCCGGTGACGGCCGCCACGTCCGTGACGGGCAACCCCGCGTCCCGGAGCGTCCGGGCGGTGCCGCCGGTCGAGACGAGCTCGAAGCCATGCCCGACGAGCCCCCTCGCGAAGTCGACGAGGCCGGTCTTGTCGCTCACCGAGAGCAGCGCCCGACGGGGCCGCGGGACGCCCGCATCGGCGGCGACGGCGTCGATCACCACCCGGCGATCGATACGACCCGTCCGGGCCGCGCCCGCAAGGAGGAGGCCGACCGCCCTCGGCAGCAGCCGATGTTCGACGGCCTTGATCCGCTCGTGGAGGCTCGCCTCGTCGTCGCCCGGGAGGACCGGCACGGCCTCCTGGACGACGATCGGCCCGCCGTCGAGCGTCGCGTCGACGAGGTGGACCGTGCAGCCCGTGACCGTCACGCCATGCGCGAGCGCGTCACGGACCGCGTGCCCGCCGGCGAAGGCCGGCAGCAGCGACGGATGGGTGTTCAGGATCCGGCCCTCGAACGCCGCCAGGGTCGCGGGGCCGACGATCCGCATGTAGCCCGCGAGGACGACGACGTCGGGCGCGACCGCCTGGAGCGTCGCGGCCAGGGCCTCGTCGGCGGCAGCGCGCTCACCGGGGTCGCGGGCGGCGAGTCCCGGCACGAGCGCGGTCTCGATCCCCTGCTCCGCCGCCCAGTCGAGCGCAGCACACGGTCGATCCGCAAAGACGAGCGCGATCCTGCCACCAAGCGCGCCGCGATCTGCCGACGCGACGAGTGCGCGAAGGTTC
>JACQEG010000045.1 GCA_016200665.1 Chloroflexota bacterium | reverse complement strand
TGGAGGCTCTCGTCCCGAGCGCCTCGGCGAAGGCCCGCCGGAAGGCAGCTCGCGACGCGACCAGGAGGTCCGACTGGACCGCCGCCGGCATCCGGCCCACGGAGCGACTCATGGCGGCGATGACCGGCCGTGTATGCAGGAACGGCGAGATCGCCGCGATGCCGATGAGGAGCGGCAGGTTGCGCCATGACGGCAGGACCCCCGCGCCATCGATGAGCAGACGGCCCACCAGGCCGGGATGACGGGCCACGAGGGTGTGGGCGACGGCGCCGCCCAGCGAGATGCCAATGATGTGAGCTCGCCGCGCCGGGACCCGAGCGTCGATGAGCGCAGCGACGCGATCCGCGGCGTCCCCGACCGACGTCCAGGAACGTCGATTGCTCAGCCCGCAGCCCGGGAAGTCGGGGGCCAGGCAGTGGAACGTTGGGGCGAGCCTGGCCATGTGCTCCGCCCACATCGCGCCGCTGAGTCCTGCGCCGTGCAGGAGGACGACGGACGGCGAATCCGGATGGCCCGACTCGCGAACGTGCCAGCCGCTGAGCGAGTCGTCGTCGGCCGTCGTCCCGCGTGCCCCGCTCACGAGCATCTGAACGTCCCGGACCCTCCATCTGGTGGCCTGGCAGGGACCCTAGAGGGTCGTCCGGATCATCGCCAGAGGCAAAGGACCCGCGGCTCGGCCTCTCCGGCTCGGCATACCATCGGCGGGATCCCATGAGCGCCGGCGCCGCATCGTCCGCTCGGCCCGCACCGCCACGGCTCGTCTCGCCACTGCGCGGCCTGTTCGACGTGTACGTCGCGGAGGCGCGGATCGCGATCGCCGAGCAGATCCAGTACCGGGTCGCGAACTACATGTTCATGCTCGGGATGGTCGCCGAGCCGGTCATCTACCTCGTCGTCTGGTCGACGGTCGCGGCCCAGCAGGGCGGCTCGGTCGGTGGCTATACGGCCGGGGCGTTCGCCGCCTACTACATCGTCTGGACGCTCGTCCGGAACATCAACATCGTCTTCACGCCGTACGGCTGGGAGTGGCGGATCCGCGAGGGTCGCCTGTCGGCCCAGCTGCTCCACCCGCTGTTTCCCATCGTCGAGGACCTCGGCTTCTTCCTGGGCTGGAAGCCGGTCGTCGTGCTGCTCTGGCTTCCGATCGCGCTGTTCCTGTCGCTCGTGTTCCACCCCGTGTTCAGCGCCACGCCGCTCGGCATCGCGGTCTTCGCCGTGTCGCTGCTCGGGGCGTACCTCATCCGGTCGCTCAACCAGAGCTCGCTCGGCCTCATCACGTTCTGGACGACCCGCGTCGGCCCGATCTTCCAGCTCTACATCGCCGCGGAGCTGCTGCTCTCCGGGCGCCTGGTCCCGATGGCGCTCATGCCGATCTGGGTCCAGAACCTCGCCAACTTCCTGCCGTTCCGGTGGACGTTCGGGTTCCCGATCGAAGCGCTCGTCGGCAACCTCACGACCGAGCAGCTCCTCGGCGGCCTGGTCGCCCAGCTGTTCTGGATCGTCGTCGGATCGATCCTCGTCCGGGTCGTGTGGCACTTCGCGATCCAGCGCTACAGCGCGGTCTCCGGGTAGGGCGGGGGAGGGCTACCGATGCTGCGACCGCTGCGCCTGACCTGGCTGTTCTTCCGGATCGGCGCGCTGAACGACCTCCAGTACCGGGCGAACTTCTGGCTCCAGCTCCTCCAGTCGACGATCCAGCTCGGGACCGGTCTCGCGGTCCTCGGCCTGATCTTCAGCCAGACGCCGGCGCTCAACGGCTGGTCCCAGCCGGAGCTGCTCGCGGTCATGGGCGTCCACATCCTCATGGGCGGCGTCATCGGAGCGCTCATCCAGCCGAGCATGGAGCGACTCCGGCAGGACATCCGGGAAGGGACGTTCGACTTCGTCCTGACTAAGCCCGAGGACATCCAGGTCATCTCGAGCATCCGCGAGATCCGCATCTGGCAGGGCGTCGACGTCATCGTCGGCCTCGTCGTCGTCGGCCTGGCCGTCTCGCAGCTCCGCGAGTCGCTCGGGCCGATCGAGGCGATCGGCTTCGGGCTGGCGCTCGTCATCGGCGGCCTGATGATCTATTCGTTCTGGCTCCTGATCACGACCGTCGCGTTCTGGATCGTCCGGATCGACGAGATCGCGGAGCTGTTCCAGGGCCTCTACCAGTCGGGCCGCTGGCCCGTCACGATCTACCCGGACTGGCTCCGGGCCAGCCTGACGTTCCTCGTCCCGATCGCGTTCGCCGTCACCGTCCCGGCCCAGGCGCTCACGAGCCGGCTCACGCCCGACGTGCTCGCCCTCGCCGCCGGCTTCGCGGCGGTGGCGCTGATCGCCAGCCGGGCGTTCTTCCGGGTCGGTCTTCGCCACTACTCGGGCGCGTCCTCGTAAGCCATCCGACCCTGACCCGACTCGCCGCGGGTCGCGGAAGCCGGGCCACGATCTCCTCGAGGCCGAGGTCCGGGAGGTCACCCTGACTTCCGGCGTCTTGGCGCATCGCCCATCTGCGCCATACGGTCCCGGCCATGACCTCGGCGTCCCTCGCGCGCGCGCGCCCAGCGACCGTGTTCGGCGCGCAGCCTCGCCCCCCGCGGCCGTTCCTCCTCATGATCGTCTTCGGGCTGCTGCTGGTCATCGTGGGCGTCACGGCGACCGCCCAGTCGGTCCTCGTCACCCTCCACATCACCACGGCCACGTTGAACGCGACGCTCTCGAGCGACGCCGCGACCATCAGGACGTTCGTCAACGGCACGGTGGCGCCGGCCGACCTCACGCCCGACGCTGCACCGGCCCGGATCGCAGCCGTCGAGGCGGGCCTTCGTTCCCTCGCCGCGGGTGGCGAGCTCCTGCGGATCGAGATCCGGGATCCCGGCGGGGTCGTCCGCGTTTCCAGCGACCCCTCCGCTCGAGGCCTTGCGGGGGCGACGACCGGGGCGTTCAAGCGCGCCCTCGGCGGGGCCACCGCCGCCGACATCGTCGACCCGGCCGACGCCGGCGACGCGGTCGGACCCCCGCTCGGCGTGTCGGCGGTCCTGCGCGAATACCTGCCGCTCATCGGCGAAGACGGTCATGTCGCCGGGGTCGTCGCGATCTGGCGGAATGGCGGGCCGATCCTGGCCGAGATCGATCGGGTTCGACAGGACGTCCTGATCGTCACGCTGACGGCCGCCGCGATCGTGACGATCCTCAGCTACCTGATCTTCCGGGCCGCGCAACGTCGGATCACCACCCAGCAGGAGCAGCTGCTCTCCTCGACCAGGCGCGACGGCCTCACCGGCATGCCAAACCACGGCACGGTGGTCGGAGATGTCGCCCGAGCGATCGATGCTGCCCGCGCCGCGGGTAGCCATGTGGCTGTGGCCCTCGTCGACCTCGACAGCTTCCGGCTCGTCAATGACACGTACGGCCACGCCGCCGGCGACCGGGCGCTGTGCCAGCTTGCCGAGGCGGTCACCGCGGCGCTCCCCGCCGGGGCCATCGCCGGCCGCTACGGACCGGATGAGTTCCTCCTGCTTCACGCCTCGGCTGATGGCGAGTCGCTCGAGCCGACGATCGACGCCATCCGTGCGCTGCTCGACGCCCAGAACCTGGCGGTTGAGGCCGGCGAGCGGATCCCCATCACGATCAGTGCCGGCATCGCCGAGTTCCCGGCCGACGCCGCCTCGGTCACCGAGTTGCTCTCGATGGTGGCCGTCGCGGCTGCCGAGGCGCGAGCCAGCGGCGGCAATGCAACGCGGCTCAGCCGGGCGCCGGGCGATCCGTCGTTCGAGGCCGGCCGGTTCGACGTCCTCCAGGGCCTCGTCCTCGCGGTCGACACCAAGGACCGCTACACGAAGCGTCACTCGGAGGACGTCGCCCGATATGCCACGTTCCTGGCTCGCGTCGTCGATCTCGACCCGGGACTGATCGAGGCCATCCGGACCGCCGGGCTGCTGCATGACGTCGGCAAGATCGGCATCCCCGACGGCATCCTCCGCAAACCGGGCAAGCTGACCGCCGCCGAGTACGACGTCGTCAAGCAGCACGTGGCGCTGGGCGACGCGATCGTCCGGAACGTCCCCGACATCGATGTGGTCCGGGCCGCGATCCGCTACCACCACGAGCGCTGGGACGGCCAGGGCTACCTCGAGGAGCTCGCCGGAGAGGCGATCCCGATCGTCGGTCGCATCCTCGCCGTGGCGGATGCCTTCTCGGCGATGACGACGACCCGGCCGTATCGCAAGGCCCTGTCCGTTGAGGAGGCGCTCCGCCGGCTCGCCGACGCCGCCGGCACGCAGCTCGACGAGCGTCTGGCAGGGGCATTCATCCGCGGCATCGAGACGCTTCCGGACGCGCCGCTGCCGGGCGAGACGGCACGGGCCGGGCTCTGGGCGCCGCCGGGGCTCGTTGCCTGATCCCATGGCCCACCGTCGGACCGCGGTCGTCCTCGCCGCGCTCGCCTGGCTGCTGGCTCCCGCAGGGGCTTTCGCCGCAGGAAGCTGGCAGTTGGCGTATTCCCCATCGTCCGTGGCGATGGGAACGGCGACGGAAGTCCGTCTGACGTTCACCAACACCGGGACGACGCAGAGCGCCGATGAGATCGGCTGCTTCACCCTGACCATCGGTTCGACATTCGTCGTCTCGGGCGTCCGGATGATCAGTGCCCCGCCAGGGAAGTCCTGGAGCGCCTCCACGACCCAGAACCTCCTCCCGCCGAGCACGACGGTCAGCGCCCATGCCAGCGGCGGCGGCGACCGCATCGTCGGCGGCTCGGCAGGGGAATCGGTCACGCTTGGCGTCACCGTGCTGGGGACCGTGGTCGGCAGCTACGCCTGGACGGCACGGGCCTATCGGGACCAGGGTTGCACCGGCAGCGAATCGGGCACGGCACAGGCCTTCCCGGTGACGATCACCCTGCTGCCGACACCGACACCGACGCCCACACCGACTCCGGCGCCGACGCCGACGCCGACCGCTCCGCCGACACCCGGACCGACGCCAACGCCCAACCCGACCCCAACGCCCACGCCGACGCCCGCCCCGACGTCGACCCCGATGCCCACCCCGAGCCCGAGCCCCGGCGCGGGCCAGTCGGCGTCGGCGGCCGGAGGCGTCGCCACCGATGCGCCGGCCGGAGCCGTCGCTACGGATCCGCAGGGCGCCGGTGGCGCCGGTACCAGCTCCCCGAGCGGACAGCTCACCGTTCCCGGAGGCGCGGCCGGCGGGGGAGACGCTGCTGACCTGCGCGTCGACGCGATGACGATCGGCGGGCTGACCCTGTTCGTCTGGGCGGTGCCAGCCGTCGCATTCTCCGTCCCGGGGCTCATCGTGCTCCTCGCCGTCCTGGTGCAGGTCGGGACCGGGTTCGCGTGGATTCCGCTGATCCGCCAGAAGATCGGTGCCTTCGGTCCGGCTCCGCGGCCGGACGGCACCCGTGCCGGACCGAGGTCGTGATGCGGGAGCACCGAGCCGCCGCCCGCTGAGCCCGCTCGCGAGCGAGCGCCGCGGAGGACCTATCCTTCGGCCATGACCGAGCTCCTCGACCAGGCCGGCGCGACGCCGCAAACCGGATCCTCAAGGACACATCAGCTCTTCATCGCCGGCGAGTGGGTCGACAGCTGCTCCGGCGAGACGTTCGAGAGCCTGAACCCGGCCGATCGGCGCGACGTCGTCGGGCGCTTCCAGGCCGGCAACGCCGCCGACGTGGCGATGGCCGTCAAGGCCGCCGAGATGGCCCTGCCGCGCTGGAAGGCGACGCCGGCGCCAAAGCGCGGCGAGATCCTCTATCGCTTCGGCCAGCTCATGGCCGACCACAAGGAGCGCCTGTCGCGGGCGATGACCTGCGAGATGGGCAAGGTCGTGGCGGAGGCCCGCGGCGACGTCCAGGAGGGCATCGACATCGCGTTCCTCATGGCCGGCGAGGGTCGCCGGATGTTCGGCGACACGGTGCCCTCGGAGCTGCCCGACAAGTGGGCCATGAGCATCCGCCAGCCGATCGGGATCGCCGGGATCATCACGCCCTGGAACTTCCCGATGGCGATCCCGTGCTGGAAGATGATGCCGGCGCTCGTGACCGGCAACACCGTCGTCTTCAAGCCGGCGAGCGACACGCCGCACTGCGCGACGCTCCTCGTCGAGCTCATGGCCGAGGCCGGCTTCCCGCCCGGGACCGTCAACCTCGTGACCGGCGGCGGCGCCGAGGTCGGCGACGCGATCGTCGAATCGCCGGACGTCCAGGTCATCTCGTTCACCGGCCACACCTCGACCGGCAAGCGGATCTGGGAGCGCGCCGCGAAGCGCCTCAAGCGGGTCTCGCTCGAGCTCGGCGGCAAGAACGCCGTCGTCGTCCTGCGCGACGCCGACCTCGACCTGGCGACCGACGGGATCCTGTGGTCGGCGTTCGGGACGACCGGCCAGCGCTGCACGGCCTGCTCGCGGGTCATCGTGGAGCGGCCTGTCGTCGAGCCGCTCCTCGAGAAGCTGGAGGCCCGGGCGAGGAAGCTCCGGCTCGGGTCCGGCCTCGACGAATCGACCGACGTCGGGCCGCTCATCAACCCGGCCGCGGTCGAGAAGGTCGGCTCGTACATCGACATCGGACGGACGGAGGGCGAGCTCGTCCTCGGCGGTGGGTCCGCGACCGAGGGCGACCTCGCGCACGGCAACTTCTTCGCGCCGACGATCTTCAGCGGCGTCAAGCCGATGGACCGGATCGCCCAGGAGGAGATCTTCGGGCCGGTCCTGTCCGTCGTGCCCGTCGATGACTACGCAGCCGCGGTCACGGCCGTGAACCAGGTCCGCTACGGCCTCTCGTCCTCGGTCTTCACCCGGGACGTGAACCTCGCCTTCCGGGCGATGCGCGACTTCGAGACCGGGATCGTCTACGTCAACGCCGGGACGACCGGCGCCGAGGTGCACCTGCCCTTCGGCGGCTGGAAGGAGACCGGCAACGGCCACCGCGAGGCCGGCCACGCCGCGCTCGACACCTTCACCGAGTGGAAGGCGATCTACGTCGACTTCTCGGGTCGGCTGCAGCGCGCCCAGATCGACAACCAGGAGCCAGGCTGAGGCTCGTCGCCTCACCGTTCCGCGTCCCGATCGATGCCGACCTTCGACGACGTCCGCGCGATCTGCCTCGCCCAGCCCGAGGTCGAGGAGGAGCTGACCTGGGGCACGGACGTCACGTTCCGGGTCAACCGCAGGATCTTCGCCATCGGCGGCGACGGCGCCGACGCGGTCTCGATCAAGGCCTCGCCCGAGGCCCAGGCCGACCTCCTGGCGCTGGATCCCGAGACGTTCTCGAAGTCCGCCTACGTCGGTCGGTTCGGCTGGACGACGGTGAAGCTCGGCCGGATCGCCGAGCCGCACCTCCGCGACCTCCTCGAGGCCGCCTGGCGGCAGACGGCCCCGAAGCGGCTCGTGCGAGGGACTCCCCGGTGAGGCCCCCCCGATGACCGAGCCCATGGCCAGCGACGCCGGCCCGCGGTCGGGGCGGCCGTGGACCGTCCGTGTGGCGGCGTGGAGCGCGCGCCACCGCTGGGTCGCGTTCGGGCTGTGGTTCGTCGTGACGCTCGGCCTGTTCGGCGGGAGCCTGCTCAACGGCGGGATCCGGACGCTCGACGTGAACCAGGATCCGAACGAGCAGCGGCTCGAGTCGGAGCAGGCCTACGAGGTCTACAACGCCGGCACGACCGCGCCGGCCTCGGAGCGCCTCGTCATCGTGATCGCCGGGGCTCCGGGTGCGGCCGGCGGCCCCGCGTTCAAGGCGGGCGTGGAGACGCTCGTCGCGAATCTCGCCGGAGCGACCGCGACCCTCGACGGCACCACCAGGAAGACCTTCGAATCGGTCGTCGACCCGTATCTCGCTCCGCCGGTCGCGGAGCTGGTCGCGCCCGACAAGAGCGCGGTCCGGATCGTCGGCACGGTGCCGGGCGAGCGTGACCAGGTCACCCAGCTGGTCGTGCCGGTGCCCGCGATCGTGGACGCGGCGAGGGTCACGATGCCCACCGCGGAGATCCACGTCATCAGCGCCACGTTCATCAACCGCGACATCGTCGACCTGATCAACGGCAGCCTCGACTCGTCGCTCCGGCTGACGATCCCGATCACGTTCCTGATCCTGCTCGCGGCCTTCGGGGCGATCGTGGCGGCGCTCGTGCCGCTCGTCCTCGCGGTGAGCGCGCTCGCCGCGGCGTTCGGGCTCCTGGGCCTGTACAGCCAGACGATCGGTGCCGTGTCGGCCAACGCGAGCCAGCTGATCATCCTCATCGGGCTCGCGGTCGCCGTCGACTACTCGCTGTTCATGGTCACCCGCTTCCGCACGGAGCGGCGACGCGGCCGCACGGTCCAGCAGGCGATCGAGGTCGCGAGCAGCACCGCGGGCCGGGCGGTCTTCTTCTCCGGCCTGGCGGTGATGATCTCCCTCGCGGGCCTCGCGACGCTCGGTGTCTCGCTGTTCACCTCGATGGCCGTCGGGACGATCGGGGTCGTGCTCGTCTCGGTCCTCGGCAGCCTGACGTTCCTGCCGGCGACGCTCGCCATCCTGGGCGACCGGGTGAATCGCGGCCGGCCGGTCACGTGGCTGCCACGCCTCGTCGCCGCGATCCCGCATCCGCACATCGGCCGCGCCGGTCGAACCGCGCACGAGGCGATCAACCGTCGCGCGGCCAGGCCCGAGGGCACCGGCTTCTGGGCCAGCCTCGTGGCCGCGGTCATGGCACGCCCGATCCGGATGACCGTCCTCTCGACGGCGGTCCTGCTCGCGCTTGCCGCCCCGATCCTCGGGCTGCGGGTCGGGCTGACGGACATCACCGGATTTCCGCGTTCGGTCGACGGCGTGGCAGGGATCCTGCTCGTCAACGAGCGCTGGCCGCAGGGCACGGACCTCACCCTCGACGTCGTCGTGACCAACCCGTCGAAGCCGGACGTCCGCGCCGCGATCGACCGGTTGGAGGCCGAGGCGCTGACCATCCCGGGCCTGTCCGGTCCCGCACAGGAGCACGCCTCGGCCGACGGCTCCTCGGTCCTCGTGTCGTTCACGATGGCCGGCAACCGCAACGACGAGGCCAACCGGGCGATCGTCAACCGCGTCCGGACCGAGCTCCGCCCATCGATCTTCGGGACCCTGGCGGGCCAGGCGGACGTCTACGTCAGCGGCCAGGCCGCGACCGCGCTCGACATCACGAACATCTACGTGGACGGGACGCCGCGGATCGTGGCGTTCGTGCTGGGCCTGTCGTTCCTGCTGATGCTCATCGCCTTCCGCTCGATCGTCATCCCGGTCAAGGCGATCCTGCTGAACCTGCTCTCAACCGCCGCCGCGTTCGGTGGGGTCCCGATCTTCATCTTCACGATCCTGTTCGGGCTGTCGATGGACTACCACCTGTTCATCCTCACCCGGATCAAGGAGGCGCGGGATCGCGGCCTCGACTCGCGGGCCGCGGTGGCCCAGGGGATCGCGGTCACGTCCGGGACGATCACGAGCGCGGCCTCCATCATGGTCGTGGTCTTCGCGGTCTTCGTCACGTTCAAGTTCGTCTTCATCCAGGAGCTGGGCCTCGGGCTCGCGGTCGCGGTCTTCATCGATGCCACCCTCATCCGGAGCGTCCTCCTGCCCGCGTCGATGACCCTCCTGGGCGACTGGAACTGGTGGCTGCCGCGGTTCCTCCGCTGGCTGCCGGTCATCACGATCGAGTCCGGCACCGACGACCTCGATGGCCCCGAGGTCGGCTGAACCCGACGCTGGACTAGCCCCAGGCGCGCAGCCCTGCACATCGCGCCAGCTCGCCAACGAGCGCGGCCGGAGCCGTCGCGGGGCTCACCCGCAGGCGCGGCTCGTCGAGCCTCGCGCCGACCGTCTCGCTGCAGCCGGCGGCCGTGCTGAAGGCCAGGCCGATGCCGGCGGCCCCCACGTCCTCGATGACCTGCAGGTCGCGATTGCCGAACGGGTAGGCCATCGTGATCGGCGCAGCGCCGATGAGGGCGGCGATGGCGGCCTGGGCTCCGAGGACCTGGTAGTGCGCCTCGCCCGGGGCCATGTGCGCGAGCGGCACGTGGTCGACCGTGTGGTTCGCAATCTCCATGCCGGCCTGCGACAGGGCGACCACGTCCGCGACGCTGAGATCGCCGGGCCGCCCGATGCGCGCGGTCGGCACGAAGTAGGTGGCGACGAACCGGAAGGCTCGGAGAATCGGGAACGCCTCGGTCCAACCGTCCGCGCTGCCGTCGTCGATGGTGATGACGAACGTTCGGGGCGGGGGCTCCGAGCCGGCCGCCATGTCCCTCGCGAGCTGTGCGGCGGTGATCGTCCGCCAGCCTGCCTGCCAGGCTGCCCGGAGCTGGTCCCGGAACAGGGTCGGCGAGATGACGAGGCCCGCCAGGGCGTGGCCCGCCTGGGCCGGCGTCGAGATCAGGTGGTACATGAGCACGGGCACGTGCCACTGGAACGTGACGACCCAGCTGGCGGCTCCGGGGCCGGTGCTCGGCCATGGGATGGCCGCGCCGCCGCCGCCTTCGGCCGGTGGCGTCGGCTCGACGAGGCTGGCCGGCGGCGAGGCGCCGGCAGGGTTTGTGCTGGAAGGCTCGGGACCGATCGTGAGCGCCCCCACGGCAAGGGCCGTGACGATGGCTGCGATGGACGCGAGGCCGGTGCCGATGGTGAAGCGACGACGCATGGCGCGAGGCATAGCCCGCGTGCGTTGCGATCCGGCGAGCCAGCAGGTGTGGATTTCGCCATCGCCGTTCACCGGAGGCCACTTGGGGTATCCTCCGGCGCGGGCCAGTAGCTCAATGGCAGAGCAGCAGACTCTTAATCTGCGGGTTCAGGGTTCAAGTCCCTGCTGGCTCACCAGCCCTTATGGGGTCGGGAACATCCCCTTCGCGAACTGCTCGACGAGCGCCCGGATGAGCGGCGTCAGCGGGACCTCGGTGTAGGTCGCCGGCGCGTCGAGCGTCGTGGTCGCGTCCGGGGCACCGATCAGGACGACGATCTCGACCTTCTCAGGCGTGCCCGAGGCCGTCCCCGACTTCTGCGCGACGGTGGCGCCGATCTCCAGCAGCTTCGAGGTCGAAGCATCCAGCCACAGGTCGACGCTCACGTCCGCCTGGCCCTCGAGCATGGCGAGCTGGGCCGCCTGCGCGGCACTCACCGACTTGAAGGCGGGGTTGGTCGCGAGCTTGGCCCAGTCGAACGCCACGGAGACGTGATTCGCGCTGGCGCCATTCCGGGTCACGGTCTCGACGTAGGTCAGGCTGATGCCGTTGGGCTCGAGCTGGCTCTTGAGCGACGCGCCATCGGTGATCGTCGGCGCGGTGGCGGCCGGTGCGATCGAGGGCATGGCCCCGAGCTGGCCCGCGAGCGCGGCGAACTCGGCCGCGGTCCCGAGCCGGAGCCAGCCGCCGAGGTTGGCGGGCGGCGTCTGGTCGAACTGGGTCATGAGGATCGACAGGACCTTCGCGGCGACCGGGCTGTTGAGGTAGATCCCGTTGCCGTCGTAGAGCAGGTCGGCGCTGATCGAGTCGCCGGTCACGCCGAAGGCCTGGAGCTGCGCCGCCGGGATTCCGAGGCTGGCGATCGGCAGCTCGACCTGCAGCCGGAACGTCTTGGTCTTCGAATCGACGGTCAGCTTGAAGGCATCCGGGGAGATCTCGATCGGTGTGGCGCCCTGGACCCTCAGGCCGACCCTGACCTGGACGACGTCCGAAGCAGCTGCCTTCGAGGCGGCGTAGACGAGTTCGTACGGATCCTTGTTCGACGCCCCACCGCAGCCGGCGATCGTCGCGATGATGAGCGCGGCAGCGAGCGCTGCGAGTCGGCGCATGGTTCGGTGGTCCCCCTTGGCTCCCTGGGCGCGCGGGCTCGCTGTCCGCGGCACGCCGACGATGATCGGGGATCGCGCGCCTCTGGCCAGTGCCATTCGGAAGTTCCGAGGGCGCCAGCCCTCAGTTCCGCCGCGCCGTTGCCTCAGGGAGTCGGGCTAGCCTGCGGAACAACATCGGCGGCGTCGACTGCCTCAACCAGCGAGACCACAACCGCACGATCGACCGCCCCTTGGTTTTGGCACGGGCCACCAAGATCGAACGAAATCCCAAGCCGGTCCCTGTTCCCTGTGACTCGGAACGTCGCTAGATAGGAGCACTGGCCGCCCGTCCAGGCCAACTCGATCGTGCTTGGATCCAAGTTCCGGACTCGGATTCGGTCGTTGCTCAGGTCCTGGGTTATCGCCGGATGGCGGGTCGACCCGAATGGCGGACACGAGGTTCGTCGCGTCGACGAGCTGGACCTCAACCGGCCCTCGTTGGACCGTGAATGTCCTCACGGCCTGACAGCCGAGGAGCGCCAGCAGCGCGAGGGTTGAGCCGCATGCTCCCAATCTGCCCGGCCGCCGCGTCAGCGCAGATTCCAGTCGACAGGTCAATGACAGATGGCGGCTAGGGCCAGATGGCATTACTCATGGTGGACCGGCGACATCCGTCGGGCCGCTGGGCCTGCGAGGGCACGTTGGCCGAGAATCGGGTACGGCCCGACGGCCGTCGCGACGTGCTCGTGGGCTTACGGGTGTGGAGCTGTGCTACCCTGCCTCGACCCTTGGAGGCCGGTCCCGTGAGGCCGGCAGACGGTCCTGAGAGGCCGACAGGAGGCTCGATGGCGCACCCGACCATCGGCGGCGATCGACGCCGCGCGCCCACCGCCGCGTGATCGCTCCACCGTTGCCGCGATCCGACGCGGTCGTGGATCCCCGGATCGGCGATCTCGGGCCGGCGCTGCTGGCGCTCGAGGACCGGACCGTCTTCCGGGGCGTTGCGTTCGGCGCGCCGGTCGCGTCGGGCGGCGATCTCGTCGTCAACACCAGCCAGACCGGCTACCAGGAGGTCTGCACCGACCCCTCGTACGCGGGCCAGGTCGTCGTCATGACGTACCCGCTCATCGGCAACTACGGCCGCCTGCCGGACGACGACCAGTCGATCCGGCCGTGGCTCCGCGGCCTCGTCGTCGCCAACGCCACGGCCGCGGTGCTCGAGGACGCACGCCAGCTGGCGACACTGCTGCGGGACCACGGCATCCCCGCCATCGCCGGCGTCGACACTCGCGCGCTCGCCCGCCACCTGCGCGCCGGCGGCAGCCTCCGCGGGCTGATCCTGGAGCCTGGTCGCCTGGATCCCGCCGAGGCGGTCGGGCGAGCGGTTGCCGTGCCCCGCTGGGAGGACCAGGACTTCGTCGGCGAGGTCTCACCGCGCGCGGTCGAGGAGATCGGGGAGGCGAGCGAGGGCGTGCCGCTCATCGCGATCGTGGACTTCGGCCTGAAGCGGAACATCGTCCGGAGCCTCCGGCGACGCGGTGCCAGGGTCCGGGTCCTCCCGCATACCGCGACCGCGGCGGACGTCCTCGCGACCGACGTGTCCGGCGTGGTCCTGTCGCCCGGCCCGGGTGACCCGGCGCGGCTGGACGGCCCGGTCGCCATGGCGCGCGCGGTCGTCGCCGACGGCCGGCCGCTCCTCGGGATCTGCCTCGGCCACCAGATCGTGGCCCGCGCCGCGGGCGCCGACACGACCCGACTGCGGTTCGGCCACCACGGCGCGAACCACCCGGTCCAGGACGTCGACACGGGCCTCGTCCAGGTGACCGCCCAGAACCACGAGGTCCAGGTCGTCGGCGCGACCCTCCCCGCGACGAGCGGGTTCCACGTCAGCCAGGTCAACCTCAACGACGGGTCGGTCGAGGGGCTGCGCCATGCCGAGCTGCCGATCGAGACGGTCCAGTACCACCCCGAGGGCGCCCCGGGCCCGCTCGACGCCCTGGCGGTCTTCGATCGCTTCGTGGCCGCGGCGTCGGCTCGATGACGGAGCTCGCCCTGCTCGATCGGTTGGCC
>JACQEG010000042.1 GCA_016200665.1 Chloroflexota bacterium | reverse complement strand
ACGAGCAGGCGCCGGCCGTTGCGCCCGCTGGCGAAGCTGACACCGAAGGAGCCGCTGCTCGTGTCATGCGTGTCGACGTCATGGGCCGGCAGCTGGATATGACGGCGACGGGCATCGCGCCGGGGAGCCTTTCGGCGGCCGACCTCGGGCGGTGGCTGGACGACGACGGCACGGAGCGCGCGCCGGGCGACGAGCACGGCTCCCAGGACGATCGCCGCGAAGGGCATCGTCGAGTCGGGCTCGACGGAGAAGATGACGAGCGGGAGGTAGACCGCGACCGCGAGGGCGGACCCGATCGCGAGGCTCCGGGCACGCTCGGAGGACAGCGTGAGGTCCTCGGCGACGTCCGCGGCGAGGCGCCAGGCGAGGACCGCGACGAGAGAACCCACGAGGATCGAGGTGACCTGGGCCGCGGCGAACGACGCCCCGAAGATGGCCATCGGGACGAGGTCGAGGGCCGTCGCCATCGGCAGCCACACCTCGAAGGCCGGGCGAGGGAAGGCCAGGGGCGGCGTGTTGTAGGACCAGATCGCGTCGGCGGTCAGGCCGTGGCCGGTGAGCACGTTCCGCGCCACGTCGACGTAGTACGCGGTGTCCTCGGGCCGGGGGAACGTCACCTGGGTCGCGGCCCAGATCCGGACGCCGAGGGCAACGAGCAGCACGAGCCCGGCCGACAGCCAGGCCTCGCGTCGGCTCACGGTCGTGGCCCGTGGCTCACGGGCGTTGCCTGTGGCTCACGGCTGGCACCGCGGATCGGATGCGGCCACGCAGACCGGGTAGAGCGCCACCTTTGGCACGCCACCGTCCGCGGACGGGATCGTGAAGGTCGGCGGCCCGATCCACGCGGGCCTCGTGCCGGCGAGGATCGGACCCATCGCCGCGGCGAGATCGTTGCGCTCCAGGACGAGCCACCGGACGCCGTAGGCCGTGGCCACCGCCTGGACCGTCTCGATCGGGTCGTTCGGCGTGGCGACGCCCGGGTGCCCCGTCCAGTAGGCGATCCCTCCCGGATCGATCGAGAGGATGCGATCGTCGGCGGGCGCCGAGGCACGGGTAAGGGCCGCGGCGAGCTCGGTGCGCTCGTCGCGCTGGGCCTGCCACTGGCGGAGCGTCGGCACACCGAACACGACGGAGCTCGCGATGACGATCCCCACGACGCCCGACACGAAGACCCGGCCGGCGGTCCGCTCTTCCCAGTGCCGGCGCCGGCCGGCGATCCAGCCCACGAGCAGGAGCAGCCCCTCCATCGACAGGATCGCCGCGTGCGGCAGGAGCCCGATCGCGGTGTGGATGAACGTTCCGCCCGGCACGTGGAGCGGATAGAGCAGCGTCGCGCCCGCGAACACGACGAACGCGTAGGCGAACCACGGCTGGAGGTCGACCGAGTGCCGGCGCGCGAGCATCCCGACGAGCAGGAACGGCAGCAGGACGACGCTCGTGACGAGGACGACGAAGATCCGGAGCGCCGCGACGAGGCCGTCGAGGCGACTCGCGAGGATCGTGGCCGGTCCCTGGGCCAGGAACGTCGCGAGGCCTGGCTGGGCCGTGACCGAGTTCCACTCGTCGATGTTCCGGATCCAGAGCGCCGCGCCGCTGGCGCTCGTCGGCGAGATCGAGCCGAACGTCGCCAGCTGGCGCGCCCACCACGGCGCGACGACGATCAGGAACAGCGCGAGGGCGATGACCGCGGCGAGGAGCGGGATCGGCGGCCGGTCCTCGACGTGGCTCCAGGAGTGCCGGCCGTGCCGCGACCGCCAGGCCCGCCAGCGGTCGGCGAGCCAGACGAGGGCGACCGTGCCCGCGAGCAGGATCCCGTCGTTACGGGCGAGGGCCATGAGGCCCGCGAGGAGCCCCGCGAGGGCGAAGGCGCGACCGTCGCCGCGAAGCCCCCGCGCCAGGCACCAGAGGGTCGCGGGGACGAGGACCATCGAGAGCCCGAACGTCTCCGGCTGGGCCATGAACACGGTTGCCGCGCCCGGGATCGCGACGACGACGGCGGCCGCGTTGGCGACGACCGAGCGAGCGCCCATGTCGCGGGCGATGAACCAGGTCAGGGGGGCGGCGATCGAGCCGATGAGCATGCTCGGGAGCGCGCTCGCGAAGGCGGTCGGCCCGAGGATCGTCACGAACGGCGCCTGGAGCAGGCTCGCGAGCGGGAGCCAGTGGGCGTTCGAGGGGATCGGGAGCGTGGCCGGATCCGGGATCCGGTTGCCGACCTCGGCGAAGACCCAGATGAACGGGACGCTCAGTCCGTGGCCCGCAGCGATCGAGCGCGCGACCTCGACGTAGTAGAACGAGTCGGGGTAGGCGGGATCCGGGAACAGCGCGAACAGAATCGCTCGAGCCGCGAACGCCACGACGAACAGGGCCACCGGGGTCCGCACGGTCGGCGAGCGTACCACCCGACTTCCGCCGCCTTGGCCGTATTCGCGCGTGGATCGCTCCCGTACCATCCCGGCCGTGAAGGCGGGGTTGACGGCCATCGAGTCCAGCTGGCCCCTCGGTCGGCTCGCCCTCTCACGGATCCCGCGACTTCGCGCGGTGCGCGACGGGCTCGCCGTGGCCGGCCTGCTCTTCGCCGCCTACCTCTTCCTCGTCGAGGCTCCGAGGATACAAACAGTCGGGTACGACGCCTACGCCTACTGGCATATCGGCGTCGTGGCACGCCCCTATGACCTGCCCGAGGGCGCGCTCGGCGGGTTCCTCTATCCGCCGGCGATGGCCCAGGTCCTGGCGCCTGCCCACGAGCTGTCCTTCCCGACGTTCTGGTGGCTCTGGATGGCGCTCCTCGTGGCGACCCTCATCTGGCTCGGCTGGCGCTCGTCGCTGCTCCTGCTCGCCTTCCCGCCCGTTGCCGTCGAGCTCTATCACGGCAACGTCCATCTCCTGGTCGCGGCGGCGATCGCACTCGGGTTCCGCTATCCCGCGACCTGGGCATTCGTGCTCCTGACCAAGGTGACGCCTGGCGTGGGCCTCCTCTGGTTCGCAGTCCGGCGCGAGTGGCGGTCGCTCGGCATCGCCCTCGGCGTGACCGCAGCGGTCGTCTCGGTCAGCGTCGCCATCGATTCAAGCCTTTGGCGTCAGTGGATCACCGACGGGATCCTGCCGGCCCTGTCCGGGCCTCCGACCGGGGGGCCGAGCGTGTCCATCCCGCTCATCGTTCGGGCGATCCCGGCGGTTGCGCTCGTCGCCTGGGGCGCCCGGACGGAGCGTCGCTGGACCGTGCCCGTTGGCGCGCTGCTGGCGATGCCCGTCCTCTGGTACGACAGCTTCGCCGTGCTGGCGGCGCTCGCCGCCGTGAATCGGCCCGAGCTCCGGGGGCGGGAGACGTGAGCCTGGCCCCGTCCCGCGTCGGCCCGGCTTCGGTCCGTATCGCCCGAGACGGAGCGATCCTCGTCGGGCTGCTGTTCCTGGTCTACCTGTTCGGCGTGGAGGCGCCGAGGGTCGGGACCGTGGGCTTCGACGCGTATTCCTACTGGAGCATCGACCTCGCCCATCCGTATGCACAATCGACGGGCCACCTTGGGGCGTTCCCGTACTCACCGGTCCTCCTGCGTGCGTTCTCCCTCGCCGGCGGGCTGTCCTGGCCGACGTTCTGGTGGGCGTGGACCGCGGTGCTCGTCGCGACAGCGGCGTGGCTCGGAGGTCGACGCTGGTGGCTCGCCGTCTTCGCGTTTCCGCCCGTTGCGGTCGAGCTCGCCGCGAGTGGCGGTCGCTCGGCATCGCGCTCGCAGTCACGATGGCGATCGCCGCGGTCTCGCTCGTGCTCGACGGCGACCTGTGGCGCCAGTGGCTGGATCAGCAGCTGCTGGTCTCGTTGCGCGATCCCATCGACCAGGCGCAGATCGCGATCCCCCTCATCGTCCGGTTGCCGCTCGCCGCGGTCATCGTCGCGTGGGGCGGCCTCACGAATCGCCGCTGGACGGTCCCGGTTGCGGCGGCGCTCGCGTTGCCGGTCCTGTGGTTCTCCGCCTTCTCGATCCTTGCCGCAATCCCCGCCATCTACCGTCCCGAGCTGCAGCCCGACGCCGCGCCGGGCACGAGCACCGTCCGGACCTCCGTGGCGACATGAGCCCGGATCAGCCGGACCTCCTGCGCAAGCTCCTCGGCGATGAAGCACCGCCGGACATCGCCGGGGTGCCTCCCTCGCCACCCGCGGGCGAACGGCCGCTCATCCAGGTCGGGCCGGACGATCCTGACTACGTGCCCCGCCCCGTGGTCTCGCCCTCGGCGCCTGACGAGCCGCCGCGCGGCCTCCGCCGGTTCGGGCCGTCGGCGTGGCCGTGGCCGGCCACGACCGGCCTGGCAAGGGTCCGCAACGTCGTGATCGTGGTGCTCGCGATCGCGGGCGCCATCGCGGGCCTCTTCTTCACCTGGTACCACCTGACGACCGATCCCCTGGCCGATGCCCGCGCCTACTTCGATGCGGCCAGCCGGCTCAACCATGGGCAGTCGCTCTACCCGGTCACCGCCGACCCGAGTGCCGCCGCCGTGTACCGGTATCCGCCACTCCTGGCGGTTGCCCTGCGCCCGGTCGTCCTGCTCGGCTGGCCCGCCTTCGCGGCGATCTGGGAGGCGATCGTCGTCGGGTCGTTCGTGCTGCTCGTCCGGCGACTCGGCGCGGGCGTGAGGACGTGGCTTGCCTTGGGCATCCTGGCGATGCCGGTGGGCTGGTGCCTCGCGATCGGCGAGGTCCAGGTGCCGCTGACGCTGCTGCTGGCGATCGGCCAGCCGTGGTCGATCGCCCTCGGGGCGAACCTGAACCTGTTCACGGCCCTCGCCGCGCTGTGGTGGATCGGCCGGCGTGACGCCCAGGCCACCGGCGCGTTCGTGGCCTGGGTCATCCTCTTTGGCCTGGCACAGGCGATCCTCGAGCTGAACGGCTCGCTGGCCTTCGTGAAGGCGCTCGGCGCCGACCGGGTCGGAACGTTGCTGAGCGCATCGCCCCTTGCCGTCGCGCCCTTGATGTGGGCGCTGGTCGTCGGCCTCGGGATCATCGCGGCACTCGTGTCGGCGAAGAGCCGCTGGGGCTGGCTGGCCGCGGTCACGCTCGCCAGCCTGGCCGCCCTCCCACTGCTGTTCTTCCGGTTGACGGGCCTCCTCGCTGCGGTCCGGGAACCCGAGATCGCCGGCGCCGAACCGGGGATGCGGCCGCTCCAGCCGATGCTGTTCGGCCGCCGAGGATGATGGCTACCCGCGATGCCGGTCAGGCCGATGACGGCATGGCGTCGAAGGCCCGGCTGGGCGTCACGCCCATCCGCGGGAGCATCCGCCTCCGGGCGCTTCGTGATGCGCTCGTCCTGCTCGGGCTCGGGATCCTCGGGATCTGGTTCCTCGTCATCGCGCCACAGCATCGGGACGTCGGTCGGGACGCCTACGCGTACTGGTCGATCGATCAGGCGCATCCGTACGACCTGCCGGTCGGCTCGATCGGGGCGTTCAACTACCCGCCACCGATGGTCCGGTTGTTCGCGCCGCTGGCGCTCGTGTCGTGGCCGGTGTTCCTGTGGTTCTGGCTGGCCATCCAGGTCGCGACGGTCATCTGGCTCGGGTGGCGGCGAAGCCTCCTCGTGCTGGCGTTTCCGCCGGTCGCGATCGAGCTGTACTACGGCAACATCAACCTGCTCCTCGCCGCGGCCGTGGCGCTCGGCTTCCGCTATCCCGCGACCTGGGCCTTCGTGCTCCTGACCAAGGTGACGCCTGGCGTCGGCCTCCTCTGGTTCGCAGTCCGGCGCGAGTGGCGTGCGCTCGCGCGATGGCCATCGTCGCCTGGGGTGCGAGGACCGATCGACCCTGGACCGTGCCGGTCGCGGCAACCCTGGGCACGCCGGTCATCTTCCCGGCAACGCTCTGCGGCCTGGTCGCGATCCTGACCCTCGACCGACCGGCGCTTAGGCCTCCAGGCTGGCGAGCAGGTCCGCGAGGCTCTGCTCGATCGGGATCCGGGGCTGCCAGCCCACCAGCTCGTTGACGCGGCTGATGTCGGCCCGGATCTCCGGGGCCTCATCCGGTCGGACGAGCGCTGGATCCTCACGGAGGAGCATGGGGACGTCCGCGAGGCGGCACAGGACCGCGAGGACGTCCCGGATCGTCACGGACCGGCCGCTGCCGACGTTGACGATCGGCGGCTCCTGGCGCAGGTCACCCCGGACCAGGCCCTCGAGGAGCAGCCGGTAGGCGCGGACGACGTCACGGACGTCGGTGAAGTCGCGCCGGACGTCGACGTTGCCGACGCGGATCTCCGAGACCTCGCCGCGCTTCAGGGCGAGGACCCGCCGCGCGAAGGACGGGGCGGCAAACGACTCCCGCTGGCCCGGACCGAGATGATTGAACGCCCGGATGACGACGATCCCTCGCCCGGCGGCGTGCGCGGCGAGGGCCGCCTGCTCCGTGCCGATCTTCGATCGACCGTAGGCACGGTCCGCGAGCAGGGGCGCGTCCTCGTCGATCGGGAGCCGCCGTGGCTTCCCGTAGACCTCGGACGAGGACACGACGAGCGCGGGAGCCGCCGAACCGGCACTCGCGAGGCCCTCGAACAGGGCCCCGGTTCCGCGGGCGTTCGTCGCGACGGCCAGCTCGGGGTCGCGCTCGGCATCCGGCGCGAAGGAGATCGCGGCGAGGTGGACCAGCGCGTCCGGGCGCGCGGCGCGGACCGCCTCGGCGAACCGCTCGGCGGCGTCCGGCCACGTGAAATCGAGCTCAGCCTGCGGCGGGGCGGCGACGAACTCGTGCCCGCCGGCGCCAAGCTCGGTGGCGAGCCAGCGACCGACGAACCCGTCCGCCCCCGTGACGAGGACCCTCACGGAGCGAGGGCCCTCACTCGGCCCCGACCGGACTCCCGGCGCGTTCGACGGGACCGCCACGATCGGCCGCGTGGTTGCGGAGGCGGGCCTC
>JACQEG010000041.1 GCA_016200665.1 Chloroflexota bacterium | reverse complement strand
CTCCCGAACTCGACTGCCAGGCGACTGCCAGGCGACTGCCAGCCGGGGGCCGTCGCGGCGGCCTGCGACCCCGGCGCCACACGCTCGGTCGCGCGTCACGCGCTAGAGGTCGCGATCGAGCGGGATGCCCGCCTCGAACTCTAGCGCCGAGGCGCGATCGGCGGCGGTCCGGCCGAGGGCCTCGTCGATGACGCTGTCGTCCATCCGGACCGTCTGCTCGGGTCCTGGGACGGTGCCGTTCGTGACGTCGCGGGCGTACGCCGCGGCCGCGGCCGCGATCGTGCCCTTCAGGTCGGCGTACGGCTTCGCATGGCGCGGGATGAAGTCGCCGAAGCCGAGCAGGTCGTTGACGACCTGGACCTGGCCCGCGCAGCCGGCACCGGCGCCGATCCCGATCGTCGGGATCTTGAGCCGCGACGTGATCAGCGCGGCGAGCTGCTCCGGCACCAGCTCGAGGACGATCGAGAAGGCGCCGGCCTCCTGGATCGAGATCGCATCCGAGAGCAGCCCCCGGGCGGCCTCGCGGGTCTTGCCCTGGACCTTGACCTTGCCACCCATGCCGTGGGCCGACTGGGGCGTCCAGCCGATGTGGCCCTGGACCGGGATCCCGGCCTTGACGAGGGCCTCGACGATGCGGGCGCTTCGGACCCCGCCTTCGATCTTCACGGCCTGCGCGCCGCCGTCCTGGAGGAACCGCCCGGCGTTGTCGATCGCCTCGTCGACCGAGGAGTACGACAGGAACGGCATGTCGCCGACGACGAGGGCCCGCCGCGCGCCGCGGGCGACGGCGCGGGTGTGGTGGAGCATCTCGTCCATCGTCACCCGGACGGTCGAATCGTAGCCGAGCATGACCTGGCCGAGGGAGTCGCCGACGAGCAGCATCGGGATCCTGGCGTCGTCGAGGATGCGAGCCGTCGGAAAGTCGTACGCGGTGAGCATCGGGATCCGCTCGCCATCGGCGTACATCCGGGCGATGTCGGAGATCGTCAGCCGCCTGACCTGGGCCTGGTCCGTCGCGCTCATCGTGCTGCCCTCCGGGGCGATGCGGGGGTCGCCGTCCCGGCGGGGCCCCGGCCATCGCTCGTCGAGCCGCCAGTCTGAACCCCGGCGTCGCGCTCGTCCAACGCGGCGGCCACGCGGTCGAGGATGCGATCCGCGACCTCGCGCTTCGTCAGCAGCGGCAGCTCGTCCCGGCCACCGGCCGCATCGAGGATGGTCACCCGGTTGGTGTCCGTCCCGAAGCCGGAGCCGGCCTCCGACACGTCGTTGGCGACGAGCAGGTCGAGACCCTTGGCCGCGAGCTTGCCGGCCGCCCGATCGAGCGAGCCGGCCTCTGCCGCGAACCCGACCAGGAACGGACGGCGGCCCGCCGCCGGGACGGCCACGCGGGCGCGTGCCGCCACCTCCGCCAGGAGATCCGGGGTCGGGGACAGCTCGAGCGTGAGCCCCTCGCCGCGGGAGAGCTTCGTCGGAGCCATCCGGCTCGGCGCGAAGTCAGCGACGGCGGCGGCCATGACGAGCGCATCAGCGGGCCTGCCATCGCGCTCGAGCATCGCCGTCGACAGCGCGTCGCGTAATTGCGCGGCGGTCTCGACGCGGACGACCTCCGTCCCGGCGCCGGGCGGCGGCAGCGGAACCTCGACGGCCGCGGCGATCAGGGTGACCCGGGCCCCGCGGGCGAGGGCCGCATCGGCCAGGGCGACGCCCATCTTGCCGGTCGAGCGGTTGCCGATGAACCGAACCGGGTCGATCGGCTCGCGGGTCCCACCGGCGGTGATGACGATGCGCCGACCGGCGAGGTCGGCCTCGCGCGGCGGCGCGTCGGCGAGCGGCGGGCGGGCCGTGGCGGCGGGCTGTCGGATCGGCCGGCCCGCGACCGCCTCGACGACCGCGTCGACGATCCGAGCCAGCTCCGCGAGGCGGCCCTGGCCGGACTGGCCGGACGCGAGCGGCCCGCTGGCCGGCGGCACGACGACGTAGCCGAACGCCTCGCGCAGGCGGGCGACGTTCGCGACCGTGGCGGGATGGGACCACATGTCGCCGTCCATCGCCGGTGCGACGACGACGGGCGCGCTCGTGGCAAGGCACGTGGCGATGACCGCATCGGAGGCCATGCCGTTGGCCATCGCGCCGAGGAAGTGCGCCGTCGCCGGGGCGACGACCAGGGCGTCGGCGCTGTCGGCGATGACGATGTGGCCGATCCGGCCATCGGGCAGCAGGTCGAGGACCTCGGTCTCGACGGGGTGGCGGGACAGGGCCGCGAAGCTGAGCGGCCCGATGAACCGGGCGGCCGATGGCGAGAGCAGGACGACGACGTCGGCGCCCTCGGCCGTGAGGAGGCGCAGGAGCTCAACGGCCTTGTACGCGGCGATCGAGCCGGTGACCCCGAGGCCGATGAGCCGGCCCTCGAGCCGGCCGCTCATGCGAGGCCGAGCTGGAGCGGCTGCCCGCCGGCCACCTCGGCGTGAAGGATCGCGAGACCCTTCAGCGTGAGGTCGGGGTCGACGACGTCGATGCCCTCGAGCGCGGCCGCCCACGGGGCGGACGAGAGGCCGCCGGTCAGGATCGCGTGGATCGCCTCCGGCGCGACGTCGCCCGCGTCCGCGAGCTCGCGACGAAGGCGCGCGAGGAGCCCCGTCACGAGGGCCCGATAGCCGAGGATCGTGCCGCTCTGGATCGCGCCGATCGTGTCCCGTCCGATCGCCCGATCCGGCGCCCGAAGCTCGACCCGGGGCAGCTTCGCCGTCCGTGCCGCGAGCGCCTCGAGGCCGAGCACGAGCCCGGGCGCGATCGCCCCGCCGACGTACGCGCCGTCGGGCGCGAGGCAATCGAACGTCGTCGCCGTGCCGCAGTCGATGACGATGGCCGGGACGCCGTGGAGGCGGGCCGCGGCCAGGGCGTTGACCAGCCGGTCGGCGCCGACCTCGCTCGGGCGGTCGACCCGGATCGGGAGGGGCACGGTGCCCGCCGAGGCGACGAGGAGCGGCCGCTCCAGGCGCTCGGCCACGATGCCCAGGACGTCGGTCAGCGACGGTACGACCGAGGCGAGTGCGATCGCCGAGACGTCGGCGAAGACCGCGTCGTCGAGGCGCAGCAGATCCGACAGGCGCAGCTGGAGCTCGTCCGCGGTGGCGTTGGGATCGGTGGCGGTGCGCCGGATCGCAACGAGCGAGCCGTTCCGGAACGACCCGACCGTGACGTTCGTATTGCCGATGTCGATCGCCAGGAGCATGACTCGATCATACGCGGCCGATCTCGGCGTTCCGACCGCTTCGGGTCCCGCGGCCGTGCGCCCGGGCCCGGGCCACTGCCTTCCCGCGGGTCCGGCGCCGCGCTACCATCGCTCCCGTTCTCGTCCCTCCCGCGTGCCCCCGGAGGAGGACTCCCGTGCCCAGCCAGCCGCCGGCCAAGTTCTTCGTGAACCAGGGCGTGGTGAGCAGCCGCGAGGACATGCTCAACCTCCTCCGCCCGCTGCTGAAGCAGACCGTCACGTACCGCTATCAGCGCGGGCGCGAGGTCGTGTCGCACGGCACGGGCTGGGTGGAGCGGATCGTCGTCGACCAGGCCGACGTGTCGACGTACTTCACCCCGATCGCGATCACGATCAACGTCGACTCCTTCGAGCACCTCGACTTCGCGACCCGCCCGGACCAGCTCCTCGTCTACACGCTGGTCCAGGGCGACGAGTGCGTCGTCGTCGAGTACGCGCCCGGCGCGGACACCGGCGATTCGCCGTTCGAGCCGCGTCAGCTGGCGTTCGACACGTCGGGGTTCGTCCAGATGGAGCTGACCGGCCTCGACGGCGCCGCCTCCGAGGACTGAGCTCGGCCCTCGGCGCCTCGCGGCGACCCGGCGCCGGATCCCTCGCCGAATCACGCCGGTAACATCGCGCTGACCACTCGAAATCGCGCACCCCGCGGCGCTACCATCGCCCGGTCGAACGGGGCTGCGGACCGCGCCCGACCGGGCGCGGCGCGCCAATCGGCTAGGAGGGATCGGTCCGAGTGAGCGCAGCTGCAGACGCCGCCGAGCGCCCAAGCGGAGGCGGCGGGATGATCGGCGAGTTCTTCAAGTTCGCCGAACGCGGCACGGACCTCTGGACGGAGGCCCGGGGTGGCCTGACCACGTTCATGGTCATGGTCTACATCGTGTTCCTGAACTCGAGCATCCTCGGAGACGGCTTCGGCCTCAAGGCCGACGACCCCGGTCGCATCGCCCTGTCCGCCGGCACCGCCCTGATCGCCGGCATCATGACGATCGCCATGGGCGCCTGGGCCAACTACCCGTTCGCCCTGGCCGCCGGCCTCGGCATCAACGCCATCGTGGCGTTCAGCCTCACCGGTCGGGGCCTCAGCCCGGCCGGCGCGATGGGCGTCATCGTCCTCGAGGGCGTCGCCGTGACGGTCCTCGTCCTGGTCGGCTTCCGGGAAGCCGTCATGAATGCCGTCCCCCTGGCCCTCAAGCGGGCCATCGGCGCTGGCATCGGCCTGTTCATCCTGTTCATCGGCTTCGCCAACGGCGGGCTGATCATGTCGGGCTGCTCGCCGTTCGTGCCGCTCCCGGTCTGCGCCGGCACGCTCGTCACGGTGTCCTTCCCGACGACGGCCGCCCAGTTCGTCTTCCTCTTCGGGCTTGCCCTCACGGCGGTCCTGTGGGCCCGGAAGATCAAGGCCGCCCTGGTCATCTCGATCCTCGTCACGACGATCGTGGCCCTGGCGGCGGGCGTGACGAAGATCCCCGACAACATGACCCTCACGCCGAACTTCTCGACCCTCGGGTCGTTCGACCTCGGCAACGTCTTCAGCACGCTGCCGCTGCTGACCGCGCTGCTCGTGATCTTCGCGATCATGCTGACCGACTTCTTCGACACGATGGGCACGGTCACCGGCGTCGCCGCCGAGGCCGGGCTCGCGAAGCAGGATGGGTCGGTGCCCGGCGTCGGTCGGGTCCTGATCGTCGACAGCATCGCGGCTGCCGTCGGCGGGCTCGCCGGCGTGTCATCGAACACGACCTACATCGAGAGCGCGGCGGGTGTCGCGGAAGGCGCCAAGACCGGCTTCGCATCGGTCGTCACCGGCGTCCTCTTCCTCCTCGCGATCCTCCTCGCGCCGCTGGCTGGCATCATCCCCGGCGTCGCGACCGCTCCGGCCCTCGTGCTCGTGGGCTACCTGATGTTCACCCAGGTCAAGGACATCAATGTCGGCGACCTCGAGGACGGCTTCCCGGCTCTCCTCACGATGATCCTCATGCCGCTGACCTACGACATCACCGTCGGCATCGGCGCTGGGTTCATCTCGTGGGTCGTCATCAAGGTCGTCCGCGGCAAGATGGCCGAGATCCACATGCTCATGTGGGTCGTCTCGATCGCCTTCGTCGTGTTCTTCGCCCAGAACTGGATCCAGACGCTGCTGCCCAAGTAGCCCCCCTGTCACTCCAGGAGCCGGCCGGCGCTCATCGGGCGCCGGCCGCTCCATTCCCCGCCGCGCCGGCAGGGGCTGACGCGCCGGGTACCATCCCCTCGATGTTCGAACGGACGACGCTGCCCGAAGGGCCGCGGGTCATCAGCGCGCGCCTCCCCGGAGCCCGCTCCGTGTCGGTTGCCGCCTACGTCCTCGCAGGTTCCCGCTCCGAGGCCGAGGGCCAGGTCGGCGTGGCCCACTTCCTCGAGCACCTCACCTTCAAGGGCACCAGCCGCTACCCGACGACCCGCGCCCTGAGCGAGGCGATCGAGGGCGTCGGCGGCTCGTTCAACGCCGCCACGGACCGCGAGTCGACGGTCTACTGGGCGCGGGTGCCACTGCGCGAGGCGACCCGCGCCATGGACGTCCTCGGCGAGCTCGTCTGCCGGCCGTCCCTGAGCGCCGCGGAGATCGACCGCGAGCGGGACGTCATCGTCGAGGAGATCCGGGGCTACCTCGACGATCCGGCCGAGTACTGCCAGATCCTCTTCCAGGAGGCGATGTTCGGGTCGGGCCCGCTCGGCCGCGAGATCTGCGGCGCCGAGGCGGACGTCCGCGAGCTGCGGCCGGAGCGGATCCTCGAGTTCTGGTCGGCGACCTACCGGCCGGCGAACACCGTCGTGTCGATCGCGGGCGACCTGTCCCATGCCGCGGCGGTCGATCTGGCAGGCGCCGCGTTCGGGCGCGGCAATGGCCACGCGGCCGGCTACGAGGCCTCGCCGATGCTGCCGGCGGGCGAGCGGGTCCGGCTCGGGCGGCGGGACACGACCCAGGCCCAGCTGTGCGTCGGCGTCCCGGCGCTGCCGCGCGACCACCCGGATGCCTGGACGCTCGCGATCCTCAACACCGTGCTCGGCGACGGCATGAGCAGCCGCCTGTTCCTGTCGGTCGTCGATCGCGATGCGCTGGCCTACGACGTCTCGTCCGGGATCGTCGAGTACGCCGATGCGGGCGCGCTCGTCGTCAGCGCCGGCGTGGATCCGGAGCGAATCCGGCGAGCCCTCGACGCGGTCCTCGTGGAGCTCGGGCGGCTCCGCGACGAGCCGGTGCCGGCGCACGAGCTGGCGAAGGCCAAGGCGTATCTCGCCGGCGGCCTGGAGCTCCGGATGGAGGAGACTCGTCACCTCGCGTCGTGGGTCGGCGGCCAGGAGGCGCTCCACGACCGCGTCCTCACGCTCGACGAGGCTCTCGCGGCGGTCGAGGCGGTGAGCGCCGAGGACGTCCATCGACTCTCGGCGGAGCTCCTTCGCGATGATGCCCTGCGACTCGCCGCCGTCGCGCCGGCCCGCCACCTGCGCGGCCTCGATCGACGGTTGCGGCTGCCATGACGGCACCGGGCGCGAAGGTTCCCGCTGGCGCCGGCCCGGTGGCTCCCGGTGGCCCGGTCTCGGGCTCCGGCCGGCCCGCCGATCCCGGCGAGGACGTGCGCCTGGCGCGCCTTCATCTCCGGCTGGGCATGCACGCCGTGGCCCGGGCCGAGCTCGAGGATCTCGGCGGCCGCGGGGCGCTCGACAGGGATGGGCTGGCGGTGCTCGCGGAGGCCCGCTGGCGGACCGGCGACCTCGACGGGGCGGCGGACGTCGCCGACGCGCACCTCGGGGCCGGCGGGAGCGACCCGGTCGCGATCGTCATCGCGGCCGAGGCGGCGGCGGTCGCCGGCCAGGCCGCCGACGCGCGGGCCCTCGTCGACCGCCTCAATGGCCTGGACGCGGTCACCCTCGACGGCATCTTCGCCGGCATCGTGCAGCGCGCCCATTGGCCCGCGGCCAGCGCGCCCGCATCCGAGGCCACGATCGGAGGACCGGCGGCGACCAACGCCCAGGCGGGCGGGGCTCCTGCCTATCCGCCGGCGCGGGCCAGCGCGGTGCCGGGTCCCGCCGAGGTCCTCGAATCGAACGCCGGGCTGTGGGACGACGAGCCCACGGCGGCGGCCGCGGCCGCCGCGGCGATCGCCGCCGCCTCCCAGCCAGGTCCATCCACGTGGGTCGAGCCGGCCAGGGCGAAAGGCCACGCCGACCCCGAGCAGGAGCTCGATGCGGCCCGCGACGAGCTGGAGGTGGCCCCGGAGCGGGGGCTCCTCCGACTGGCCCTGGTCCTGCGCCTCGATCCGACGCTCGCCCCGGACGTCCTGGACGCGGTCCGGTTGCGGCGCGAGCCCGCCGCGATCGTCCTCCGCGGCGACGCCGAGCGGCTGCTGGGCCGCCACCTCGAGGCCGAGGCGGCCTTCGCCGACGCGATCGAGCTGATCGAGCGGGAGGCCCTCGCCAACCGCGGCACGGCCGACCGCGGCACAGCCGACCGCGACCCGCATCCGGCCCCGGTGGCCCCCGGCAGGCGGCATCATGGCGAGCCGGATCGACCACCCGACCGACAGGAGGATTCGTGACCGAACGCAGCCTGGTCCTGCTCAAGCCCGACGCCGTCCAGCGCCTCCTCGTCGGACCCCTCATCGGCCGGTTCGAGGCCCGCGGCCTCAAGATCGTCGGGCTCAAGCTCGTCGCCGTCAGCCGGGACCTCGCCGAGCGGCACTACGCCGTCCACCGCGGGAAGCCGTTCTTCGGCGGACTGGTCGCGTTCATCACCTCGAGCCCGCTCGTGGCCGTCGCCCTCGAGGGTCCGAACGCCGTCGCCGTCGTCCGATCGATGGTCGGGGCGACGCGCCCGAACGAGGCCGCGCCGGGCACGATCCGCGGCGACCTCGCCCTCGAGACCGCCCAGAACCTCGTCCACGCCTCCGACGCTCCGGAGACCGCCGCGGCCGAGCTGTCGATGTGGTTCGCCCCGGGCGAGCTGCTCGCCTACGACCGCGACATCGATCGCTGGGCGCTCGCCCCGGAGGACTGAGCGCGGGCGCCATCGAGCGCCGTGAGCCATGGTCAGGCCGGTGCCGCCCGGCGCTGGATCAGCCGGCTGTGGTCACTACGCCCGCGATCGCGATCGCGAGGCCGATCACCGAAAGCAGGACCGTCACGACGCCGATGCCGACGCCGGCATTGGCTCGTGCCACGGACGCGGCCGTGCGGAGCCACCACCGCGGGCCTCCCCGTGACCAGCCCCCGATCACGGTGACCATTCGGCCGACCCTTGCGTCCGGAGCACCGGCGACCTCCGGCGAGGGCCGCTGAAGCCCGGTTGCCAGCACGCGGCCGAGCGCGAGCAGCGGCGTCACGGTGGCGAGCGCGATGACGGCCGTGCCGAGCCAGCCCGGGATCGCCCCGGAGACGAGGTCGGCACGGGCGTCGAACAGGGCCATGCCCGGGATGCCCACCGATCCGATGACGACGAGGACTCCGCTGGCGGCGAGGATCGGGGCGCGCCGGGCCCAGCCCCGGAGGTCGCCGAGGCGGCGAGTCCCGAAGGCCCAGCGCGACGCGCCGATCCAGCCGGCGAACGCCGCGCCGAGGGCCGCGGAGGCGATCAGCCACGTGGCCGCGGCCGACGTCGCCTGCGGCCCGAGGGCGGCAAACGCGAGGACGGTGACCCCGACGTTCTGGACGAGCTGGTAGCCGAGAACGTGCTCGAGGTCGTCGTGGAGCATCGAGGCCAGGCCGCCGAGGAGCACGCTGGCGAGCGCCGCCCCGATGATCAGGAGGCGCTCCACGTCGTCCGGTCGGAGCGATGCGGAGCCGGCGACGGCCGAGCTCCACCGGATCGCGACCAGGGCGAAGACCGCGGTGCCCCAGGCCAGGGCCGATGGGACCGCGAGGGGCGACACCCCGCCGACGAATCGAGCCGCCCAGAGGTGGGCCGGGATCCCGCCGCCGCGCACGATCACGATCGCGGCCATCGCCACGAGCGCCAGACCCGCTGCGGCGCGAGCCGCGACGTCCGGCTCCCCGAGGCTCGTGCTCCCGAGCGGCCCCGAGGGCGAGACGCTCCACGCCGCCACGACGAGCCCGAGGAGCCCGGCCGACGTGCCCGCGACGGCAGACCGCGTCGCGAGCCCGACGGGCGGCTCGTCCGCGTGGCCCGTCAGCCAGCCGCCGAGGGCCGGCAGGATCGTCGCGACGAGAGCCCCGACTACGAGCACTCCGAAGGCGGTCGTCGGCCCGTCGACGGTCAGCGCCGTCAGCCCCGCCGCCAGCGCGACGAGCCCTGCTCCCGTGACGACCGCCGCCCCGCCGGCCGCCAGCCCGACCAGGCCGAGCAGCATGAGCGCGGCGGCCCAGCCGATCGTGACGAGCCGGACCTCGTCGCTCGCCGCAAGCGCCGTGCCGCCGACGACGAATGTCGCCCCGGCGTCCAGGACCAGCCCGAGGCCGGCCACCACCGCCGAGGCGCCGATCGCGAGCGCGGCGGCCGTTCGAGGCAGGCGGGCCGCCAGGCCGAGCGACAGCAGGCCGCCGGCGAGCGCGACGAGGATCGCGGCCGCGAGGATCATCCGTGCCGGCCGGGCGTCGCCGGCCGCGGGAGATCTGCGAGCGCCGCTTCAGCCTCGAACGTCGAGCGCGACACGGGTGCGCCATGACCGGCGATCGTCAGCATCGCGCCGCCGGCCGCCACGGCGACGAGGATCGTCCCGAGCACGACCTCCTCGAGGACGCCCGGCGCGGGGACGAGGGCGACCCGGAGCAGGATGGTCGCCTCGACCGCGAGGACCGCCGCGATCGACCGGCGAAGATCGGTGCGCTCGACGAGGAGCGGCCCGAGAGCGACGGCGACCATCAGGCCGGCGACGCCGAGCGCCAGGCGCTCGGGCGAGAGGACGTCTGTCGGCGCGATGACCGCGGGCTGGCCGACGTCGCCGCCCGTCGCCGTGCCCAGGACCAGCCGGCCGGCGATCGCGAGGCCCGCCACCGCCCCGGCCACGCCGAGGAGCAGGACCGACAGCCAGCCCGGCCGGGGCTCGCCCGGCTCGGCATGCGGCTCGCGGGCCGACCAGCCGCGTTCGCCCGCCGTGCGGGGCGTCGCGGCCGGGATGGCGGCGGTCCGGAGCGTGACCACCGCCAGGAGCAGCGCGGTCAGGCGGATGGCCAGGACGGCCGGCGACGGCATTGGATCGGCGATGAGCGCCGCGCCGACGAGCGACGCGGTCAGGCCGATCAGGCCGAGCCGGACATCACCCGGGACGAGGGCGGCGACGGCGCCCGCCCCCGCGATGGCCGCCGCGGCAACGAGCAGGACGGTCACGGCGCGGGGCTGGACGCCGCGTAGGTCGGGTGGGGCAGCGGCTCGAACGCGTCGATCGGCCAGTACCGCAACCAGGCGCGGCCGATGACGTGGGCTTCGTCGACGGGTCCGAAGGTCCTGGAGTCGGACGAGTTCTGGCGGTGATCGCCCATGACGAACAGCTCGCCCTGCGGGACGAGCCACTCCGACGGGGCGCCGGCGAAGGGGTCCGTCGATTGCCGGACGCCGTTCTCGGTGTAGACGTACGGCTCGTCGAGGAGCGTGCCGTTGACGTAGACGTGGCCGTCCTTGAGCTCGACGTGGTCGCCCGGCAGGCCGATGACCCGCTTGATGTACGGGACGCCGCTGCCGCCGACCCACGTTGGCGGGGGATCGAAGACGACGATGTCGCCACGCACGTACGGCGCCCAGCGCGGCGTCAGCTTGTCGACGAGGACGTACTGGTCGGGCAGGAGGGTCATCTCCATCGACTCCTGCTGGACCTTGTACGGCTGGGCGACGAACGTCTGGATGCCGAGGAAGATGACGACCGTCAGGACGAGGGTCTCGACGACCTCGAACAGGCAGCCGAGGGCAGGTCGCTGGGTCACCGGTGTGGGAGGCTCACAGGACCGGGAGTATAGGGGCCGATCGGGCCGGGACCGGGCCGGCCCCGGCCAGCGGCCCGCCGGCGAATCCCGACCGGTCAGGTTGACCCTCGGAAACGGCCCGCGCTACACTCCGCCGGGCCTCGAACGGGGCTGGAATCGGCGCACGTCGCCCGCCCCGCGAACGCGCGGAGCCGATCCGGACCCGACCCCGAATCCCCGACGACCGCAACGAGCGGCTGCCTGCGCCGAGGCGCCCGGCGCCGCCTCGATCGACAGCAAGATCGACAGCAGGAGGACCCGCTCACCCCGATGGACGCCAGTCAGCTGCAGCTGATCATCCCCGTCGCCGGCATCGCTGCCGTGCTCTTCGCGATCTACCTCGCCCGGGACGTCCTGTCCCGCGACAAGGGCCCCCAGGCGATGCAGGACGTCGCCGACACGATCCGCGAGGGCGCCGATGCGTTCATCCGGCGGCAGTACACGACGATCGGCCTGCTGGCGCTCGTGGGCGCGGTGGTGATCGGCCTCGTGATCACCGTCTTCGAGACGAAGGACGTGGCCGACACGCCGATCTTCGGGCTCGACCTCGGCTGGCGGACCGGGATCGCCTTCCTCGTCGGTGCGGCCTGCTCGATGGCCTCCGGGATCATCGGCATGTACATCAGCGTCCGCTCGAACGTCCGGACCGCGTCGGCGGCCCGCCGAAGCCTCGTCGAGGCGGTCCAGGTCGCGATGCGCGGCGGGGCCGTGTCCGGCTTCCTCGTCGTCGCCCTGTCGCTGCTCGGCGTCTACGGCATCTTCGCGGCCTACGGCGGCCTGGCCGGCGGCAGCGCCACCCACGACGCGCCGTTCCTCATCGTCGGCTTCGGCTTCGGCGCGAGCTTCGTGGCCCTCTTCGCCCAGCTCGGCGGCGGCATCTACACGAAGGCCGCCGACGTCGGGTCCGACCTCGTCGGCAAGGTCGAGGCCGGCATCCCCGAGGACGACCCGCGCAATGCCGGGGTCATCGCGGACCTCGTCGGCGACAACGTCGGCGACTGTGCCGGCCGAGGGGCGGACCTGTTCGAGTCCACGGCCGCCGAGAACATCGGCGCGATGATTCTGGGCGTCGGAGCCTTTGCGATCGCGCAGTCCCTTGGCTGGCCGAACCCCCAGGCCTGGATCTTCTTCCCGCTCGTCGTCCGAGGCTTCGGCCTGCTCTCGACGATCGTCGCGATCTTCTTCGTCCGCGGCAGCGAGACGGAGAACCCGATGAACATGCTCAATCGCGGCTACTGGGTCACCACGATCCTCTCGGTGCTGGGCCTGGCGATCACGACGTTCGTGATGATGAACACCAACGGCTCGAGCGAGAACGGCCTGCCGGTGTGGGTCTGGTTCTTCCTCGCCGGCTGCGTCGGCCTCGCGACGAGCGTCGCGTTCGTCTACATCACCCAGTACTACACCGCCGGCACGTTCCGCCCGGTCCGCGAGATCGCGGAGGCCTCCAAGACCGGCCCCGCGACGAACATCATCTCCGGCACCGCCGTTGGCTTCGAGACCACGTTCGTCACCGCGATCACCATCGGCCTGGCCCTCTTCCTCAGCCACTTCCTCGGCACGCAGGCCCATCTCCTCGCCGCCGACGGCCATGACGTCGGCGGGATCTTCGGCACCGCCGTCGCGACGATGGGCATGCTCATGACGACGGCCTACATCCTGGCGATGGACACCTTCGGCCCGATCACCGACAACGCCGGTGGCGTCGCCGAGTTCAGCCGGGCCGAGGCCGGCGCGCGGGAGATCACCGATCGCCTCGATGCGGTCGGCAACACGACGAAGGCGCTCACGAAGGGCTACGCCATCGCCTCGGCGAGCCTCGCCGCGTTCCTGCTGTTCAGCGCCTACATCGACAAGGTCAACCTGATCATCGGCCGCCAGATCGAGGCCGGCACCAATGCCGGCCGGACGCTGCTGTCGTCGGTGAACCTCGCGAACGTGAACGTCTTCATCGCGGCGCTCATCGGCGCGATGCTCGTGTACTTCTTCAGCTCGCTGGCGATCCGGGCGGTCGGCACGACGGCCCAGGCGATCATCGTCGAGGTCCGGCGCCAGTTTCGCGAGATGCCCGGGATCATGGATTACAGCCAGCGCCCGGACTACGCCCGGGTCGTCGACATCACCACCCGGGCGGCCCTCCGCCAGATGGTCCTGCCGGGGGCGGTGGCCGTCGCCACACCGATCATCGTCGGCCTGCTCCTCGGCCACGAGGCCATCGCCGGGATGCTCATGGTCGGCACGATCGCGGGGGTCCTGCTGGCCACCGTCCTCAACAACGGCGGCGGCGCCTGGGACAACGCGAAGAAGTACATCGAGTCGGGCCATCTCCTCGACGACAGCGGCAACGTCATCGGCAAGAAGACCCCGGCCCACGCCGCGGCGGTCGTCGGCGACACCGTCGGCGATCCGTTCAAGGACACCGCCGGCCCGTCGCTCCACGTCCTCGTGAAGCTGCTGGCCACGATCACCCTGGTCCTCGCCCCGCTGTTCATCCGCTAGCTTCCCGGCCGTGGAGAGCCTGATTCACGCCGCCGTCCTGGGGATCATCCAGGGCCTGACGGAGTTCCTGCCGATCTCGTCGTCCGCCCACCTCATCGCCGTGCCGATCGTGTTCGGCTGGCGCGACGCCTTCATCGAGTCGCCGGCGTTCGACGTCATGCTCCACATGGGCACGCTCGTGGCGCTGCTGGCCTACTTCTGGCGGGACCTCGTCGGCCTGCTCGTGGCCTGGCTCGCCTCGATCCGCGAGCGGCGCATCGGCGGCGATCCGGAGCGCCGCCTGTCGTGGCTGCTCGTCGTCTCCGTGGTGCCGGCAGCCATCCTCGGAGCCGGGCTGGAGAGCTTCTTCGACGAGGCGTTCCGGGTCCACTGGCAGTGGATCGCCCTGCTCGCCCTCGTCGGGGCGGCCCTGCTGTGGCTCGGCGAGCGACGCGGAGCCCAGGCCCGAGCCCTCGACGGCATGAACCTCCGCGACGCGGCGACGATCGGTGTGGCCCAGGCGTTCGCCCTCTTCCCCGGGATCTCCCGGTCCGGGGTGACGATCGCCGCCGGCCTGTTCCTCGGCCTGACCCGGGAGACGGCGGCCCGCTTCAGCTTCCTCATGGCGGTGCCGGTCATTGCCGGGGCGGGCGTCTGGAAGGCACGGACCCTGATCGGCGCCGACCTCGGCGGGGCGGAGGTCGGGCAGCTCGTCGTCGGGGTCGTGACCTCGGCGATCTTCGGCCTGATCGCGATCGCCGTCCTGCTCCGGTTCCTGCGCACCAATCCCACGACCGTCTTCGTGGTCTATCGCATCGCCTTCGCGGCCGTCCTGCTCGTCGCCTGGCTCGGACTGTCGGACCGCTGAGCGAGGCGCGGCCATGGAGGTCATGAAGCAGCTCCGGCAGCGCGCGATCCGGGACCTGGTCGACCAGCGCCAGATCCGGACGCAGCAGGAGCTCGCCGCCGCGCTCCGTGAGCGTGGCTTCCGGGCCACCCAGGCGACCGTCAGCCGCGACGTCGCGGAGCTCGGGCTGGCCAAGGGCCGCCGCGGGCCGGCCCGGGCCTACGTCCTGCCGCCCCGGCTCGTCGAGGCCGAGAGCTCCGGCGAGGAGCGCCTGCGGCGGCTGCTGGCCGACCTGCCGGTCGAGCTTCGCGAAGCTGGCCTCATGCTCGTCCTGCGGACGCTGCCGGGCTCGGCCCACGCCATCGCGGCGGCCCTCGACCGGGCCCGCTGGCCCGAGGTCACGGGCTCGGTGGCAGGCGACGACACCGTCTTCGTCGCCTTCGCCGACCGTCGCGCGCTGCGCCTGACCAGGACGCGGCTGCAGGCGTTCGCCGAACGGCGTTGACCCGCCGGAGCGATCGCGTCGCGGCTTTGACACCCCAGCAGGGCCGCGCTAGGCTACGCCGCCGACCCCGAACCCTGGGCCCCGGGCCAACCCGAGGGACGCTGGGGTTCTTTGATTATTCGGGGACCCGATTCCGACCATGAACAACAAGCCGACCTACATCAGCCGCGACGGCCTCGACAACCTCCACAGGGAGCTGGACGAGCTCATCGCCCTGCGCCGCCCGGAGATCGCCCAGCGAATCCACGACGCCAAGGAGCACGGCGACCTCAGCGAGAACGCCGAGTACGAGGACGCCAAGAACGAGCAGGCCTTCGTCGAGGGCCGGATCCAGACGCTCGAGGCCCTCATCAAGAACGCCACCCTCATCGACGAGCACCACGGCAACGACCACGTCCAGATCGGCTCGACGGTGACCGTCAAGGGCCCCGACGGGTCGCAGAAGTTCACGATCGTGGGCTCGACCGAGGCACGCCCGACCGAGGGCCGGATCAGCAACGAGAGCCCCGTCGGGCGCGCGCTGCTCGGTCACAAGAAGGGCGAGACCGTCCAGGTCCAGGTGCCCGCGGGCGACCTCGCCTACACGATCGTCTCGATCGCCTGAGGGCTGCCGCGGCCGAGCCGCCGCGGCGCGACAATTCCCCCATGGCGGAATGGGCTGACGAGCTGGCGGCGCGGGTCACCGGGCCACAGGTCGTCAACGACTCCAAGACCCCGTCGGGGACCGTCCACGTCGGGAGCCTGCGCGGTCCGGTCATCCTCGACGTCATCTGTCGCGCCCTGCGCGCCGCCGGGCACGAGACGACCTTCCTGTACGGCGTCGACGACCTCGACCCGATGGACGCCCAGGCCCTCCTGACCCCGGACGCCGTGGAGCGCTCGATGGGCATGCCGCTGGCGCACATCCCGGACCAGGCCGACGACGGCCACGCGTCCTACGCCCGTCACCACGCCCAGACGTTCATCGACACGTTCGCCCATCTCGGCATCCAGCCCGACCGCTACTACTGGATGAGCGACCACTACGCCGCGGGCGACATGGACCCCTACATCCGGCGGGCGCTCGACCGGGCCGCGACCGTTCGCGAGATCTACCGCCGGGTCGCCAACGTCAATCACCCCGAGGCATGGCACCCGCTCGGCGTCATCTGCGAGTCGTGCGGTCGGATCGGGACGACGATCGTGACCGGCTGGGACGGCGAGCGGGTCCACTACGAGTGCCGGCCTGATCTCGTCACGTGGGCCCGGGGCTGCGGCCACGCGGGCTGGGTGTCGCCGTTCGGGGGCCGGGCGAAGCTGCCCTGGAACCTCGAGTGGGCGGCCCAGTGGAGCCTGTTCGGGGTGACGATCGAGCCGTGCGGCAAGGACCTCGCCACGGCGGGCGGCTCACGCGACCGGGCGGACGCGATCTCGCGCGAGGTCTACGAGCGCGAGCCGCCGATCCGCGTCGACTACGAGTTCCTCAACGTCGGCGGCCGGAAGATGTCGACCTCGAAGGGCCACGGCACGCCGGCCCACAAGATCGTCGAGATCGTCCCCTCGGAGCAGCTCCGGCTGCTGTTCCTGCGGCCCCGGCCGAATCACGCCATCGAGTTCGATCCGGACGGCTCGGACGCGATCCCGCGCCTGTTCGACGAGTTCGACCGCCTGGCCGCGGCCTCGGCCGGCAAGTCGGTTCGCGGCGAGCTGCCGCCGGGCTACCGCTCGATCTTCCGGTATTCGCTGCTCGATCCCGCGGCTGACGTCGAGGCAGAGGCCGCCCGCTTCCGGCCGGCGTTCTCGCACCTCGCGCTCCTCGTCCAGATCCCCGGCGTCGACATCGAGGCGCATGTCGCGGCCGAGAAGGGGAGCTCCCTGGACGTGGCGGAGGAGGCGATCCTGGCCGAGCGGCTGGCCGCCGCCCGCGCGTGGCTGGAGACGTACGCCCCGGCGACGGCCCGGATGGAGGTCCGCCGCGATGCGGTGCCGCCGGAGGCTGCGGCACTGACTGCGACGCAGCGGGCGTTCCTGGCCCACCTGGCCGAGGAGGTGCCGGGCGCCGACGCCGCCGGCGAGGCGTGGCAGGCGGCGATCTTCGCGGCCGCGGCCGCCGGCGGGCTCCCGGCCGGCGAGGCCTTCCGGGCGCTCTACCTCGCCTTCCTCGGTCGGTCGAGCGGCCCCCGCGCGGGCTGGCTCCTCGCCAGCCTCGAGCGCGGGTTCGTCGTCGAGCGGCTGCGCGGCGCCGCGAGCGGCGCCACAATCCCGGCATGAGCGTCGGGCTGGCGAGGCTCCGGGCGGAGCCGGAGGCGATCCGCAGGGGCGCGATCGACAAGGGCGAGGACCCCTCGATCGTCGACGCCGCGCTCGCGGCCGACGCCCGCCGGCGCGGGCTCCAGGGCGAGGCCGACACGCTCCGAGCCGAGCGGAACGCCGTCTCGAAGGACGTCGGCGGTGCGATCAAGGCGGGCGCCCGGCCGGACGCCCCGGAGCTGGCGAGCCTCCGCGGCCGGTCGACCGAGATCGGCGCACGGCTGACGGCCATCGACGCGGAGCTTGGCTCGATCGAGGCCCAGGTCGAGGACCTGCTGCTCCGGATCCCGAACCCCGCCGAGCCTGACGTGCCGGTCGGCGGCGAGGACGCCAACGTCACGATCCGAACCTGGGGCGAGCGCCTCGCCGCGGCCGCCGACGGCTGGACCCGCCTGCCGCACTGGGAGATCGCGGAGCACCTCGGGATCATCGATCTCGCCCGCGGCGCGAAGGTCGCCGGCTCGGGGTTCCCGGTCTACCGCGGCGCCGGCTCGGCGCTCCAGCGCGCCCTGATCCAGTGGTTCCTGGACGTCCACACCCGCGAGAACGGCTTCACCGAGGTCTGGCCGCCGGTCGTGGTCAACGCCGCGTCGGCTCGGGGCACGGGCCAGATCCCGGACAAGGAAGACCAGATGTACGTCGTCACCCGCGACGAGCTGTACCTGGTGCCGACGGCCGAGGTCCCGGTCACCAACCTCCACCGCGACGAGATCCTCGAGCCGACCGAGCTGCCGATCCGCTATGCCGCGTACAGCCCGTGCTTCCGGCGGGAGGCGGGCGCCGCCGGCAAGGACACCCGCGGCATCCTCCGCGTCCACCAGTTCGACAAGGTCGAGATGGTCCTGTTCGAGAAGCCGGCTGCGTCGGCCGCGGCGCTCGAGTGGATGACCGGCCGGGCGGAGGACCTCCTCCAGCGGCTCGGCCTGGCGTATCGGGTGCTCCTCATGGCCACCCGCGAGATGGGCTTCGTCCAGGCCCGCAAGTACGACCTCGAGACGTGGGCCCCGGGCGTCGAGCGCTGGCTCGAGGTCTCGTCCTGCTCGAACTTCGGCGACTACCAGGCCCGCCGGATGGCGATCCGCTTCCGACCGGAGCCGGGCGCGAAGCCGGAGCTCGTCCACACGCTCAATGGCTCCGGCCTCGCGCTCGCGAGGATCGTCGCCACGATCCTCGAGACCTATCAACAGCCGGACGGCTCCGTTACTGTTCCTGAGGTGCTGCGTCCCTACATGGGCATCGAGACCATCCGGTGACCTGCTCGCGCTGCGGGACGGAGAACCGCGCGGGCCGGAAGTTCTGCTCGTCGTGCGGGGCCGGCCTCGCGCTCGGGTGCCCGACCTGCGGCGCCGCCTACGAGCCGGGCGAGCGCTTCTGCGGCGAATGCGGCACCGCCCTCCAGGCGCCGGCCACGGGCCCGGCGTCCGGCTTGCCGGCGACGGCCCAGCGCCCCCCGCCCGGTACCCCGGCAGCGAACGACGCCGCGACCGCGGAGCGCCGCCTCGTCACCGTCCTGTTCGCCGACCTCGTCGGGTTCACGCCGTTCGCGGAGGAGCGCGATGCCGAGGACGTCCGTGACGTCCTGAGCCGCTACTTCGCGATCGCGACCGAGGTCATCGAGCGCTACGGCGGGAAGGTCGAGAAGTTCATCGGCGACGCGGTCATGGCCCTGTGGGGTGCCCCGGTCGCCCGAGAGGACGATGCGGAGCGAGCGGTTCGCGCCGCCCTCGAGCTGGTCGATGCCGTCCGGACCCTGGGCCCGACGATCCACCTCCGGGCCGGCGTCCTGACGGGCGAGGCGGCGGTCACCCTCGGTGCGACCAACCAGGGCATGGTCGCGGGCGACATCGTGAACACGGCGGCGCGCCTCCAGTCGATTGCCCCGCCCGGTCGCGTGCTCGTCGGGGAGAGCACCCACCACGCCGCGTCGAAGGCCATCGTGTTCGAGGAGGCCGGCGAGCAGGTCCTCAAGGGCAAGGCGCTGCCCGTGCCGGCGTGGCTGGCGGTCCGGGTGGTGGCGCAGCGCGGTGGCCGAGGCCGCTCGGACGTGCTTGAGGCGCCCTTCGTCGGACGGGACGACGAGCTGCGGCTCCTCAAGGACCTGTACCACGCGGCGGCCCGCGAGCGGCGGGCGCGGCTCGTCTCGGTGATCGGGCCCGGCGGCATCGGCAAGAGCCGGCTCGCGTGGGAGTTCGAGAAGTACATCGACGGGATCGTCACGAAGGTCATGTGGCACCAGGGCCGGGCCCCGGCCTATGGCGAGGGGATCTCGTTCTGGGCCCTTGGCGAGATGATCCGCGGCCGCGCCGGGCTCGTGGAGACGGACGGCGAGGAGGAAACCCGGGCGAAGATCGCCGCGATGCTCGCGACCTACATCCCGAATGAGGCGGAGCGACGCTGGATCGAGCCGGCCATGCTCGCGCTGCTCGGCATCGCCGGGACGGAGGTCGCCGCGGACCAGCTCTTCGCCGCCTGGCGGACGTTCTTCGACCGGCTGTCGGACACCGGCCCGGTCATCCTCCTGTTCGAGGACCTCCAGTGGGCCGACAGCGGCCTGCTCGACTTCGTCGACCACCTCCTGGAGTGGTCGCGCGACCGTCCGATCTACGTGCTGACGCTCGCCCGGCCGGAGCTCCTTGAGACGCGATCCGACTGGGGCGCCGGACGCAAGAACTTCCTCAGCCTGGGGCTCGAGCCGCTCGCCGAGGGGGCGATGCGCCAGCTGCTCGCCGGCCTCGTGCCCGGCCTCCCGAAGATCACGGCCGACGCGATCGTCGCCCGGGCCGACGGGATCCCGCTGTACGCGGTGGAGACGGTCCGGATGCTGCTGGCGACGGGCCAGCTGCGCGAGGAGGACGGCGGCTACGTCCCGGTCGGTGACATCACGACGATCGCGGTCCCGGACACCCTCACGGCGCTCATCGGCGCCCGCCTCGATGCGCTCGACCCGATCGATCGGGCCTTGCTCCAGGACGCGTCCGTCCTCGGCCAGAGCTTCGCGTCGCCGGGCCTCGCCGCCGTCTCCGGCCGATCGGCCGAGGACATCGAACCGCGTCTTCGGGCGCTGGCTCGCCGAGAGATCCTGTCGGTCGTGTCCGACGCCCGATCCCCGGAGCGCGGCCAGTACGCGTTCGTCCAGGCGCTCATCCGCGAGGTTGCCTACAACACGCTGACGAAGAAGGACCGCCGCGAGCGGCATCTCGCCGCGGCGCGCTTCTTCGAGAGCGCGGGCTCGGACGAGCTGGCGGGCGCGCTCGCCGGGCAGTATCTCTCGGCATACGAGAACAGTCCGGCCGGCCCCGAGTCGGAGGCGCTGGCCGTCCAGGCCCGGCTCGCCCTCACCGGCGCCGCGGATCGCGCCTCGGCGCTCGGGTCGCCAGCCCAGGCGCTGTCGTTCCTCGAGCGGGCGATGACGATCGAGGTCGATGCCGAGCATCAGTCCCAGCTGGTGGAGCGAGCCGCCCGCGAGGCGATGATCTCGGGACGGTATCGGCGAGCCGAGGAGCTGGGACGCCGGGCCATCGAGCTGTACGCGGCGTCAGGTGACCGCCTCGGCCAGGCGAGGATGCTCGTCACGGTGTCGCGGGCCCTGGCCAGCAACCTCAACAGCGACGAGGCCGAGGCGATCGTCCGCGACGCGCTGCCGGCGTTCGACGATCTCGTCGGGACGAAGGAGCACATCGAGCTGCTCCTCCGGATGGCCAACGTCAAGTGGATCGCGGATGACAACGACGAGGCCGTTGCGTGGGCCGACAAGGCGCTCATCGAAGCCGAGCGCTACGACGTGGTCCAGGCGATCGTGAATGCGATGATCACGAAGGGCGGGGCCCTCGGCTACACCGGTCGCGGGTACGAGGGCATCAGCACGATGCGGGGTGCCTACGCCCTCGCGGAAGCCCACGCCTTCCAGGACGGCATGCTCCGCGCCCAGACGAACCTCAGCGACGCCCTGATCTCGCGGGATCCTCGATCGGCCCTCGAGACGGCCCGAGCGGGGCTCGAGGTCGTCCGGCACCTCGGTCGGCTCGACTTCCTCTCGACGTTGACGCTGAACGGTGCCTACCCGGCGTTCCGGACCGGCGACTGGGACTGGGCCGTCGCCGAGGCCGCCTCGCTCGAGGCCGCGGCCGTCGACGACGTGGACCGTGCCGCCGGGCTCCTGGCCGCCCTCGTCATCGACGCCTCGCGCGGCGTCGACGTCTCGGAGCGCCTCGAGCGAGCCCGCGACGTCATGGGCACCGGCACGGACAACCAGGCGCTCGCCACCGTCGAGGACACGAGCGGCGCGATCGCCTTCGCCGAGGGCCGCCTCGATGACGCCTATGCGCTCTCCAGCCGGGCCGCCGGCATGATCGCGTGGCTGGCGCCGGTCGCGTACCTGACCGCGGCGCGGTCTGCGCTCTGGCTCAGGGACGCCGGTCGCGCCGGCGAGGCCCTCGAGCGGCTGCGCAACACGACCCACGGTCCCGCCATCGCCGCATCGAAGACGACGATCGAGGCGGGCCTTGCGGCGCTCGCCGGGGACCGCGACAGGGCGCTGGGCCTGTATCGATCGGCGCTCGATGCGTGGGCGACGCTCGGCCTGCCGGTCGACGAGGCCCTCACCGCGATCGACATGGCGACGCTCCTCGGCCCCGGCCTGCCGGCGGTCGAGGCTGCCGCGACGGCCGCCCGCGACACCTTCCGGCGCCTGCGGGCCGCCACGTTCCTGGCTCGCCTCACGGCGGCGATGGGCTGGTCCCCGTCGGGCCCGTCGAGCGACGGCGCCACCGCGGCGCCGGCTCGGCCGGCTGCCGAGGCAGCCCCCGGCGAGGTGCCGGCCAGCTGAGACCCGCTGCTATCCTCGCCCGCGGAGAGGTGCCGGAGCGGTTGAACGGACCTGTCTTGAAAACAGGCGGCACGCGAGTGCTCGTGGGTTCGAATCCCACCCTCTCCGCCGTTCGCCTCGTCGGTCGCACCGGCTACCATCACGCTGATGGCTGACCCGCTCTGCCCCCACTTCGACACCGGCTTCGAGGCTGCCCCGCCCCTGACCGTGTGCGAGGAGTGCGTGAAGATCGGCAGCAAGTGGTTCCACCTCCGGCAGTGCCTGAACTGCGGCCGGACGCTGTGCTGCGACCAGAGCCCGAACAGGCACGAGACGGCCCACAGCAAGGCCGAGGGCCACCCGATGATGCGAAGCGCCCAGCCCGACGAGGACTGGCGCTGGTGCTACCCGGACGAGCTGTTCTTCATCCCGGACGGCGACGGCGGCTACGAGGTCGCCGAGTAGGGCGCTGATCGCGGGACGTCACCGCGCTCGTCACCGCGAGAATCGCAGCGCGCTCGCTGGGGTTCAGTGCCCGCCGGCTGCCACCCAGGCCCGCAGCTCGGCCGCCCGTCGCCGATCCGGATACGACGCCTGGGTGCCCGGCCGCCGGACGCTCTCCGCGGCGCACGCGATCCCCAGCCGCACCGCATCGATCGACACCAGCCCGATCGCGAGGCCGACCACGAAGGCGCCGACGAAGGCGTCGCCGGCGCCGGTCGTGTCGACGGCCTCGACGGCCGGCGCGGGCAGGCGCGTGACGTGGCCCGCCTGGACCAGCGCCGCACCCCTCGCGCCGAGCGTGACCACGAGGCTCACGCCCGTCGCCGTGGCGTGGTCGGCGAGCGCCTCGTCGTCGCCGGCGATCGGCGCTCCGGCCAGCGCCTCGAGCTCGGGCTCGTTGGGGATCAGCCAGTCGGTCAGCGCGAGGAGCTCCGGGTCGAGCGGCGCCGCCGGCGCCGGCGTGAGGACCGTGATCGCCCCCCGAGCACGCGCAGCCCGGAACGCCGCGAGCGTGGCCGCCTGGGGGATCTCGAGCTGCCCGGCGACCACGTCGACGTCCGTCATCCGCTCGATCGCCGCCGCGGCAGCCGCGCCGTCGACGAGGGCGTTGGCCCCCGCCACGACGATGATCCGGTTGGTGCCGTTCGTCTCGACCCAGATCGGCGCGACGCCGCTCGACCCCGCCACGCGGGTAACGTGCGAGGCATCGACGCCCTGATCGGCGAAGTTCCGCAGCGTCATCTGGGCGTAGAGGTCGTCGCCGACGGCCCCGACCATGGAGACCGTCGCGCCGAGTCGCGCGGCCATGACCGCCTGGTTCGCGCCCTTGCCCCCGAAGCCCATCGAGAAGCGGTCGCCGAGGATGGTCTCGCCCGGATTCGGGATCCGCGGCGCGTAGGCGATGAGGTCGATGTTGCAGCTTCCAACGACGACGACGTGTGGCATCGCGGCCATTGTCCGCCGACCGGGTGGCGCTTGACGCTCCGCCGGGCCGCTGCCAGACTCGCGCCTCATCGCGAATATGGGCAGCGATCGGGACGAGTACCCGTCGAGGGCCGACACAGAGACCCGGCGGCTGGTGGAAGCCGGGACGGCAGCGACGGCAAATGGACCCGGGAGCCTCCGGACCGAAGGGCCTGGGCGGCGGCGAGACCGCAACCCGGCCAGGTAGGCTCCGGCGCAGGGCGCCAGCGATAGCGGGCAGCGCCGATCGGTCGCGACAGGGACCCGTCGGTCACGAGAGTGCGGCACACGCCGAATGAGGGTGGCACCGCGGAAGGCACGGCCTTTCGTCCCGGGGGACGAAGGTCGTTCTTGATTCTGGAGAGCCTCGCAGCGATGCCGCACCACCCATGACCGCCGATCCGATCAGCCTCGGCCAGGCCAAGCGCCTCGTGGCGAGCGCCGACACGCTGCTCATCCGTGCCTCCCGACCGGCCGACCTCGACACGCCGATCGGGGCGTTCCTGCGACTGGACGACGGCGTCACACCGGCGTACCTGCTCGAGTCGGTCGAGGGCGGGGAGCGCGTCGGGCGCTACTCGTTCCTCGGCATCGGCCCGCGGCGGCTGCTCGAGGTCCGCGACGGTCGGGCCTCGATCCAGGCCCGCCCGGTCGAGGTGGATCGCTATGACCCCGAGCTCCCGATCACGACCGTCGACGTCGGCGACCCGCTGGCCGCGCTCCGGAGCTTCGTCGGCCGGCGCCGGCTCGAGCCCCGGGCCGGGATGCCCCGGTTCACCGGCGGTGCCGTCGGGGCGCTCGCCTACGACGCGGTCCCGATCTTCGAGCCGTCGGTGCCGTTGCCGGCACGCGATCCGATCGGAGTCCCGACGGCGGCGTTCATCGAGTCGGACCTCGTCATCGTCTTCGACCACCTGACCCACGAGCTCGCGGCGATCGCCTCGCTCCACACCGATGCGCCCAATCTCGAGGCGCGCTATCGAATCGCCGAGGCAGCAGCCTTCGAGGCGCTCGAGCGCACGGCCCGGCCGAGCGCCCGCGAGCTCGGCGGCGATCGCGGATATGCCGCCACAGGCATCGCGAACGGAGGCATGGCCCGTGGGGGCGTTGCCGGCGGCGCGGCCGCCCTCGGCGCGGCCGCCCTCGGCGCGGGCGCCACCGCGAATCCCCAGACCAGCCTCGGCCACGACGAGTACGTCCACGCCGTCGAGGTCGCGAAGTCGGCGATCGCAGCGGGCGAGGCGATCCAGGTCGTGCTCGCCCGGCGGCAGTCGTTCGACCTGCCCACGGATCCGGCGACCGGCGCGCCGCTCACCGGGATCGACCTCTACCGGTCGCTGCGCCGGGTCAACCCGAGCCCGTACCTGTTCTTCGTCCGCGCGCCGTCGTTCGAGGTCGTCGGCGCGTCGCCGGAGCTGCTGCTCCAGGTCGAGGGCGACCGGCTCACGACCCATCCCATCGCCGGAACCCGCCCCCGTGGCGCCAGCCCCGAGGAGGACGATCGCCTGGCGGAGGAGCTCAAGCGCGATCCGAAGGAGCGGGCCGAGCACGTCATGCTCGTCGACCTCGGTCGCAACGACATCGGACGGGTCTCCCGTCCCGGCACCGTGAGCGTCAGCCGCTATATGGACGTCGAGCGCTACAGCCACGTCCTCCATCTGGTGTCGCACGTCGAAGGGCGGCTCGCGCCCGGCCTGGACGCACTCGATGCCCTGCGATCGGTGTTCCCGGCGGGGACGCTCTCGGGCGCGCCGAAGGTCCGGGCCATGCAGCTCATCGCAGCCGCCGAGGGCGAGCGCCGCGGGCTGTACGGTGGCGCGGTGGGCTACCTCGGCTACGACGGCAACCT
>JACQEG010000040.1 GCA_016200665.1 Chloroflexota bacterium | reverse complement strand
GCCGCCGGCGACGCGCCTGGCGGCGTTCGCGGGCCGGCTCGAGGGCATCCCCGCGGTCGTGGTCGCCGCGAAGGAGCGTCTCGCGAGCGGCGCCGCCGGCGTGCCCGTGTCGCGATTCCACACCGACATCGCCCTGCTCAATATCGCCGGTGTCGAGGACCTCCTCGACGAGGGTCTCGCGCTCGCCGAGGCCAACGCCAGCGACGACGTCGTCGCGGTGCTGCGCCATCGGCTGGATGCGGCTGCGGCCGCCGCGAAGGCGGCGCTCGAGGACCTGCGCCACCACCTCCGGCACGAGGTCCTGCCGGCGGCCGAGGGCGAGGGCCGCCTCGGGCGCGAGCGATTCGCGGAGCGCCTGACCCGCGCCTTCAGCGACCCCGCGATGACCCCGGAGCGCGTCCTCGAAGCCGCCGAGCGCCAGTACCCGCTCGTGCGGGCGGAGATGGCGCGTCTCGCCCGCGAGCTGTGGTCGCAGTGGTGCGGCGACCGCCCGATGCCGGCCTCGGACGACGAGATCGTCCGGGCGGTCATCGCCGAGGTCGCGAAGGACCATCCGCCGGCCGCCGACCTGCTGGACGCCTGCCGGGCCGACCTCGAGCTGATCGAGGCGTTCTGCCGCGAGCACGAGGTCATCGGCCTGGCCGACGAGCCGCTCGCGATCCAGTGGACCCCGAAGTTCCTGCGCAACTTCGCCGGCGCGATGCTCCACTCGCCGGGGGTCTTCGACAAAGGCCAGAAGGCGTTCTTCTCGATCACCCCACCGGCTGACGACTGGAAGCCCGAGCGCGTGGAGTCGATGCTCCGCGAGCACAACGGCCGGCAGCTGACGCTGCTGACGATCCACGAGGCCGTGCCGGGTCACTACCTCCAGGGCGTCTATGGCAACCGCGTGCCATCCATCATCCGCAGCGTCTATGGCGACGGCGTGTACGCCGAGGGCTGGGCGGTCTACGTGACCCACGTCATGCTCGACCGCGGCTTCGCGGCCGACGACCCCGCCCTCTGGCTGATGCATTGGAAGTACTACCTGCGGGCGGTCGTCAACGCGATCATCGACGTCCGGATCCACACCCTCGACATGACCCGCGACGAGGCGATCTCGATGATGGTCGACGGGGCCTGGCAGGAGGAGGCCGAGGCCCGCGGCAAGTGGGATCGGGCCCGCCTCTCCTCGACCCAGCTCTCCACGTACTTCATCGGATCGATGGTCATGTGGGAGCTCGAGGCCGAGGCTCGCCACCGGGCCGCGATCGCGTCGGGCGATCCGCGCGGTGCGGCGGCCGTCCCGACGCCGGCGATCATCGGCGGCTATCCGGATACGCCGGGCTTCGACGGCCGCACGCATCTCGAGGCCGTGCTCGGTCGCGGCGAGCTGCCGCTGCCGCTCCTCCGCCGGGCGCTCTTCGAGGCTTGATCCTCGAGGCGTCGCGAACAAATCGCGCGATTCGCGAGTATTCCGTCCAGTGAACCGCAGCGGCGTCGTGCTCGCGCTTGGCGCCCTCGTGCTGCTCGCGGCCTGCGACTCGTCCGCGCCGACGGCTGCTCCGTCGGCGACGCCGGGTTTGTTCGCCGACCGGCCGGCGGTCGGAATCAGCAGCACGTGGACGGCGCAGAACGGCCACTGGACGTTCACCGGTTCGGTCGATCCGCAGGGCGCCCCGACCGATGTCATCCTCGACGTCGGCCCCGGCCCCCAGACGCTCCGCCAGTTCGACACCCACCTTCCCGTCGCCCAGCAGGTCGTCGACGCGCAGTCCCTGTCGATCACGACCGACCAGATCCCGGACAATCCCGAGATCTGCGTGCGGTTCGCGGCAACGAACAGCGCCGGGACGTCCTTCACCCAGCCCCTGTGCTTCCCCCACGACCTGCCGACGTTCTCGCCGCCGGGCGCGCCACTCGTCCGGATCGACTCCGTGGCGCCCGCCGCGAACGGCCAGTGGACGGTCCTTGCCTACATCGACCCCAAGGGCGCGACGACGGACGTCGTCCTCGACGTCGGCACCGGACCGGCGACCGCGCCGACCTACACCGCCCACGTCTCGATGACCAAGGCCATGACCGAGGCGGCGTCGCTCCAGGTCTCGACCGAGGTACCGAACGCCGAGCAGGTCTGCGTCCGGGTCACCGCCACGAACAGCAACGGGACGACGTCCTCCGCGCCGACCTGCTTCTCGCCCGCCGCGCCGTCCTGATCCGCGCCCCTACGAGGCGCGAACGCTTCCGCGCGCCGCGCCCTCTGGCCGACGATCACGGCGTCACTTGTGGGGAGCCCTCGTCGAACAGTTCGACCCATGCCAGCGCGTCGCCGCCGCGGCCGTAGCCGCCCGCCACGAGCACCCGGCCGTCCGGCAGCAGCGTGGCGGTCGGACCGTTCCGGATCTCGAGCATGCTCGCGGTCGCGCTCCAGGACCCGGTGCCCGGGTCGTACAGCTCGGCCGAGGCGAGCGGCTCGCTCGTCCCCGAGCCACCTGCCGCCAGCACGACGCCGTCCGACAGCAGCACCAGCGCATCTCCGCTGCGGGCCTCGATCATCGCCCCGGTCGCCGCCCAGGACCCGGTCGCCGGGTCGAAGACCTCGGTGGAGGCCAGCGGGCCGAGGACGTCACCAGAGCTGCCCGTGACGAGCACGCGGCCATCGAGCAGCAGCGTGGCCGTGTAGTACTGGCGGGGGACCGTCATGCTCCCGGTGGCCGTCCAGGATCCGGCGCTCGGGTCGTAGAGCTCGGCGGAGGCGAGGGTCGGGCCGAGTCCGCCTGCGGCGAGCACCCGGCCATCGAGCAGCAGGGTGGTGGTGTCGGCGTTGCGACACACGCCCATAGGACCCGTTTGCGTCCAGGACCCCGCGCTCGGGTCGTACAGCTCGACCGCGGCCGCGGCGCCCTGCGTGGCGGTGTTCCCGGCCACGAGGACCTTCCCGGTTCGCAGCACGATGGCCGACGTCGCGGCGCGGGCCTCGAGCATGCTGCCGGCTGCGGTCCAGGCCCCGGTCTGGGGGTCGTACAGCTCGGCCGAAGCGAGCAGCCCGGTGGGCGTCGCGCCGCCGACCACCAGGACCCTGCCGTCTGGCAGCAGCGCGGCGGCGTGGGTGGTGCGGGCCTCCAGCATGCTGCCGGTCGCGGTCCAGGACCCGGGACGGGGGTCGTACAGCTCGGCCGAGGCGAGCGGGGCACCGCCGAGCTCACGGATGCCGCCCGCAACGAGGACGCGGCCGTCCGACAGCAGCGTGGCGGTGTGACCGTAGCGGGCCTCGCGCATCGTGCCGGTGGCCGTCCACGACGCTGTGGCACTCGGAGCGGCCGTCGGCGAAACCGGCGAGGAGGCCTGCTGCGTCGGCCCCGCTGGGATCACCGATGGCGAGGGACTGGAGCATCCGTTGACAGCCAGCAGGAGTGCGGCGCCTGCGGCTGCCAGCCTGAAGGGATGTTGCCTGGTCCCGTCCCGCATCAGGTCGCCTCGAGGTGGGACGCCAGCCGCATCCTGAGACGCGCCCGCGGAGCGTCAAGTGCCGAGGTAGGCTCGGGTCCGGTCGCTCGGCTTCGGTCGCTCGCCCTCGAGCGCGGGTTCAGACCGTGATGATCGTCGCGAGCATGACGGCGACCTGCGTTTCCGCAGTGCCGGTCACCGCGTACACCTCGCCAGAGCAAACGGTGACCCTCGCTCCGGCGCGCACGACGCGGCCGCGGGCGAGGAACCGCTCGCCCTGCGCCGGCGCCAGGAAGTTGACCTTGTACTCGACGGTGAGCACCTCGGCCTCGGGCCGGGCGAGGCTCAGGGCGCTGTAGCCACAGGCCGAGTCCACGAGCGCCGTCACGATCCCGGCATGGACGTACCCGTGCTGCTGGGTCCAGCGCTCATCGAACGGCGCCTCGATGTCGACCTCGCCGGCGGCGACGCGAACCAGGCGTGCGCCAAGGCTGGTCATGAGCCCCTGCCGCCCGAAGCTGGCCCGGACCCGGGGCTCGAAATCGGGATCCAGCGGCGCGAAGCTCACGGGTACCCGAACTCGACGATCGAACCGTCGGCATCGTCGATCCGGAAGTAGCCAGTCGCCGCGATGCCGGGACTGCCGCCCGGCGGATAGCGGTTGTTCGTGAACGTGCCCTCCGCTCGAACGGTCCATCGAATCCCGGCCGTCGCCATCACCGAGACGATTCGCGCCGGTGCGACGACGGAGCCGACCATCGACTCCATCGAGTGAATCTGCGCCAGGACGATCGCCTCGACCTGCTCTGCGGTCATCCGCGGGGCGACTCCGGCTTCGATCGTGACGATCGGATCCGCGGCGACCGGCGACGCGGGCGACGCGGGCGGCGCGGTCGGCCCGCAGGCGCCCACCATCGAGGCAACCAGCGCGATCAACGCGGAGGCGCGAGCTCGCCTTTTCACGTCTCGCTCGCTCGCTC
>JACQEG010000039.1 GCA_016200665.1 Chloroflexota bacterium | reverse complement strand
TGGCACGAGCGGCAGCTCCGAGCTGTGGCTCGGCTCGGTGCCGTGGATCGAGATTGGCCTCGAGGGCGGGCTGCCACTCAAGGTCGCCGCCCGCCGCCAGCTGCACGCCGAGCTCGTCGAGGCGGGCGAGCTGCTGCCGGTCGAGATCGAAGGGCTGAAGGGGCTGCGCTATGCCGTGGCATCCGACGCGGCCCTGCTCGACCAGGCCGAGCGCGAGGTCACCGCCGAGGCCTCCGCTGCCGCGGGCGGCTCGAGCGCGATGCCCCGGGCAGGCGTGGCGTTCCTCGCGCCCCTGGACCCGCTCGTCTGGGACCGCGAGTTCCTGCGGGCGCTGTTCGGCTTCGACTACCTCTGGGAGGTCTACGTCCCTGCCGCGAAACGCCGCTGGGGCTACTACGTCCTGCCGCTCCTGTACGGCGACCGCCTCGTCGGCCGGATCGAGCCGCGCATCGACCGGAAGGCCGGCACCCTCCGGATCCTCGGCCTGTGGTGGGAGGACGACTTCGACCCGCTCGCGGACCCCGCCTTCGCCGCTGCGTTCGCGGAGGCCGTGCGCGCCCACCTCGCGTTCGGCGGCGTCACTCGAGTTGCATGGCCTCCAACAGCGCGACATCGCACCTTCGTCAAGGCCGTGAAGCCCGCACTCTGAACTCACGCCCGCGGATAAGCGGGAGATGAGCCGCCATCTCCAGCATGGGCATGTGCCCGGGTCCGAGGACGAGCGGATCGGACGTCTGCTCTGGACGATCCGGCGCCACGAGCGATTCCGCCAGGCGGACATCGCGACGCGCGCCGGGGTGTCGCGTTCCGCAGTCGTCGACCTCGAAGGCGGCCGAGCCGGAACCCTTCGGCTCGACGCCGTGCGTCGAACCTTCTCCGAGTTCGGCGAGCGAGGTTCGATCGACGTCCTGGCCTGGAACGTACGCCGGCGGGCCGTCGCCGTGTGCGAGATCAAGTCGGAGATCGGCTCCATCGAGGAGACCAACCGCGCCCTCGACGTGAAGGTCCGCCTCGCCCCGAAGCTGGCGGCCGATCGGCTCGGCTGGAGCCCCGACGTGATCGGTCGAATCCTCGTCCTCGCCGGATCCAGCACGAACCGCCGGATCGTCCAGCGCCACGCCCTGACCTTCGCGAGTCGCTATCCGAGCACGACGATCGAGACCAAGGCCTGGCTGAGAAGGCCGACGACGACGTTCAGCGGCATCTGGTTTCTGTCAGATGTCAGCCCACGCGACACGACGACCTCGTAGGCCTGTCAGATGTGCGCGCCGGGCGACATCTGACCGCGCCACGGGCACTCCGCGCGATGCCGTGTCGCCCCCGCCGACATTTGACCGAAAAACCGCCGCGGCCCCTGAGCCAGCGGCGGCACGGGCCGCCCGCGGCGGGGAGGCTACGCGCTGGCGGGCTGGGTGGCCAGCCACTCCTCGTAGTTCGTCTCGTCCACCCCGCGGTCGAGGTCCGTCTTCGTGAGGAGGAGCGGCAGCCGGCCCGACCGGATGGTCTCCTCGGTGATGATGCATTTCCGGATTTCGGCCCGTTCCGGGATGTCGTACATGACCTCGAGGAGCGCCTCCTCGACGATCGAGCGGAGGGCCCGCGCGCCCGTCTTGCGGTCGAGCGCGACGTCGGCCGCGGCCTGCAGCGCGCCGGGGGTGAAGACCAGCTCGACCTTGTCGAGCGACAGGAACTTCTGGAACTGCCGCGCGACCGCGTTCTTGGGCTCCGTGAGGACGCGGACGAGATCGGCCGCGGTGAGGGCCGACAGCGTCACGATGACCGGCAGCCGGCCGACGAACTCCGGGATGAGCCCGAACTTGAGCAGGTCCTCGGGCATGAGCTTCTCGAGGATCCGGGCCCGGTCGACCGGCGACGACGGCGACTCCGACCCGAACCCGATCGACCGGCGCCCGACCCGCTCCTCGACGATCCGCTCGAGGCCGTCGAAGGCGCCGCCGCAGATGAAGAGCACGTTCGTCGTGTCGATCTGGATGAAGTCCTGGTGGGGGTGCTTCCGGCCGCCCTGGGGCGGGACGTTCGCGACGGTGCCCTCGAGGATCTTGAGGAGCGCCTGCTGGACGCCCTCACCAGAGACGTCGCGGGTGATCGACGGGTTGTCGGCCTTGCGGGCGATCTTGTCGATCTCGTCGATGTAGATGATCCCGCGCTGGGCCCGGGCGACATCGAAGTCGGCCGCCTGGATGAGCCGCAGCAGGATGTTCTCGACGTCCTCGCCGACGTAGCCGGCCTCGGTCAGCGAGGTCGCGTCGGCGATGCAGAACGGCACGTCCAACACGCGGGCGAGCGTCTGGGCGAGGAGTGTCTTGCCGGAGCCGGTCGGCCCGACGAGGAGGACGTTCGACTTCTGGAGCTCGACGTCGTCGACCGCGTGGCCGGCGTTGACCCGCTTGTAGTGATTGTAGACCGCGACGGAGAGGACCTTCTTGGCCTTGTCCTGGCTGATGACGTACTGGTCGAGCGCGAACTTGATCTGGCGGGGGTTCGGGAGCTTGGCAGCGGAAGGCCGGACCTTCGGCTGCTCGAGCATCTCCTCCTCGATGATCTCCTGGCAGAGGTTGATGCACTCGTCGCAGATGTAGACGCCCTGCCCGGCGATCAGCTTGCGGACCTGCTCCTGGCTCTTGCCGCAGAACGAGCAGCGATACGGCACCTTCGTCGTCTTGCTGCCCGTCGTCGTGCTCATCCGTCTCGCCCTCGCGCTGCCTCGGCCTGGCGTCGCGGTGACGTCAGCCCTTGTCCTTCTTCGACGGAGACGGAGGCTCCTGGGCCGCCTCGGTGACGCCCGGGAGGCTCGCGCCTTCGCCGCCGGCGAGCCCGGCGTCGTGCGCCTTGGCGATCAGCGACGCGCCGGGCACGGTGTAGACCGCGTCGATGATGCCATAGTCCTTGGCCTCTTCAGGCGACATGAAGCGATCGCGATCGGTGTCCTTCTCGACCTTCTCGATCGGCTGGCCGGTGTGGCGGGCGAGGATCTCGTTGTTCATCCGCACCAGGAGCTCCCACTCCTTCATCTGGATGACCGCGTCCGGGGCGTTGCCACGGAAGCCGCCGGAGCCCTGGTGGATCATGATCCGGGAGTGCGGCAGGCCGTAGCGCTTGCCCTTCCGGCCCGCGGCGAGCAGCACCGACGCCATTGACGCCGCCTGGCCCAGGCAGATCGTGCTCACCGGCGCCCGCAGGTACTGCATCGTGTCGTAGATCGCGAGCCCGGCCGTCACGACGCCGCCGGGCGAGTTGATGTAGAGGCTGATGTCCTTCTCGGGATCCTCCGACTCGAGGAACAGCAGCTGGGCGATGACGAGGTTCGCGAGGTGGTCCTCGATGACGTCGCCGATGAAGATGATCCGCTCCTTCAGCAGGCGCGAGTAGATGTCGTAGGCGCGCTCCCCCCGGCTGGAGGACTCGATGACCATCGGCACGAGCATCGTTCGGCTCTCCCGTGAGATTCGGTCGTGGGCTTCGGTGGCGACGGGGTGACGTGCCGCGGCGGCCGGGTCAGCGACCCGACTCGACGAGGCTGCCCGGATCGGTGGCCCCGAGGTTGGCATTGGCCTCCGCGGTGCCGCCGGGGGTGACGGTCGTCTCGATGAGGCTGCGCTCGTCGTCCTCGAGGTGCGGGATCGGCGGGTGCTCCGGATGGGCGACGAGCCACGCGTCGATGAGGGTCTCGACGACCCGGCTCCGGCGGAGGGTGCTGCGGATGAAGCTCCGGCCGCGATCCGACTCGAAGTACGCGACGGTCTTCCTGTCGGCGGCGTAGCGCTCGCGGGCCTTGGCCACCTCGCCCTCGACGTCGGCATCGGCGATCGTGACGCCCTCGGCCTCGGCGACCTTCGACAGGACGAGCAGGACCTTGACCCGCTTCTCGGCCTGGGGCCGGAAGTCGGCGTGGAGGTCGGTCTCGGTCCTCTCGACGACCTTGAGATAGGCCGCCTCCGTGATCCCCTGGCGAGCGAGCGAGCTCCGGAACTCGTCGTGCATGATCTCGACTTCCTGGTCGACCAGGATGTCGGGCAGCTCGAGGGTCGCGTTCGCCGTCGCGTACTCGATGATCTGGTCGGCGAAGGCGTGCCGAGCCCCATCGAGGGCGTTGCGCCGGAGGCGCTTGCCGATCTCCTCGCGGAGCGCGGCGAGGTCGGCGAAGTCGCCGAGCGACCTGGCGAACTCGTCGTCCGCGACCGGCTGGACCTTCTCGCGGAGCTCCCGGAGCTCGACCCGGAAGTGGGCCGGCTTGCCGGCGAGCTCGGTCGCCGCGTAGTCCTCGGGGAACGTGATGTCGAACGCTGTCGACTCGCCCGGCTTCAGGCCCATGACGTGGGCCTCGAAGCCGGGGATGAGGCGCTCCTCGCCGAGGATCAGGGGCATCCGCTCGGCGGTCCCGCCATCGAACGGCACGCCATCCTGCGTCCCGACGTAGCCGATGACGCCGTAGTCGCCGGCCTTGGCGCCGCGGTCCTCGACGGCCACGAGGTTGGCGTTCTGGTCGCGCAGCTCCTCGATGACGTGATCGATCTTCGCGTCGTCGATCGCCTCGATCTCCGGGCCGAAGTTGAAGGCCCGGTAGTCGCCGAGCTTGACCTCGGGCCGGACCTGGACCGTGGCCGTGAAGATGACCGGCTTGCCCTCGACCCGCTGCTCGACGTCGACCGCGGCGTCGGTCAGCGGCAGGATGTCGTGCTCGACGAGCGCGTCGCGGACGGCCCGGTTGACGAGGTGATCCATGGCCTCGTCGAGGACGGCCTCTCGGCCGACGACGCGCTCCACGATCGGCCGCGGCGCCTTGCCCGGGCGGAAGCCCGGGATCCTGGTGCCCTGGGCGAGGTGGCGGACGGCCTCCGTGATGGCGGCATCGAGGCGCTCCGACGGGAGCTCGACCCGGATGGCCACGGAGGAACGCGGGGCAGGAGCGACGGTCACGGTCATGGGGAGGCCCAAGTATAGGTTGAGGCCCCCGGCGTCGCCGGGGGCCTCAACGGTCGGATCGGGATCAACCGGTCGGAGACCGGCGGCAGGTCACTTGACGAGGGTGTACACGGCGGCGTGGGCGACCTCGGCCGCGGAGCCGTCGAAGGCTCGCAGCTTGGCGTTGTGATCGCCGGTCGACGAGCCCTTCTCAGCGGACATCGTCACCCAGATCCAGTCCCCGGCGCCGTTCGCCAGCGTCAGCGACGGCGTCACGGAATACGCGACGCCGGTGCCCGTGCTGGCAGACACCGAGAACGTGAACGTCTGGGACGTGCCACTGACGTTCTGAACCCAGACCGGATAGCTCAACGTCTGGCCGGAGCCGCTCGGCACCGCGCCGAAGCTGACGCTGACCGGGTTGAACAGGAGCTGGGCGTTGAGCGCAGCGTCGACGTCATCGAGGCCCGAGCCGATGAGGTTCGGGTCCGTGGCGGGGCCGCCGCTGCTCTTCTGGAGGACGCCCTGGTCGGCGTTCTGGACGATCGCCGAGCGGATCTGCCAGGCATCCCACGTCGGATGGGCGCCGATGAGCACCGCGGCCGTGCCGGCCAGGTGCGGGGTGGCCATCGACGTGCCCTGGAAGAACGCGAAGCACGGCGGCGCGTCGCAGAACTGGTGCGGGATCGAGCTCAGGACGTTGACGCCTGGGGCGACCACGTCCGGCTTGACCCGGAAGTCGACGTCCGTCGGGCCCTGGCTCGAGAAGCCGGCCATGAAGTTGTTCCAGGCCGCGTTGAACACGTACTGGAGCGCGGCGCTGATGGTGCCGCTGCTGCCGTCCGCAGCGACGAGGGCGGCGCGGTCCGACAGGCCGGCCTGGTAGGCCGGGATCGTCGGCTGGTTGGCCGTGCCGTCCTGGCCCATGGCGATGGGCGCGCCGGCGACGTTGTTGACCACGACGACGGCGGACGCGCCGGCGTTCTGGGCGTTGCGAATCTTGGTCGAGAACGAGCAGGTGCCCCGAGCGAGCACCGCGATCTCGCCGGTGAGGCTGCCGGCCGGGAGCGCCGCACAGGCATTGCCGAGCCCGAAGAACGAGCCGGGGACGATGTCGATGGGCGCGGTCAGGTCGCTCGACACCACGGCGAAGTCGCCGATGGCGAGCGCGTAGCTGTTGCCACCGGTCGTCAGGGTCGCCCCCACGAAGTGGCCGAC
>JACQEG010000048.1 GCA_016200665.1 Chloroflexota bacterium | reverse complement strand
TCGACTGGACCTGGCCGCCGCGCCTCCGCTCGATCTAGCCCTCGGCTACCCGGCCTCGGCGGCAGTTTCGGCCTCGGCGGCAGCTTCGGCCTCGAGACCCGCCGCGGCCGTCGGACGCGGGAGCAGGTAGAGCGCCATCACCAGGCCGGTCCGCGCCACGATGGCGTGGCGGGTGTTGGCCGCCATCCGGATCCACGCCCCGGCGCCGGCCTCGCGCCCGTCGTCGCCGACGGTCACGAGAGCCTCGCCCGCCAGGACGTGGATGATCGCCGGGCGGGCGGACGTGTGCTCGGACAGCCGCTCTCCCGCCGCGAACGCGAACAGGACGAGCTCGACGCCATCCGCGTCCGAGACGGTCTGGCTGTGGATGCCCCGCTTGGGGATGGGCGCCTCGGCGGCGAGGTCCGCGAAGATCGTCGCCGGATGTTGGATCACGCCGGAAGCCTACGCGCCGTCCGCCCATCACCGTCGCCATGCCCTCATGGGCCCGGCCGGGCGCGCTAGCATTCCGGGCGTGAAGTCGATGTACGACGCGCCGGACCTCGCCGCGATGGACCCGCTGGTCCTGATGAAGAACCTCGATCACGTCCGGATGACGAGCCGCCGCCTCAGCTACATCCTCCAGCAGCAGGTCCACCTCTACGCCCCGGAGGCGAACCAGCTCCGCGAGCAGATCGACCTGTACGTCGAGGCCGAGCGCCAGATCGAGGGCGAGATGGCGAGGCGCCGCATCCGCGCCTGAGGATCAGGCGCCAGCAGCAGCCGGCGCGACCGCGACCTTCGCCGCGACCTTCGCCCGGGCCCGGTCCTCCGCGACGATCTGGCAGACCTCGCTCCCGAGGTAGGCCATCTCCGAGAGCCCGAACCCGATGCCGTGCTCGGCGAGGTCGTCCGGGCCCCACCCGCGGAACAGGCCCCGCCCCGCGACCGCGCACATCTCGTCATACAGCTCCGGCCACCCCACCTTCCGGCGCGAGTAGCAGAACCGGACGAACTCGACCGCTTCGGCGGTGAGCGCACGCGCGGGCGCGGGGCGCGCGACCATCGATCCCTTCCTCCAACTTCGCCGCGGGGCACGCGGCATCGACACCTGGGCACGGCGAGATGGACCGCAACCCCGGGGGACGTTTCCTGGGTCGGCATTCCCGCAACCCGGAGGGGTCCGCCGATGTCTGGGATGGTACGGCGGGAGCCTCGTCAGCCGGAAGGGGGGTTCTCCACCTTTTCGTCCACGAACTTATCCACAGGCCGCCCGAGGGCCTCGCCGGGGACTGCGCCGGCCCCCACCACCGAGCCCGCTGCCCGGCGGTCAGGCCCGTCTCGAGACGCCCAGGCCCGGCGCGGAGGTGAGCCGCCAGCGATGGTCCGCGCCGAGGTCGAGACCGGTGAACGGGTCCTCGGCGAGCAGCAGGTTGCCGTCGAGGTCGGCCCAGTCGGCGAGCGACGCGACGGCCGCCGACGCCGCGATCCCGACCGAGGTCTCCTCCATGCAGCCGAGGAAGGTCCGGAACCCGAGGCCTCGAGCGCGGGCGAGCATCCGCGCCGCCGGCCCGACGCCGCCGCACTTGGCGAGCTTGACGTTGACCCCATCGACGACCCCGACGAGGGTGTCGAGGTCGGCATCGATGACGCACGACTCGTCGGCGACGATCGGCAGTGGTGATGCGACCTGGAGGTCGCGCAGCCAGTCGAGCCGGCTCGCAGGGAACGGCTGCTCGATGAGCTCGACGCCGAGTGCGACCAGCTCGTCGACAAGGCCGAGGGCAATGTCCGGCGTCCAGCCGGTGTTGGCGTCGACGCGGATCGGCTTGTCGTAGACGGCCCGGACGGCCCGGAGGGTCTCGAGGTCGGCCGGGCCGCCGACCTTGATCTTGAGGGCCGGGAAGGCGCCCGCTCGCTGGGCACGCTGGGCCACGATCGCCGGCTCGTCGATCCCGATCGTGAAGTCCGTCGGTGGGATCTCGGCGGACAGCCCCAGCAGCGCGTGGACCGAGCGACCCATCGCCTTGCCGACGAGGTCGTGGAGGGCGATGTCCAGGGCGCACTTCGCCGCGCCGTTCCAGCGGATCGCGTCGGCCAGCCGGATGCTCGCTCCGTGGAGGCCGGACGCATCGAGGTCGGGCTCACCGATGGCCTCGAGCAGCATCGGCCAGATCGCGACCATCGTCTCGGGCGTCTCGCCGTAGAACCTGTCCGGATAGCCCTCGCCATGGCCGATGACACCCGGCAGGCGCGAATCGCGGAGTTCGACGATGACGGTCAGGGTCCGCTGGCCGGCGCCGTGCTCGGACCGGGCGATGCGGAACGGGTCACGCAGGGGCAGCCGCAGGACCTCGTGCTTGAGCGAGAGGGTCATACGACCGGGACGGCGCGCGCGACCCATGGCAGGGCCTCGACCGCGCGGTGGATGTCCGCCCACAGGCCGTCCGCGCCGAACCGGACCGGATCGCCCGCCGGCAGCCCCGTCTCGGCCGCGATCCGGTCGATGACCCTGCGGGCCTCGGCCTCGTCTTCATAGAGCATGGTGTTGCAGGCGATCGCGACGACCTTCGACGGCGCGACCATGCCCGCGACGGTCTCGTGGATCCGGATGAAGTCCGGCAACCTCGCGATCGGGAAGCTGACCTCCGGCAGATGGTCGAAGTCGTGCTTCGCGAGGCCCGGCTTGTGGACCATGACCATCGCCTGGGGCGTGGCGCCGTGGATGAGCCCGAGGGTGACCGACGAGTAGGCGGGGTGGTCCAGCGAGCCCTGGCCCTCGACGATGATCCAGTCGCCGCGGCCCTCGGCCTGCTCGACCATCCACTCGACCGTGCCCTGGACGAAGTCGCTGATGACCCGGTCGACGGCCACCCCCCAGCCATCGATCATCATCCCGGTCTGGCCGGTCGGCACGAAGACCGCCGAGTCGCCGGCGGCGCGGGCCGCCTTGCGGAGCTCGAGGGCGACCGACATCTTGCCGATGGCGCAGTCCGTCCCGACGGTCAGGATCACCTTCTTGCCGGGAGCGTGGCGCCGGCCGACCGCGGTCTCGTGGCGCTCCGGCGGCCGCCGGTAGTCGACGATCCGGACCCCCGCGGCGGCGGCCGCCGCCGAGAACTCGGGGTCGTCACCGAGGAACGTGTGCAGCCCGGATTCGATGTCGAGGCCCGCAGCGATCGCCTGGAGGATCGTCGCCCGCCACGACGCCGGCAGCTTGCCGCCCGTCGGGGCAATGCCGATGAGAAGCGCGTTCGGCGCCTCCGGCATGGCCAGCGCCTCGGCCAGGGTCGCGACGGCCGGGATGTCATGCCCCGGCAGCCACTCGGCGACGTTCCGCCCGGCGATCGTCGAGTCGAGGATCGCCGCAATCGGATCGGTCCCGAAGCGGATCACGCCCCAGGCGGTCTTGGCGTGATGCGGCCCGAACTCGCCCTCGGTGAGGATGACCAGCCGGCGGTCGGACGTGTGGTGGCCCGAGCCCGGGACCGGGTGGTCACTCATGGCCCGCGAGTCTACCTAGGCAAGCTCGACGTTGCCGGTGTTCCCATCGACCGTGACCCGCATGCCTGTGCGCAGTCGAGTCGTGGCGTCGCCGCACCCGACGACCGCCGGGATGCCGTACTCGCGGGCGATCACCGAGGCGTGGGCGGCCGCGCTGCCGACGTCCGTCACGACCGCGGCCGCCTGCAGGAACAGCGGCGTCCATGCCGGTGCCGTGATCCGTGCGACGAGGATCTCGCCATCCTCGAGGTCGCAGAACGCCTCGGGCCCGCGAATCACCCGGACGACCCCGGTCGCACGCCCGCCCGAGGCCGGGGTGCCGGAGACGATGGCGCGTTCGGAGCGCATCCCGCCGACCATGGCGGTGAAGCTCGCAAGGAGCCGCTGGAGCATCGGGCTCACCCGCCCGACGAAGAGCGGCGGCGTCAGCCGGGCCTGGGCGGCGAGCGTCGCCCGGCGCGCTGCGGTGTCGACGGGGCCCGGCAGCCGCCCGTGAAGCGCGTCGCCGAGCTCGGCCCGGGTCAGGAAGAACACGTCCTCCACCGAGGCGATGAGGCCGTCGGCGGCGAGGGCCGAACCGAGCCGAACCACGGCCCGCCGCATGACCGGCCAGGCGATGGTGAGTTCGCTGACGTGCGCCTCGCGGATCGGGACCATCCGCTGTGCCTCCCGCAGCAGCTTCACGAACGCTCGCTGGCGGGCGGGCTTCGCGGCGAGCGCGGCCATGGCCGCCTCCTCGGCGGCCTTCCGGTCTGCGACGAGGCGCTCGTGGTCGAAGGCCCGGCGCCGCTCCCTGACCGCCGAGCCGATCGCGGGCGCCGGCTCGAACCACCAGTCGAGCGAGACGACCGCGTGCCGGCCGGGCTCGGCCGGGGGCTCGAATCCGGAGACGAGCGGCAGGTGGCTGCCGCCGATCGCCGGTCGGACGTTGGCGGCGTAGAACCGCGCAAGGTTCATCTCGAGCTTGTAGGCGGCGCCCGCAAAGGCGGCGATGGAGGTGAAGTACTCGCCGGCAAGATCGGCCAGCCGATCGACGAGGACCGGCAGGTCCGTCACCGGAGCCGCCTCGACCCAACCCTCCGCATCGGCCACCGCGGCGCGATAGCGGGGCAGGATGTCCTCCCGCCACTCGCGCTCGAAGACCGGGACGCTGAAGCGCACGGTCGGCGGGAGGATCGCGGCCACCCGGCGCGGGTCGCGGATGGCGTGCGCGAGGAGGCGAGGGAGGTTCCGGGCCATCACGCTCGGCGTCATCCAGCCGATCGAGTAGAAGTACCAGCCGTTCAGCACGACATGCAGCGGCCGAGGGGCGACCTGCCCGAGCTCCGATCGGAGCCGCTCGTGGAGGCGGTCCTCCATCGCGGTCAGGAGCCACGACTCGAAGAGCGGCGTGACCGGCGCGGAGATCCATTCCCCGAACCGGAACGTGCGCGAGAACGGGCCTCGGGCAGGCGGGTCCCAGCTGACCGGCTCGGCGACCTCCGCCGAGGCCGCGTGGTGCAGGGTCGCTTCCGCGGGGACTGTCATGACCGCCGCTCCCGTTCTGCCGCGATCGCGGCTCGGACCACCGTCTCGATCTCGTCCGCGACCTCCTCCGGCGATCGTTCGAGGTGATCGCGCCAGGCCCGCAGGGCCGCAGTCGACGTGAGGACCACGACAAGCCGGACGATCCGGTCGCGGCTCGCCTCGAGGAGGGGTGGCTCGATCGTGTCGACCATCGCCCGGACCAGCGCGATCCGTCGCGGCATCGAGCGATGGCGCGCCTCCTCGCCCGCGGGACTCGCCATCGCGGCGCGGGCGAGGTCGTCGAAGGCGTCGACCGTGTCGAGCAGCCGAAGGATGCCGTCGTGGAGATCCGCGATGGTCGTCGGCGCCACGAAGCCGGCCCGACCGGCGCGTCGCTCGACATGCGGGTAGAGGGC
>JACQEG010000035.1 GCA_016200665.1 Chloroflexota bacterium | reverse complement strand
GCCGCCTCGAGGTGGAGCTGGAGCTGCTCGGCGGCGACCGGGAGGCCCTCACCGACCTCGCGACCGTGGTTCGCGGGCTGCCGGGCGTGCGCGATCCGGAGGGCTCGAAGCTCGAGTTCGCGCGCGCCGCCCGCGGCGGGTTGGCGGGAGCGTCGGGAACGCGGCGCCACCCTCGCTGACGAGCCGCCGCCGCCGCGAACGGTGGGCGTGGCCACGAGCTCGGCACCCGGCGCGGCGGCGAACCGCCTGTTAACACGCGAGCGACGGCCCGTTGACGGGGCCGGTCGAGGCTTTGACCCGACCGCCGCCGCAGCGTGCGCTGCCTGCCCGGAGAGGACGGTCACTGGAGGAACGATCGCGTGACCATCCGACCCACCTGGAAGCTCAGCGGCCTCGCGCTCGCGGCTGTGGTCGTCGTCGGGGCCTGCGGAGGCGGCACGCTCGCGTCGCAGACGCCCGCAGCCCAGGCATCGACCCCGGCAAACCAGAGCGCCGCCCCGGTCGGAACGCCAGCCCAGACGATCACCTACCGCTGCACGAAGGGCGACGGCCAGCTCAACGGCGCGGGGTCGACGTTCATCTTCCCGCTGCTCTCGAAGATGGGCGACGACTACAACGCCAAGTGCGGCGTGAAGCTCAACTACCAGTCGATCGGGTCGGGCGGCGGCATCAAGGCCTGGACCGACAACACGGTCGACTTCGGCGCCTCGGATGCCTTCCTGAAGGACTCGGACATCGCCGCCGCCACCAAGGGCGAGCCGGTCGAGGTCCCCGTGACGTTCGGCGCCGTCGTCGTCGCCTACAAGCTGAGCGGCCTGAGCGCCCCGCTGAAGATGACACCGGACGTCATCGCCGGCATCTTCGACGGCAGGATCACGAAGTGGAACGATCCCCTGATCGCCGCCGCCAACGCGGGCGTGACCCTTCCGGACACCGAGGTCAGCGTCGTCCACCGCTCGGATGGCTCCGGCACGACGAGCATCTTCACGACCTACCTCACCGCGGTCAGCCCGGACTGGGTGACGACCGTCGGTGGTGGCGATCCGGCGAAGTCCGCGGGCAAGACGGTCGAGTGGCCCGTGGGCCTCGGGGCGAGCGGCAACGAGGGCGTGACGCAGGGGATCAACCAGACCGACGGTGGTGTCGGCTACATCGAGCTCGCCTACGCGCTCAAGAACAGCATCCCGTTCGCCGATGTCCAGAACAAGTCGGGCAACTTCATCACCCCGTCCCTGGACGCGGTCAAGGAGGCCGCCAACCTGCCGAGCTATCCCGCGGACCTCCGGTTCAACCTCGTGAACACCGCGTCGGCGAACGGCTACCCGATCACCGGGACGACATGGCTCATCGTCTACAAGGACCTGTCGAAGGTCCTCACGAACCAGGATCGGGCCAAGGCGCTCGTCGACTTCCTGTGGTGGGCCATCCACGAGGGCCAGCAGGACAGCGCCCCGCTGTTCTACGGCACGATCCCGGCCTCGCTGCTCGCGCAGGACGAGGCCGCCGTCGAGTCGATCAACTGGAACGGCCAGCCGCTCCTGCCATGACGCGGAGCGACCGTCACGGTCACGAGCCCGCCATCGCCGGCTCGTGACCATCCGGATCAGCGCCCGGCAACCACCGGGGCAGGCGCCCGAGAGGGCCCTGCCCCGGCGTCGTCGTCTCAGCGGCGACGTGGTCTTCCGGGTCATCGCCGCGGCCGGCACCGTCGTGGCACTCGCGACCGTCGGCCTGATGGTCTACGACAGCGTCATCACGACCGCGCCGGTCATCTCGACGTTCGGGATCTGGGACTTCGTCACCGGCCTCCGGTGGGCCCCCTCGTTCACGATCTACGGCGCGCTGCCGTTCATCTTCGGGACGCTCCTGACGAGCGTCATCGCGCTGCTCATCGCCGTGCCGGTGGCGCTCGGCATTGCGCTCCTCGTCACCGAGTACCTCCCACCGCGGATCGCCGGGCCCGTCGCGGTGACGGTCGATCTCCTGGCGGCGATCCCTTCGGTCGTCTGGGGCCTGTGGGGGCTCCTGGTGCTCGTGCCGTTCCTGCGCCCGATCGAGCACGCGATCGCCGCCAGCGCCGGCTCGGTGGTCCCGTTCCTGGGGCCCCCGACACCCGGGCCGAGCTACTTCGCTGCCGGGGTGATCGTCGCGTTCATGATCATCCCGATCGTGGCGGCGGTGACCCGCGAGGTGTTCGCTGCGACGCCCCGCCTCCAGCGCGAGGCCGTCCTGGCGCTCGGCGGCACGTCATGGGACGTCGTCCGGCGAGTCGTCCTGCCGATCGGGCGAGCCGGCTTCCTCGCCGCCATCGTGCTCGGGCTTGGGCGGGCGATCGGCGAGACCATCGCCGTCACGCTCGTGATCGGGAACGCCCCGCGGATCGGCTCGTCGATCTTCTCGCCGGGCTTCACGCTCGCGAGCGTCATCGCCAACGAGTTCAACGAGGCGACCGAGCCGCTCCACGCCGAGTCCCTCATCACCCTCGGCGTCGTTCTGCTCGTCATCGCGGTGCTCATCAACGGAGCCGGGCTCCTGATCCGCCGACGGGTGACGCAGGTGGCCGGCCGTGGCAGCTGAGCTGACGCTCGCCCGTGCACCCGCCCAGCTCCGGCCCACGAGCGGCGGGCGCCGGACCCGTGCGGCCGTGGCGCGGACGCTGACATTCGTCGCCCTCCTCGTCGCCCTCGTGCCACTGCTGGCCGTGGGATCGTTCATCGTGAGCCAGGGCATCGGCGTGATCCGGCCGGACTTCTTCCTTCAGGATCCGCCGGGCGACCTCAGCGCCCTGGGTGGTGGCATCCGGAACGCCATCGTCGGGACCCTCGAGATGACGGGCATCGCGACGGCGATCGCCGTTCCGGTAGGGCTGCTCATCGCGGTCTTCAACGCCGAGGTCGGCGGCCGTCTCGCGACCGCCATCCGGTTCGTGATCGACATCCTGGCCGCCCTGCCGTCGATCGTCGTGGGGATCTTCGTCTACGAGCTCGTCGTCGTCGGCCAGGGCCACTTCAGCGCCCTTGCCGGGTCGATCGCCCTCGCCGTCATCATGCTGCCGCTCATCGTCGTCTCGACCGAGGAGATGCTCCGCCTCACGCCACGACCGGTGGCCGAGGGTGTCCGGGCACTGGGGATGAGCCGCTGGCGGTCGTACCTGGCGGTCCTCCTGCCGACGGCGCTGTCGGGGATCTTCACGGGTGTCCTGCTCGCGATCTCGCGCGCCATCGGCGAGACCGCGCCGCTGCTGTTCACAGCCCTCGGCAACAACTTCTTCAGCGTCAGCCTGTCCGAGCCGATGCAGGGCCTTCCGCTGCTGATCTATCGCAACGCGCTGAACTCGGCGTTTCCGGCCGCTCGCGACCGGGCGATGGGCGCGGCGCTCGTCCTCATCGCGATCGTCCTGATCTTCAACCTCGTCGGCCGCTGGCTGGTGGCTCGGCGCAATCTCGCCCGCCGATGAGCTCGGCCGGTCGGGAGGAGCACGACGCAAGGAGACCGATGATCATCGAAGACCTGCCTCCGTCGCCAGCACCGGTCGTGCCGCCTCCGAGGCCGGTCGCCATCGCCGCCGCACCGGTCGTGGCGCCCGGCGCTGCGCCGGTTGTTCGGATCGGGGCCGTGAGCGCCTACTACGGGCCGCGACGCGTCATTCGCGACGTGGACCTCGACATCCCGCCGAACTCGATCACCGCGATCATCGGGCCGTCCGGGAGCGGGAAGTCGACGCTGCTCCGGTGCATCGACCGGATGCACGAGATCATCCCCGGCGCCCATGTCGAGGGATCGATCACGTATCGCGGCATCGACATCTACGACCCGGGCGTCGACCCGGCCGCGGTTCGCCGCACGATCGGGATGGTCTTCCAGCAGCCAAACCCCTTCCCGACGATGTCGATCGCGACGAACGTCATCGCGGCCGCCCGGTTCAACGGCCTCGTCAAGGGTCGCTCGGCCGAGGACGCCCTCGTCGAGCACTGCCTCCGCCAGGCCGCGCTGTGGGACGAGGTCAAGGACAAGCTGCATCACTCCGGGTCGTCGCTGTCAGGCGGCCAGCAGCAGCGCCTGTGCATCGCCCGGGCGCTGGCCATGGAGCCGGACGTCCTCCTCATGGACGAGCCCTGCTCGGCGCTCGACCCTGTGGCGACCCAGCAGGTGGAGGAGCTGATGCTGCGGCTCAGGGAGCGCTACACGATCGTGATCGTGACCCACAACATGCAGCAGGCCTCCCGGGTCAGCGACCGAACGGCGTTCTTCACCATGGGGACCGACCGCGCTGGCTACCTTGTCGAGGTGGACGACACCGTGAAGGTCTTCACGAACCCCCGCGAGCAGCTGACCGAGGACTACATCTCGGGACGGTTCGGCTGATGGACATCGAGACGGACGGCGGCGTGGCGGCGCGGGGCGATCACCTCAGGTCCCGCGGCGGCCTCGATCGGGACGAGCGCCTCGTCAAGGACGGCATCCTCCGGATGGGCTCGCTCGTCGAGGCCCAGATCCGCGACGCCGTGAAGTCGATTGTCGACCGCGACGCCGGCCTGGCGGCGGCGGTCATCGAGGGCGACGGCCGGATCAACGAGGCCCAGCGCGAGGCCGGCGACATCATCGTCATGACGATCGCGACCCAATCCCCGGTTGCGCGCGACCTGCGCTTCCTCATGGCCCTCGACCACGTCGCCTTCGAGCTCGAGCGGATCGGCGATCACGCCTCGAGCATCGCCAAGCAGACCCGCCGGCTCGCCGAGGAGGCGCAGCTCGGGGAGGTCGCGACCCTGGCCCGGATGGGCAACCTCGCCGCCGACCTGGTGCGCGGGATCGTGACGGCGCTCATCGACGTCGACGATCGGCTGGCGCGCGAGGTCGCCGCCCGCGACGACGAGATCGATCACCTGTACCGGACCGTCTTCGCCGACGTCGTCGAGCGGATGCGGGAGGAGCCGGCGACGGTCGAGCGGGGCACTCGCCTCATCCTGGCCGCGCACTGGATCGAGCGGATCGGCGATCGGGTCACGAACGTCGCCGAGGACGTCGTCTATCTCGCCACCGGCCGGATCGAGGACCTCAATCCGTGACCGTCCCGTGACCGCCGAGGCAACCCTGCCTCGGGGCGGTCAGCTCGCGGGAGTTGCGGCGGCCGGACCGGCGCCCGGACCGGCGCCCGGACGGGTCCCCTTGGAGCCCGCCGGCGCGACCGTCACGAGGCCGCCGGGAACCAGGGTCCGCGCGATCCCGCCGATGCGCTCGATGAGGTTGGGCGCGACCCGGTAGTAGATGTTGCTGCCGCGGCGCTCGGAGACGACGGCGCCGGCTTCGCGCAGGACGCGCAGGTGGTGCGAGACCGTCGGCTGGCGGACGGTGCAGCAGCTCGTGAGATCGCAGGCACACACCTCGTTGGAGCCCGCGAGCTCCCGGACGATGTCGAGCCGGACGGGGTCGGCGAGGGCGGCGAGCAGGCGGATGTCTGGATCGGTGGACTGGGCCATGGGCGCATGTTATCGACGAATATCGATATTGACAAGCCTCGATATTGCTGTCATATTGATGTCCATCGATACAGGCGGGCCGAAACGAGACCCGCGAAGGAGTGCAACGAGATGCTCTTCAACGTCGGAACCTGGCCGTCCGCGATCAACGACCCGACCGAGGCCCGCGATCGCTACCACCTCATCGCCCTGCACGAGGCTCGCATCGCCGCCGAGCAGGAGCCGCATCGCAGCGCGGCGAACCGCCGTGGCCTCATCGATCGCATGCGGGCGGCCATCGGCCTCGCGCCGGGCGCGCGGGAGACCATCGCCTGCGCCACCTGCTGAGTCATCATTCGAGCGCGTCCCTGACGGAGGACCTCCGGTGACCACCACGACCCAGCCCGCTCCCCTGCTCCCCGATCAGGCCGCGACCCGCGAGGCCGTTCGGGCCCGCTATGCGGAGGCCGCCCTCGCGGTCGCGAACGCCAAGACCGCGGAAGACGCCTGGGAGAGCTCCAAGGCCGCCGCTGCCAACGCCGACTGCTGCGGGTCGGACTGCTGCGCCGATGCGAGCCAGGCGACGTACGGCTACGAGCTCTACCGCCCAGGTGAGACGGAGGGGCTGCCGGAAGCGGCCGTGCTCGCCTCGCTCGGCTGCGGCAATCCCATCGCGGTGGCCGACCTGCACGAGGGCGAGACCGTCCTCGACCTGGGCTCGGGCGGCGGGATCGACGTCCTCCTCTCGGCCAAGCGCGTCGGACCGACGGGCCGCGCCATCGGCGTCGACATGACCGACGAGATGCTCGAGCTGGCGCGGCGCAACGCCGCCGATGCCGGCGCCACGAACGTGGAGTTCGTCAAGGGCACGATCGAGGCGCTGCCGCTTTCCGATGCCTCGGTCGACGTCGTCATCAGCAACTGCGTCATCAACCTCGCCGTCGACAAGACCGCCGTCTTCCGCGAGATCGCGCGGGTCCTGCGGCCCGGTGGCCGGGTGGGTGTCAGCGACGTCGTCGCCGACGACCTCCTGACCGCCGATCAGCGAGCCGAGCGCGGGACCTACGTCGGCTGCATCGCCGGCGCGCTCTCATTCCGCGAGTTCCGCGCCGGGCTCGCCGCGGCAGGCCTCTCCGAGATCGACATCCGCCCGACCCACGCCGTGGCGGAGGGCATGCACTCCGCGATCATTCGCGCCACGAAACCAGCCCTCGCCTGAGCCCCGGCCGTCGAGGCTTCAGCCGTCGAGGGCTTCCGCCTCGGCGCAGATCGCGATCACCCCGAGCTCCGCGAGCCGGCGATAGGCCGCACGGTCGCGGACCGTCCACGCCGCGACCTCGAGGCCGGCGGCCTCGGCGCGCTCCAGGCTGGGCTCGTCGATCGCCGTCCACTCCACCGAGATCCCGGCGCAGCCGAGCTCCCGCGCGGTCGCGACCCACGGGCTGGCCAGGCTCATCGCGTTGAGCCATCGCGGCCACGACGGTCGCAGCTCGCCGAGCCACGCCAGGGTGCCCGCCTCGAACGACGACACAACGGCGTGCTCCAGGTGCGACCCGCGAGCGGCCTCGAGCACCGCCACGACGGCGGGTACCGGCTCGCCCTTGAGCTCGACGTCGAGAAATGGCGCCGGTCCGACGGCGGCGAGGACCTCGGCGAGGGTCGGGACGCCGTGCCGGCCGAGCTCGTCGGAGGTCAGGTCGCGGACGCCCGCATCGAGGCCCTGGACGCGGGCGAGGGTCGCGTCGTGGAGCAGGACCGGCACGCCGTCGGCGGAGCTCCGGACGTCGAACTCGAGGCCGTCGCAGGCCGGGATCCGGAGCGCGGCGGTCATCGCGGCGAGCGAGTTCTCCGGGGCGGCCCGCCAGTCGCCCCGGTGGGCGAGGCGAAGCGGGCGTCGCCACGAGCGTTCACGAGGCAAGGCGTCGGGCATCAGGTGCCGATTCGGAGGCTCGCCGCGAGGCCGAAGTGGTCCGAGGGGAGCAGGGTCGAGTCGCCCACTGCCGGCCGGTCGAACGTGACCCGGCACGACTCCACCTCGATCGCGCCACGGACCCAGACGTAGTCGAGGCAGCCGGGCTCGCCGTCGGTGTCCATGCCCGGCGCCTGGATCCCGGACGGCCACGTGACCGCCGGCTCGGCGCCATTCGCCGCCGCGAATGCCGATCGGAACCCGGCCGCCATCATCCGGGCGTAGGCAGGCTCGGCCGGCTCGGCGTTGAAGTCGCCGACCACGATCAGCGGACCAGGCTCGGGCCGCTCCTCGAGCCAGCCGAGCAACGCCTCGACCTGCTGCTCACGAGCGGCCTCGTCCGGGACCTCGTGATGGAGGTGGGTGGCGACGAACGCGAACCTCGTCCCGTCGGGGCAGGTGACCGGCAGCCACAGCGCCGAGCGCTTCAGCCCGAGGTCCAGCCGCTCCGGCTCTCCGGTTGAGAAGCCCTCCTTGACGAGGATCGCGTTGCCGTACTCGGGCCGGCCGGCCCACGCCCGGTGGGCCTCGTAGCGCGCGGCACCTGCGGCGCCGAGCAGGCGATCCTGCTGGACCGCGAACACGACCTCCTGGAGGCCCATGACATCGGGCTGGAGCGCAGCCATGTCGGCCAGCAGCAGCGGCAGGCGCTCCGGCCAGCGGTCGGCGATGTTGCGGATGTTCAGCGTCGCGACGTCGACGGTCGTCATGGCCTCCTCGGTCCGGCTTGGGTCGATCTCATGGGGTGGGTCCCTCCGCGAGGAGCGTGACCGTGAACGTGGAGCCGGCACCCGGCTCCGAGGCGACGCCGATCGCGCCGCCGTGGCACTCGACGATATGCCGGACGATCGCCAGCCCGAGGCCGGTCCCGCCACCACCGGTGCGAGTCCGGTCCGCCTTGTAGAAGCGCTCGAAGATCCGGGGCTGATCGGCCGGCTCGATGCCGATGCCATGGTCGGTGACCCACGCCACGACGCTCCCGCCGTCGGCTCGAACGCCGGCCTCGACCTCGCCGCCGGACTGGCTGAACTTCACGGCGTTGTGGACGAGGTTCGTGATGACCTGGCCGAGACGGCCGGCCTCGCCACGAACCCGCGGCAGGCCAGGCTCGATCGTCGTCCGCAGCTCGATCCCCTGCCGCTCGGCAAACGGCCGGAGCCGCTCCACCGACTCGGCCACCACCCGCCCGAGATCGACGTCGTCGAGCAGCAGCTGCGGCCCGCCGGACTCGATCCGCGCCAGGTCCAGGAGCTCGCTGACCATCTGGGCGATGTTGCCGGTCTCGACCTCGAGCTTGCCGATCCGGTCGCGCATCCGGGCCGGGACGGCCTCGCCGGCCTGCTCGGCGTCGCGGGCCAGCGTCTCGGTGAGCAGGCCGATCGTCGTGATCGGCGTTCGCAGCTCGTGGCTCAGGTTGTCGACGAACTCGGCCCGGATCCGCTGGAGGCGGCGCAGCTCGGCGACGTCCTGGAGGACCAGCCAGATGCCGAGGATCGGCGAGCGCCGGGCGCGAACGACGAGCGTGGGACCGTCAGGGCCCTGCGGCGCGACCTCGTCGGTGGCCGAGCCCGCCTCGCGGGCCGCGATCGCGACCGCCTCGATCCGATGGTCACCGAGCGCCTCGATGGCGGTCCGACCGACCATCGAGCCGGGCGCCCGGCCGAGGAAGACGTGGGCCGCGGTGTTCGCGACCTCAACCCGCAGGTCATCGGTCAGGCGGACGATGCCGACGCCGACGAGGTCCGCAAGGTAGGCCAGGTCCCGGAGGCGCTGCGCCAGGGCGAACTCGGCCGTGTCCGCTCGCCGTCGCAGTCGACCGATGTCGTCCGAGAGGTCGTCGCCGGCCGGGCGCGAGGCGTCCGCCGGCAGGGCGGCTGCCACCACATCGCGAGCCCCGTCCAGGGTCCGCCCCCGCGAGATCGCGACGCCGACCGCGATCGCGAGGGCGACCGTCATGATCGCCAGGGCGACGAGGGCGACCGGGTCCACGAGCGCGAGGATCGCACACCGCCGCCCCGCCGGCGCGGGTGGCGCGGCCGCCGCGCGCCGAGGCGCTACCCTTGCCGGCGTGAAGCTCAGACTCATCCCGCGCGAGACGCGCTTCTTCGACCTGTTCATCGACGATGCGGCCAACCTCCTCGGGGCCGCCCGCCTCTTCGAGGCGATGGTCCGGACGTACGACGCGCCGGAGGCGCGGGCCCGCGAGATCCGCGACGCGGAGCATCGCGGCGACGAGATCAGCCACGACATCGGCCACCGGCTCGAGGCGACGTTCGTGACGCCGTTCGACCGCGAGGAGATCTACGCGCTCATCAGCGGGCTCGACGACGTCCTCGACTACATCGAGGAGTGCGCCGACACCTTCGTCCTGTACCGGATCGAGGCGCCAACCGCCGTCGCGGTCCAGCAGGCATCGATCATCGTCAAGCAATGCGAGCAGCTCCACGACGCGCTCAGCCACCTGCGCGGGTTCAAGGGCCTCGAGAAGTACTGGATCGAGGTCCACCGCCTCGAGAACGAGGGCGACGTGCTCGCCCGAAAGGCCATCGCCGACCTGTTCTCGGGTGGCGCCGATCCGCTCGAGGTCATCAGGTGGAAGGACGTCTACGCGCTCCTCGAGTCGACGATCGACAAATGCGAGGACGTCGCCAACATCATCGAGCGGATCACCATCAAGCACGCGTAGTCGGCAACGGACGCTCGCACGGGATCGAGCACAAGAGCACCCGCCGCCGGGTGCGCGCTTGTGTCATCCGGCCTCACGATCGGACCGTCAGCGACCAGTGACGATGACAGCGTCGATGGGGACTGGCGTTGAGGTCGCAATCCGAATGCCGCGGGGCACGCCTGATGAGGGGCACCCACCCCCGGCTTTCTCGTGAGTTGCCAGGGTCAGCACGTAACGTCCCTCTTGCATGAGGAAGGTCACGGCGGCCTCGGAGTCGCACGCGCCGCCTGTCCACGTCAGGATCAGGGCGCCGGACTCGGGGTCGCCTCGAACGGCCGGCTCGAAGCCGATCGTGGAGTCGACAGCCGCCGGCGTGACTCCGGTAACAAGCCCCGTCTGGTCGGTCAAGGCGACTGGCAGCGCCTCATTGAACGTCGTCTGTAGCGTCACCCGGAAGGTTCGACCTGTCGATTGGCAGGCTACGAGGAGAACCGCAACCAACAGGCTCGGTACGACAGCACGAAGGAGGATCCGCCATCCTCCTCCGTGGCTGCCGTCGCGGTCGTGCACCTGGATGCCGCTGGCGAGGACGAATGACATCCGGGCGTACCGGTTCTCATCCAATGTCTTGCTCGTTCAGTTCAGATTCACGTCGCCTGGAAGCGCGAGAAACGAGTGGTAGATGTCTGTAAAGGCCGCCGTGCTGTCACCAATCTTCCCGCTATGAACACCAACCGCGATGATGCCCCCGGAGCCGTCAACTCGGAACACCGATCCACCCGAGTCGCCGTGATCGACGACCGTGCCTGAGTTTAGAAGGTACGCGGTCGTAACGTTCCTCGCGATCACGTTTGGTCCGTCCAGATTGTACCAAACGTTTACGTTGACGAAGTTGATGTGATATGGGCCAGTCTCACCAGTTCTCGCGCCTCCGACGTAGACATTCTCGTCGGGATAGCTGAAGCGTAGTAGTCTCGTGGCAACGTTTGAATGGGTTGACGAGGTTGGTCCGCCACGGTAGATCTCCGAGACGGACCTGTATGCGCTGCTCAGCCGGATCAGCGCTACGTCGCCGCGGTACGTCGCTTGTCCGCTGTAGTACCGCGTCCCGTAGGTCGCGTCCCAGTTCTCCTCCGAGCTGGCAGTCACGGTGCCTCTCACGGTACTGCTGGTTCCAATCGTTACGTTGCCCCCCGAGGGTATGCAGTGAGCGGCGGTTAACAGCGCATTCCCTTTGGTAGAGGCGGTTGTCCATGAAAACGCGTCTGAACAGGAATTGCCTGGAGTCCCGATCTTGGCGCCACCATAGAAATCGGGCACGTCGTTGTCCCGACTGAGCGTCGAGGCATCATGCGGGCTGGGATCGATCCAGACGGCGATGGCTGCAGTGCCGTATCGTCGCGCCAGCGTGGCGAACAACTCCGTGCTCGCGGCGCTGACCCGAATCACGATGCGATTGGTCTGGAAGTCCGGGGCTGTGAGGTAGATGAAGTCGGCGTCTGGTACGCCCTGCTGTTGGAGCGCGGTGATGTCGTCAGAGATAGCCATCAACTGCGCGACGGAGGACTCCGCGTTACGAACGGTAAAGTTGACACCAGCCCCGCCGGCGGCCTTCAGGGCGACCGCTTCCCCGTCGAGAAGAGCGCGCGCCTGTTCATTCGTCGCTGAAAGCTCTACGGTTCCCGTTTCCCGGTCGAGCCATGGATAGCCGACTGAGTCTGGGTGCTCTTCCGCAAAGACTTGCGCGTCACTTACCGCCTGCGCCTGCGACTCGGACTTCGGGCGCGGCTGCATGATGTTCGTAACAAGCGGTATACCCGCTGAGTCGAAACTCGCCGCGAGAGACGAGGTGGCAACAGTCGCGAATGACGAGCGAGCGGCTGACACCGACCCGAGGGGGACCATGAGAGCCGCAGCCACGACAATCGCGAGAACAACTCGACCGCGGCGCGGGGTATCCATCCCATCAAGCTCCCCTGCCGCTCGTCGCCTCCCTGAACCTTCCCGCCGATGATTGGGTCAGTTCGCGTGGCTCGGCCGGGGCATCATGCGCGCGGCCAACCGCGAAAGCAAGAAGTAAACCTTCTCGATGCGCGAGTCAATCAGAACGCATCGACCCTCCCGATGGCCGTCGCCTCGGCATCCTGCACCAGGTCCTGCCTCGCAGGATGGCTCCGAGCGGGCTCGGCGATCCTGGGACCCATCCGGCACGACCTGGCCAGGCACTGCAGCGAGCCCGCTGACGTTTGTGAGTTGCCCACTCGTACTCCTGGCGCTGTCGCTCCCCTGCCGCCCTCGGTGGGCCCCGCCGCACCACGCGCATGCCCACCCGACGACATGTGGTCGATGTCGCAGACGCTCACCCTCGCCGCAGCGCCTCCATGCGCCCGTCCAGGCCCTCATACGAGTCGAGGTGGCTGGGACCGAGGTCGCGGCGGCAACTTCAGCCCGACCTATCTACTACCCCGTTCGCACTTGACCGCAAAGGCGAGGGATACCGGCCCAGGTCGCGGCGGTCCTTCCGGGGATACGGTCGTCGCTACCATCACCAAGCGGATCACCATCAAGCACGCCTGACCGCGTGGCGACCCATCGGCGCCTGGCGGGCGAGGCGCGTCGACGGGAGGGGCGAGATGAGCTTCCTGGAACGGGCGAAGCAGGCGGCCGAGCAGGCCCGCCAGGCGGCGGCGGACGCGGCCGGGTCGGCGAAGCACGTGGCGATCGAGACGAGCGGGCGGGCGCAGGCGACGATCCGCGACCCGGCGACGCAGGCGAAGGCCAGGGAGTCGATCCGGCTCGCCAGGAAGGGCATCGCCACCGCGGTCGAGCGGATCGACCCGGCCGTGCTCGCCGACGTGATCATCAAGGCCACCTCCCTCCAGGAACGAGCCAACGCCGCCCTGCGGGCCAAGGGCTCGCCCTACCGGATCAGCGAGATCGCCATCGGTGCCGCCATCCCGCCGAGCATCACGTTCTCGATCGGCCGGCTGGACGATGCAGCCGACGACCCGGCGGATCACGTCGCCGCCGTCCCGGCCCCGGTGGCTGCCCGCGCAGCCGAGACGATCACGACGCTCGACGGGACCGAGCTCGGTGCGGACGACCTCGCCGCGCTCGCGGACGAGAGCTGACGATGGAGCGCCGGCAGCACCGCGGACGGGGACGGCCGGCCTCGCCTGGTGGCGCAACGCCGGAGCCGTCGACTGAGGCAGCGGCTGCGGCGCGGCCCGCTCCCCCACCCGACGGTCCCGCGAATGCCCGCTGGCGGGCGCTCCTCCGCTCCGGCGAGCCGATCCTCGCCGACGGTGCCATGGGCACGATGCTCTTCGCCGAGGGCCTCCAGTTCGGCGACCCGCCCGAGATCTGGAACCTGGCCCACCCCGACGTCGTGCGGCGGATCCACCGCGGCTATCTCGACGCAGGTTCCCGGATCGTCATGACGAACACGTTCGGCGGCAATCGCCTCCGGCTCGCCCTGACGGGCCACGAGGGACGGGTCGAGGAGCTGAACCGGACGGCCGCGATCCTGCTGCGCGCCGAGGTCGACGCCGCCGGCGGGCATGCGCTCGTGGCCGGCGACATCGGGCCGAGCGGCGAGATCATGGCGCCGGTCGGAACGCTCGACGAGGGCGAGGCCGTCGATGTCTTCGCCGAGCAGGCCGGCGCGCTCATCGCAGGCGGCGTCGACCTGATCTGGATCGAGACGATGTCCGATCTCGCCGAGATCCGGGCCGCCTTCGACGGCGTCCGGCGGGTGTCGGCCGACATCCCGATCGTCACGACGATGACGTTCGACACCCGGGGCCACACGATGATGGGCGTCTCCCCGGAGCGGGCGGCCGCGGCCCTGTGGTCGTGGGGCGCCGACGCGATCGGGGGCAACTGCGGCAACGGCCCCGACGAGCTGCTCCGGGTCGTCGAGCGGATGCACGCCGCGGTGCCGGACGCGCTCCTCGTCGCGAAGTCGAATGCCGGCATGCCCCGGCTCGTTGGAATGCAGGCGGTCTACCAGTCGGACCCGGCCGACTATGCGGACATCGTCATGGCGATGCGCCGGGCCGGTGCCTCGGTCGTCGGTGGCTGCTGCGGCACGACGCCGGCCCACCTGGAGGCCATCGCCGGCCGCCTGTGAGTCGCGTACAGTCGCGCTCGGCACCGTACGGGGGCCTCTCGCATCGGAGGGCGGTATGACTCAGTCGCGTTCCCTGCTCACGACGCTCGCGGTCGGCGTGTTTGTCGCGGCCTGCAGCAGCCCGGCGACCACCGCCCCGGGCTCCTCGACCGGGGGCGGGCCCGGCGCGACGGCGGGACCGGGCGCCACGCAGACCGGCGGCGGGCCGGGCAGCAGCCAGGACGTGACCGCCGGCAGCGCGTTCAGCACCGCTGCCAACGCCCTGAACGCCCTCGACTCCTACAGGTTCAACGTTCGGATCACGAGCTCGTCGAACGGCACGTTCGGATCCGAAGGGACGACCGCGTTCACGGGCACCGTCGTCCACAAGCCCGACGAGGAGCAGCAGTTCGACGAGGTCGTCACGGACGCGACCGGCACCGTCACGAGCGAGCTCCACTTCGTGATCATCGGCGCGAATGCCTGGACCAAGGAGACCGCCAGCGGCGCCTACACGGCGGTGCCCGCAGCGGCCGTCACGCCCATGACCGCGGCCTTCGCGGCCTTCCGGCCCGAGCAGCTGTTCGGGACCGCGTTCGGGACGCTCGGCTCCGACTATCACCTCGTCGGGACCGAGACGAAGAACGGCGTCAACTGCCAGCACTTCTCGGGCGACGAGTCGATCGGGACGTTCTTCTCGGCCCTCTCCGGGACGAGCGGATCGTGGCAGTCCGACGTGTGGCTCGCCGCCGACGGCGGCTACCTGGTGTCGTCCAACGTTTCGGCCGCGGCCGCGACCGCGACGTCCGCGGGCAGCTTCTCGATCTCCGTCGACATCACCAACGTGAACGACCCGGCCAACAAGCTGACCCCGCCCAGCTGAGCGCCGGCGGCGCTCCGCGACCTCGATCGGGTCGGCCCGCCGCCGGCCCGATCGGCACGTTCAGGCCGGGAACGCCCCGGAGCCGAGGAACGCCTCGACCTCGGCGATGGGCCGGGTCGATCGCTCACCAGTCTCGCGCCGGGTGACCTCGATGCCTCCGGCGGCGAGGGAGCGCGGGCTGACGGTCAGGATCCAGGGCATGCCGAGGAGCTCGGCGTCGGTGAACTTCACCCCCGGCGATTCGTCGCGATCGTCGTACAGGATCTCGCGGCCGGCATCGCCGGCGAGGGCGTGGAGGCGCTCGGCGGTCTCGCGCACCGCGGGATCGCGGGCGGCACCGATGGCCACCAGATGCGCGGCGTAGGGGGCCACCTCGTCCGGCCAGATGATGCCCTTCTCGTCGTGGTGGGCCTCGACGACGCAGGCGACGTTGCGCCCCAGGCCGATGCCGTACGAGCCCATGACGATCGGGTGGCGCTCGCCGTCGTCGTCGAGGTAGGTCGCGCCGGCCGCGACCGTGAAGTCGGTCCCGAGCTTGAAGATGTTGCCGACCTCGATCCCCTTGCGGAGCTTCACCGGCGAGCCGCAGCGGACGCAGGCATCGCCCTCGCGGGCGCTCGTGATCTCGGCCACGACATCGGGCAGGTAGTCGCGCGGGACGTTGACGTTCTTCACGTGCCAGCCGACGCGGTTCGCGCCAGCGACGAGGTTCGGTGACCGGAGGACGAGCTCGTCGACGACCACGACGGCATCGCGGGCGCCGAGGGGCGAGCCGTAGCCGGCCTCCATGCCACGGGCCTTGATCTCGTCGACCTGGGCCGGTCGCAGGCCGCCGACAGCCTTGATCGCGTTGGTGAGCTTCGTCTCGTTGACGTCGAAGTCGCCGCGCACGATCGCCACGACGAAGCGGCCGTCACCCGTGACGAAGAACGCTGCCTTGGCGGTCTTGCTGCGGGGCATGCCGAGGAACGTGGCGAGGGCGTCGATCGTCGTCGCGTCGGGCGTCTCGACGTCCTCCATCGGGAGGGCCGGCTCCGCCTCCGGCGAGGGCTTCGCCACCTCGGCGATCTGCTGGTTCTCGGCGTAGCCGCAGGCGTCGCACAGGACGAGCGTGTCCTCGCCGAACTCGTTGAGGACCATGAACTCGTGCGCACCCGAGCCGCCCATGATCCCGACGTCGGCCCCGACCGCGATCGCGTCGAGCCCGATGCGCTTGAAGATCTTCTCGTAGGCGCCGTAGTACTTGCGATAGCTCTCGTCGAGGCCCGCCTCGTCGCGGTCGCAGCTGTAGGCGTCCTTCATGACGAACTCGCGGACGCGGATGAGGCCGCCACGGGAGCGCGGCTCGTCGCGGAACTTCGTCTGGAAGTGATAGAGCTGGACGGGCAGCTGGCGATAGCTCTGGACGAGGTCACGCAGGAGGAGGGCGATGACCTCCTCGTGGGTCATCGCGAGGACCATGTCCCGCTCGCCTCGATCCTTGAACCGGACGAGCTCCGGCCCGATCTTGAAGTAGCGCCCGCTGTCCTTCCAGACCTCCGCGGGATGGACGACCGGCATCTCCAGCTCCTGGCAGCCGATCGCGTTCATCTCCTCGCGGATGACCTGCTCGACGCGCTTCGAGACCCGGAAGCCGAGCGGCAGGAGGGAGTAGATGCCGCTGCCCAGTTGGCGGACGTACCCGGCCCGAAGCAGCAGCTTGTGCGACGGCATCTCGGCCTCGGCCGGGTCGTCGCGCAGGGACGTGAAGAACAGCTCGCTCAGGCGCATGGGAGATCGAAGGATAGAGCACTCGCCGGCGCCCAACGCACGGTCAGCCGACCCGGGCGGCGCGCTGCTAGCCTTTAGGCGTGCCCTCCGGGTTCACCCTCCTCCTGCTCCTCGTGCTCGTGCTCGCGGTTGCCTTCGACTATGTCAACGGCTTCCACGACACGGCCAACGCGATCGCGACGTCGGTCTCGACGCGGGCCCTGCGACCGCACTACGCGATCCTCATGTCGGCGGCGGCCAACTTCATCGGCGCGCTCACGGGGACGGCGGTCGCAAAGACGATCGCGTCGGGGATCGCGACGGCGCCACCCGGTGCCGACGCCGGCCAGATCGTCGTCGCCGCGGCACTCGTCGGCGGCATCACCTGGGACCTCATCACGTGGCGGCTCGGGATCCCCTCGTCGTCCAGCCATGCCCTGATCGGCGGCCTCATCGGCGCCGCGGTCGCCGCGGGCGGCGTCAATGCGCTCAAGCCCGACGGGATCGCCGAGAAGGTCCTCCTGCCGCTGGTCCTCTCGCCGATCCTCGGCATCGGCATCGGCTTCCTGATGATGGTCCTGCTGCTCAATGTCTTCCGGCGGGCCCATCCGCGCCGGCTCAACGAGCGCTTCCGGCGGCTCCAGGTCCTGTCGGCGGCCTACATGGCGTTCAGCCATGGCTCGAACGACGCCCAGAAGACCATGGGCATCATCACCCTGGCGCTCGTCGCCGGCGGCGTCCTGGCCGAGCCCGTCGTGCCCCTGTGGGTGATCATCCTGGCCGCGACGGCCATCTCGCTCGGGACCGCGGGCGGGGGCTGGCGGATCATCCGGACGATGGGCCAGCGCGTGGTCAAGCTCGACCCGGTCCACGGCTTCGCGGCGGAGACCACCGCGGCCACGATCATCCTCGGGGCATCGACGTTCGGGATGCCCGTCTCGACGACCCACGTCATCTCGTCCGCCATCATGGGCGTCGGGGCGAGCGACCGGTTCTCAGCGGTGCGGTGGGGCCTGGCCTGGAACATCGTCATCGCCTGGGTGCTGACGCTGCCGGCCTCGGCCGCCGTGGCGTGGATCGCCTGGGAGATCCTCAGCCGGGTCCTCTAGGCCGACCCTGCCGCTCGCGTTGACCGGGCGACCCCCCCCCGAATGCCGAACCCTGAGCACCGACCCTGAGCGCCGAGCGACCGTTATGCGCCACCTGGGTCGGATCCGCACCGACCGTGCTTGGCACAACGCTCGATCACGCGCCCTGGGCTGCGTGACAAGCACGGTCGCCTGCAATCCAACCCGCCCCGTGCATATGGTCGACCGTGCCGAACTGCGACGTCAGCCGGCTCGAGCCAGGAGCCGCGACCGACCGGTCCCCCTTCGGCCGGCCGGCACCCCTTCGGACGGCCGCGACCCTAGGAGCGGCCCCGGAGGACGGGCCGCATGACGCGGCGGCGCCTGGACCGCGAGACGCCGGCCGCCGCGATGCCGGAGCCGAGCTCGAGCCAGCGGATCGCATAGGCGGTCCGGACCGGCTCGGATGGACTGGCTTCGCGGGCAAACGAGGACAGCAGGCTGGATCGCGAGCGGATCGGCTCGAGGTGGGCGACGACCGCCTCGACCTCGATCGTGGGGTCCCCGCACCACTGGCGGAGTCGCTGGACCTCGGTCCTGAATGGTGGGTTCGTCATGGCGCCGACATTCGGGCGGCGCGGTGAACGCGCCGTGTTCGGCGCGTCAATACGCGTCCGTCAGGCGGGCCGCCGCAGGACGTAGCCGACGCCGCGGACGGTCTGGACGATCGTCGGGACCCCGGGATCCGGCTCGATCGCCGAACGGAGCCAGTGGACGTGGACGTCGACCGTGCGCGTCTCGCCCGGGTAGTCATAGCCCCAGACGTGCTCGAGCAGCTGGTCGCGGGTCATGACCTGGCCCGGGTGGCGCAGCAGGAACGACAGGAGCTCGAAGACCTTCGGCTTGATCGGCACCTCGTGGCCGTCCCGGAGGAGCCGGTGGCCGGCGAGGTCCACCCGGACGGGGCCGAGGTCGACGAGCGGTGGCAGCTGCGTCGAGCCGAGCTGGTCCGTTCGCCGGAAGATCGCCCGGATCCGAGCCGAGAGCTCGCGGAGGCTGAAGGGCTTCGTGACGTAGTCGTCGGCGCCGAGCTCCAGCCCGACGACCTTGTCGACCTCCGAATCCCGTGCGGTGAGCATGACGATCGGCACCGCGGATGCCGAGCGCAGGACGCGAGTCACGTCGATCCCGGACATGCCGGGCAGCATCAGGTCCAGGAGGACGAGATCGGGCTCCTGCTCACGAAACGAGGCGACCGCGGCCGGTCCGTCGGCGGCAGTGCGAACGGCGAAGCCATCCGTCTCCAAGGCCTCCGCCAGGGTCTCGCGGAGGGTCGGTTCGTCCTCGACGACGAGGATCGTTCGGGCCATCTCCGCTGAGCATAGCCACGATTGTTAACGCCGAATTGGCCGATCCCCTGGGGCTCCGCGAACGTCCGCCGCCGGGATCACGGCTTCGGCTGGATCACGGACAGGACGTTGCCGTCCGGGTCGACGAACCAGGCTGCCCAGGAGTGGCCCATATCCGCAACGCCGTCGTCCGTCACGGGATCGGGCGGGCGGTACTCCTGGATCGTGACGCCGCGCGCCCGGAGGTCGGCGATCGCCGCGCGGATGTCCGGCACGCGCCACGCGACCTGGGTCTGGGTGTCGCTCGTGCCGACGGTGCTCCGCGAGATCAGGAGGCGCGTGCCGTCGCCGCACTTCAGGACGATCCGCTCCTCGGTCTCGCCAAGGACCTGGAGCCCGAGGCGATCGTGGTAGAACGCCCGACTCGCCGCCATGTCGGTCGAGAGCAGGATCGGGTACACCGGCTGGTCTCCGAGCATCACGCGAATCCTACGAAGCCGCCGGCTTCTTCCGCTGCATGAAGTACTCGACGAAGCTCGTGCAGCGGCCGGCCTCGTCGAACTCGATCGTCCAGATGTTCCAGTAGTGGCGCAGCTCGTTCGATTGCGATGCGTCGGCGTAGTAGATCGACTCGCCGATGGCGACCGCCCGGTTGCCATTGCCGACATAGGGCTCGTAGTAGGCGCTCCACGTGCCGGGCTTGTCGCGCCCGTCGGCACTCCCGCCGGGGTTGAGCCAGTCGTGGACGATCGCGTCGCGGCCACGGACCGGCTCGTCCCAGGGGTGGTAGCGGTACTCGGCGTCCTCGGCGAACAGGGCCTCCACGGCGGCTCGGTCGTAGCTCTGCCAGGCCTCGACGTAGCGGTCGAGCCAGGCCCGGACCTCGGCGTGGGTGATCGACATGGCGGATGCCTCCTGGCGTGACTACCCGGGCACGTCGGTCAGGAGCTCGATCGCGCGATCGAGCCGGGCGAGCGTGCGGTCGCGACCGAGCGCGACGAGCGTGTCGAACAAGGGCGGCGTCGCGGTCCGTCCGGTGACGGCGACACGGATCGCCATGAACAGGTCGCCGACCTTCCAGCCGCGAGCCTCGGCGAGGGCGCGCAAAGGCGGTTCCAGCTCGTCGGCCTCGAAGGTCACCGCGCCGACCGTCGCGGCGATCGTCTCGCGAGCAGTGGCGAGGCCGTCGCGGGTCGTCGCCGCGTCCCAGCGCTTCGGGACGAGCAGCGCGGGATCCGGCCGCAGGTCGTCGACCCACAGGAAGCCGACGAGGTCGCCGACCGCGTCGAGTCGCGGCAGCCGCTCCTGGACGATCGGCAGGAGACCGCGCAGCTCCTCGGGATCGGGCAGCCGGTCGATCCGCCCGGCGTCGAGCTCGCGCTGGAGGAACGGCTCGAGTCGCTCGATGAGGTCGTCCGGCTCGAGCTTCCGGATCCACTGGCCGTTCAGCCACTCGAGGCGCTCGCGATCGAAGACCGCGCCGCCCTTCTGGACGTGCTCGAGGTCGAAGCGCGCGGAGAGCTCGTCGAGCGAGAGGATCTCCTCCTCGGTGCCAGTCGACCAGCCCAGCAGCGCGAGGTAGTTGACGAGGGCCTCGCGGATGAAGCCCTGGGCGAGGTAGTCGCTGATCGCGGTCTGGCTCTTCCGCTTCGACATCTTGGTCCGGTCCGGGTTGAGGATCAGCGGCAGGTGGGCAAACGCCGGCACGTCGTGGCCGAGCGCCCGGAACAGCAGGATGTGCTTCGGCGTGTTCGACAGATGGTCCTCGCCGCGGATGACGTGGCTGATGTCCATCGCCGCGTCGTCGACGACCACGACGAAGTGATACAGCGGCGTGCCGTCGCTGCGGACGATGACGAAGTCGCCGCCGAGGTTGAAGGCATCGATCTCGACGTGGCCCCGGACGAGATCGTCGAACGCCACGACGCCGGGCGGGACGCGGAAGCGCAGGGCGCCGCGGAGGCCGCTCGCCTCCTTCGCGGCACGCGTCTCGGCGGTGAGATTCGCGCATCGACCGACGTATCGCGGCGGCTCGTGAGCTGCCTCGTGGGCCTTCCGATCGGCCTCGAGCTCCTCGGCCGTGCAATAGCAGGGGTAGGCGAGGTCGCGGGCCAGGAGGTCGCGAGCCGCCTCGTCGTAGCGCTCGCGGCGCTGCATCTGGCGATACGGACCGTATGGCCCGCGGTCCTCGCCGCCGGCGCTGTCGGGCCCCTCGTCCCACTGGATCCCGAGCCAGTGGAGACCCGTGAGGATGTCCTCCTCGAACGCCACGGTGCTCCGGGCGACGTCGGTGTCCTCCAGCCGCAGGATGAAGGTCCCGCCCGTCCGGCGCGCGAAGAGGTAGTTGAACAGCGCCGTCCGCGCCGTCCCGATGTGGAGCGGCCCGGTCGGGCTCGGCGCGATGCGAACGCGAGTCTCGGTCACAGGCCGAGTCTACCGGCCCCGGACCGGACCACCTTCCCGAGCTAGGGCGTCGGGCCGCCCGGTTCGTGCCCGATCACGACGCCGTCGACCGCATCGATCTTCACGACCTCGACTCCGGCGATCGGGCATGGCGAGGGCGACTCCGTGCAGGGGAAGTCTGGAAACGACCCCCCGACCCCGATGCTCCAGACCGCCCGCCATTGGCCGCTCACCAGCTCGGCATCGGCCTGGGCGTACAGGAGGTCGGTCGCGCCCGGCTCGGCCAGCGCCAGTGCAGCCGCAGCCTCCCGGGTGATGATCTTCGGGACCGGCGCGCCGCGCCACGCTTCGGGCAACGAGCCGCCGATCAGGATGGCGCGGAGCTGGGCAGCGAGCGCGATCCCGATGGTTGACGAGTCGTTCGAGACCTGGACGTCCCCACCGGCGATCGCACTCTGGATGATCGGGGCGGAGGCCACCCGCCCGTCGATGACGATCGCGAGCTGGTCGCCGATGTGGTTCGTCGTGTAGTCGGCGAAGAGCCGCGTCGCCGCCGGCACGAGGTTGATGTTCAGCGCCGCGTTCCCGTTCTGGTCGGTGCCCTCGCGAACGCTCGCAATGCCCTCGTTCCCGAACAGCACCGGGTACGGGTGCGGCAGCGTCTGGCCGGCCGAGACGGTCGGATCACCGGTGGGGATCGGGATGAACTGGGCGACGCCCGGGGCAGCCAGGACCGCGCGGACGGTGTCATCCGTGGGTCCGGGGCCGCCCGGCGCGTCGAAGAACGTGAAGGTCATGCCGTAGCCGCCGCTCATGGTGAATGTGCCGATGCCGAGGGCCCGCAGGCGGGCAGCCAACACGTCGCCCGCGACGATCGCCTCCGGCTTCGCCGGCACTTGCGGAGTCGGCGGGAGCACGATGAAGGTGCGTTCGACCGGAGCTGCAGTCGGGCTCGGTGATGGCCCGTTCCCGACGTTCGGGCCCAGGTGAAACCCGAGGCTCGAGGCCGCGACGGCGAGCACGGCCACCGCAACCGCGACGGCGGTCAGCGAGAAACCGATCCGCATCGGGCTGTGGACGCCGAGGCCCGGGAGGCCGATCCGGCGCGGCTGGGTCGCGAAGCCCTGGGCGACACTGGCCGCGAGCTCGGCCGGCGGCTGGGCGTCATCGAGGCGGCGGTGGAGGTGCGCGCTGAGGCGCGCCTCGAGGTCACGATCGTCCATGGCTGGCCTCCAGGCTCGCGCGCAGCGAGCGCATGGCGTGATGCAGGCGCGACTTCACGGTGCCGGCGGGAATCCCCAGCCGAGTGGCGATGTCCTCAACCGCGCGGTCCTGCCAGTAGCGCATGACGACGACGACCCGGTGATCGAGGTCGAGCGCGGCGAGCGCCAGGTCGAGGTCCGGGTCGGCATCGCCGCGGGCCGGGTCACTGCCCGTGTCGGGCGGATCGAGCGCGACGATCGGGGTTGCGATCCGGACCGAGCGCTTGCGGCGTCGGAGCTGGTCGCGGCACTGGTTGACGAGGATCCGATCGAACCAGGCGTCGAAGGCAGATGGGTCTCGGAGCGAGCCCTGCTTCCGCCAGGCGGTCAGGGACGCTTCCTGGACCGCGTCCTCGGCCTCCCCATCGTCCAGGAGGATCGCTCGGGCGAGCCGATACGCGTCGCCGACCCGGGCCATGACGAGGTCGCCGACGTCGACGGCCCGCTGGGTCACGATCGCGACCTCCACCCTGCCATCCTCGCGAGCATGCCGGGTTGGAGCCCGGTCGTGCTATCCGACGACGGCGCGGCCGGAAACGTTCACCCGGTGGAAGAGAGCGGCGTCGACGTCGCCCCGGAGGACCCGGATGAGCGATGCCGGTCGCAGGCCGAGCGTCGCCCGCCCGAGGGGGCCGTCGAGCGTCAGGGAGTCGAGCGACTCGGAGCGGGCAAGGATCGCCACGGCGGCGCCGGGTCGCAGGCCGCGGGCCTCGAGGTAGCCCAGGAGCCCGGAGTCTTCCTCGGCCTCCTCGGTGACCCGGTAGATCGTGGCGCGCTCCCCCGCCGGGATCGTCGAGAGGGGCACGCCGGCGGGACGGCGGCGCGCGGTCTCCAGATCGATCGGGTTGCCGTGCGGGCAGGTCTCGGGATGGCCGAGCAGGTCGTCGAGGCGGGCCTCCACCTGCGGCGAGATCGCTGCCTGGAGGCGCTCCGCCTCCCTGTCCGACTCGGCCCAGCCGAGCCCGACGATCTCGCTCAGCAGCCACTCGCAGAGGGCGTGGCGCCGGAAGATGGCGTCGGCGGCGGCCCGGCCCGCGCTGGTGAGGTGGAGCTCGCGGCCGGAGGCGCTTCGTGACGTCTTGCCGGTCGCTGGCGGGGCGGTGCTCGGCGGCGGGCCGGCCACGAGACCGTCGTGGGCCAGCCGGCGGAGCATCTCGCTCGCGGCCTGGGTGCTCACCCCGAGGCGCCGGGCCACGACGGCCGCGGTGATGCGGGCGTCGTTGCCCGACAGCGTCCGGAGGACCATGAGGTACTCCTGCGCCGCGCGGGAGAGGTCACCGGCGCGATGTCGGCTCTCGCCCGCGGTCACGGCGTCCCTCGCCCCTGCGGAGTTCCGGCGCCGGTGGGGCGGTGGTCCGCGGCGAGGGCCGGCAAGAGCCGCCTGAGGCCCCACCCGGCACCGAGGACCCATGCGATCGCCAGCACCGCGGCAAGGACCGCCGGCGCCGCCGAGGAGCCGCCCCCGCCGAGGGCAAGGACGAGCGCCGTGGCCGGCACGAGCCCGACGATCAAGCCGAACGTCCCCGCGGCGAAGATCCGTGCGAGCGCTGGCGCGACCAGCAACAGGCCGACGAGGATCGCCTGGGCGACCCACGGCAGGAAGGGGTCGGTCCCGTCGCAGGCGGCCGAGAACGACGCGCAGCCGGTCAGCTGGCCGAGGACGGCCGCCGCCGCGATCCCGACGGGCGCCCAGGCGAGAAGGACGAGGCCGAGCCGGCGCAGCGGATCGGAGGGTCCCGGTCGGATGATCGAGTCGATGAACGGCTCGACCGCGGGCTGCCCTGGCGGCGTCGCGGCCTCCGCCGACCTCGCCGACGTGTCCTCGTTCATCGGGCCCGCGATCGGTCGGTCGGGTGCGTGAGGCGGTGCCTCGTCGGGAGCCGGTTCGTCGAGTCCTGGCTCCGCGGCGTCGCCGGGCCCCGTCTGCTGCCGGCTGGAGTAGCCCGGTCCGTGCTTCCTCGGATCTGCGTACTCGCGGGGATTCACGATCCAGTACTCGCCGGTGGTCGGGCCGTACCAGGACGCGCCGCCCCATCGGGGATCGGTCGCCTCGCGGGCCTCGTCGTAGCTCGTCGAGCCCATCGTGGCCTTGCGGGCCGGTCGACGCCGTCGGCCGGCCTGGCCACCGGCGGGGGTGCCGGGTGCATCGGTCGTGGCGGATTCGCGGGCGGCCCGCCCGCCGGGTGCTCGTCCGGTCGCCCCCGCCCGCCGTTCGGGGCCCGATGTCGGACGAGCGCGCTGCTCGGCCCGGGACCAGTCGCTCGGTCCCGAGCCCGTGGTGGTGCCGCCGGTGCCCGGTCCCGTTCCCGGGGTGCCGCGACTGCGCGTGCGCGCCTGCTCGCGAGCTGCCCGCGCTCGCGCCGGGTCCGCCCGCCAGGGCTCCCGAAACGGGCCGCCGCTCGCGGCCGGGGCCGCGGGCGGGCCGGTCGGTCGAACCGTCCGCACCTTCGTGCCCGTGAGGCGCTCATACGCGTCCTGGACCGCGAGGAAGGCGGGCAGCGATCGCTCCCCGGCCGAGTCGGGATGGAGGGCCTTGGCCAGGCGGCGGTAGGCGCGCTTGATCTCGGCCTGGCTCGCGCCCGGCTGAAGCCCGAGGACGCTGTGGGGATCCATCGCCGCGGTCATGCCACGGAGAGTGTCGCCGGTCGCGGTTCGGCGCGCATCGGCGACCCAGCGCGCATGGGAGGCCCAGCGCGGCTCGGAAGGCCGGAGCCGCTAGCTGACGAGCTCGCCGATCGGGGCCAGCTCGAAGTCCGCGATGGCCTCCGCCGCGACCCGGCCGTGGGAATCCATCGTCGGCGGTCGGTGATAGCGGGCGAGCGCCCGAAGCGGCAGGCCCTCGAGCACGCCCGCCTGACGGAGCGCCTCGACGAAGGCCGCGGGCGCGGCGCGGTCCCAGCCGTCGCCATCCTCGATCTTGAGCGCGAGGCCGGTCGCGGCGCTCGAGACGCCGGCGCCGCGCGGGCCCGGCAGGATCCCGACGGCGCGGAGGGCCTCGGCGCCGCCCTTCGCGACGAAGCGGCCGGGGAGCGCCTTCATGAGCGAGGTGTCGAGGCGGTCGTGCGTGCCCGCGACCATCTCCGGGTGGGCGAGCATCGCGGCCCGAATCGTGCGGTAGTGGCCGGCGAGCTTCGAGCGCGGATCGCCCGTCGGGATCGCATCCGGGTCGGCCAGGCAGGCGAACGCCCACGCGATCTCGCGCAGCGCGAACGCGTAGGTCGCGATGCCGCAGCCGTCGATGCTCGTGACGAGCCGCGTCGGGCTCGTCCGGAAGGCCTTCGCGACGGCCTCGCGGAGAGCCACCTGGGTCGGGTGGTCGTCGGCCCAGTACTCCTTCGGCGACCAGCCGCCCATCTTGGACATGAGCAGGAACACGGAGTGCTGGCCGGAGCACATGTGGCGGACCACGCCGGGGCGCTCGCCGTCGCGCGCCAGGCGCGCGGCCGTGAGCGCGTCCATCGGCACCATCGTCCCGCAGCCGAGATCAGCCTGGCTGATGCCCGTCCGTCGGAAGAGCGCGAGCAGCGTCCTGACGTGGAGGTCCTCGCCGGAGTGGCTGCCGGCCATGATCGCCAGCTCCTGCGGCTCGAGCCCGAACTCCCGATCGCCCCCCGCCTCGAGCAGAGCGATCAGGCCGAACGGCTTGACGGCGGAGCGGAGGTTCGTCAGGCGCTCGGGATCGCCGATCGCCCGGATGACCCGGCCCGTGAGATCGACCTCGACGACCTCGCCGCGGTGGGCGCTCTCCTCGACGTCGCCCCGCATCTCGCGCACGAGGACGGGCGTCGCGACCCGCCGCGGGCGGGCCGCGGGGACGCGCTCCCGGGTCGCTCGCGGGCGCGCCGAACGACGGGCTGCGGAAGCGTCGGGGCTGGGCACGAACGGAAACGGTACGGACGGCCGAACGGCGCGTCAAACCGGGATGTAGCATCGCGATGCGATCCCAACGAGGAGGCCATGGCGCCATGGAGACCCCGACGCTCCACGTCTCGACGCACCCCGCGGTCGCGCACAAGCTCGGCATCCTGCGGGACGAGACGACCGAGCCAAAGAAGTTCCGCGAGGTCGTCCGGGAGCTGTCGTGGCTCCTCGGCTACGAGGCCCTCGCCGATGCCCGGCTGCGGCCGATCAAGGTCCGCACCCCGCTCGAGACGATGGACGGCCACGAGCTCGGCGACCGCATCGGGCTCGTCCCGATCCTGCGCGCCGGCCTCGGCATGGTCGACGCGATGCTCGAGCTCATGCCGACCGCCCAGGTCTGGCACCTGGGCCTGTTCCGGGACGAGCGGACCCTGCGCCCGGTCGAGTACTACAACAAGCTCCCGACGTCGGCCTCGGTCGACCTGTGCCTGATCCTCGACCCGATGCTCGCGACCGGCGGCTCGGCCACGGCCGCCATCGAGGTCCTCAAGCGCTGGGGCGCCGTCCAGCCGGTGCGGATCAAGCTCGTCAACCTGATCGCCGCCCCGGAGGGCGTCGCCGCGGTCTCGAAGGCGCACCCGGACGTCGAGATCTATACCGCAGCGCTCGACCGCCAGCTCAACGACAAGGGCTACATCATGCCGGGCCTGGGTGATGCCGGCGATCGCCAGTTCGGGACGGGCAGCGAGGGCTGATCCCCCAGGTCGTCACCAGCGACGGCCGTTGGGAGTCTCTCCCGGCGGAGGTACCGCCCCCACTCGCGAGCGTCCCGCTGGGAGACTCGATGAACGCCCACGGCCTGCCGATGAAGCGGCTCCTGACCCTGGCGGCCGCGCTTGCCGTCGCCGGCTGCACGGGCACGACCGAATCGACGCCGAGCCTCGCGGTGCCGACGATCGCGGTGACCGTGGCGCCGAGCCCGATCGCGACCGTTGGCACCGAGACACCCGCACCCTCCGAGGTGCCTTCCCCGACGCTGACGCCCATCGAGACGCCGGTCCCGACCGCGAGCCTGCCGATTCCGAACGGCGCCTGGCGGGCGGCGCCGGCACAGCCGTCGCTGACCACGTCGCAGCTCCAGGACGTCGCGTGGACGGGCTCGCGCTTCGAGGCCGTCGCGGTCAATGACACCGGCGGAGCCTTCCTCGACTCGACGGACGGCCGTACATGGCACGCGCACGCGACCGGCGCGATCGACGGTCTGCCGTCGAGGATCGCGGCCGGGCCGGGCCGCCTCGTCGTGATCGGGACCGTCGGCGGCAAGCCGGCGAGCTGGTCCTCGACCGACGGCTCCCACTGGACCTGGCACAGCTCGAACTTCCCGGCCACCCTGAGCGGCGGTGACGTCCTCTCGGTCACCGACGTGGTGGCAACGTCGACCGGTTGGCTCGCGGTGGGTCGAGAGAATCCCGCGTGCAACGTCGCGTGTGGCACGAACCCGGTTCGCGCCATGGCCTGGACCTCGATCGACGGCCTCGCCTGGACTCGAGTCTCCGGGCAGAGCGCCTTCGAGGGTGGCGGGATCGAGGCGGTGGCCGCAACCGGCAACGCGTTCATCGCGGTTGGCCTGGCGCGCGGCCACGCGGCGATCTGGAGGTCGTTGGACGGCACCGCGTGGTCGCGCATCACGGACGACCCGATGTTCGGGCCGCCCAGCGGCGCCGGTACGCAGGCGATCGTCGTGGCGAACGGCGTTGCCGCGGGTCACGGCTCCGTCGTCGCGGTCGGCATGGCGTTCGACGCGGGAGCCGGCGGCGCGCCGATCGTTGTCGCCTGGCGATCGGACGATGGCCTGGCCTGGACGGCCGGGCCGGTCGAGGGTGCCGAAACGGGACAGGTCTTCAGCGTCGCCGCGACGACCGGACGGTTCCTGGCGACCGGTCCGAGCGGCGTGGACAGCTGCCTCGGCGGGATCTGGTCGTCGGGCGACGGCGCACGCTGGGCGTGCGAAGCCACGGACCCGGCCTTTGCCGGCTTCGGCCCGTATGCCGCGGCCGGCTCGCCGACGATCGAGGTCGCCGTGGGGCTGACATCGGTCGGCTGGGACGAGTCGGGCGGTCACGGGCTGCCCGGCGCCGTCTGGTGGCGGGCGGCGCCGTAACCGCCCAAGCTTGCCGCCCATCGGAGCTCCAATCCAAGGGCGAGGACGAAGACTCGGGCTTGACATTGGAGTCACTCCAGGGTCTATACCTCGCCCATGGTCGCCATCCCCGCTCGGCGCGAAGCGCTCGCCCGCCTGGGAGCTGCCATGGCGACCGCGGTGCGCCCGGCTGATGTCGGCAACAAACCGGGCGGCGGTGGTCGCCCGGCCGTCCTGAGGGAGACTTCGATGATCCGATACTCGACCGTCGTTTCGATCGCCCGCCGGCCGGCAGACGTGATGGCCGCCCTGCTCGACCCTGCGACGTACCCGAAGTGGACCGAGATGGTCGACACCCGGTTCGAAGGCGCGGGCTCGCCGAGCGTCGGGACCCGCGGGTCGTTCGGGCTCCCGGGCGGGCCCCTGAAGGGCACCTACTCGATGGAGATCATGACGCTGCGGCCGGAGCGCCAGCTCATCATCCGGATCGAGGGCTCGGGCCTGACCTGGATCTCACGCGTCACGCTGGAGCCCGAAGGCAGCGGAACGCGGATGACCTATGCCGGCGAGATCTCACTTGGCGGTTGGCGGAAGGTCATGGAGCCGCTGATGGCGCGAGAGGCCGCGGCTGGCGAAGCCAAGGAAGCCGAACGCTTCAAGGCCCTGGTTGAATCCGAGCCGGCGCCGGCGACGGCCGGCGGGTAGGGAGATCCCAGGGATGCAGATCGGCGAGCTGGCACGACGGGTCGGGACCTCGACCGACACGGTCCGCTTCTACGAGAAGTCTGGCTGGTTGCCGCGCGCCGCCCGGCGCCGGAACGCATATCGCGACTATGGCGAGGACGAGGCCGACCACCTTCGCTTGCTCATCGAGCTTCGCCGCCTCGGCCTCCCGCTCGCCGACGCGGCACAGGTCGCCGGCTGGTGCCATACCGGCCACTGCGACGCGACGAGCGCGACGTTGCCCGCCTTGCTCCGCGAACGGCGGGCCGAGGTCGCCGAGCGGATCAGCACGCTCCAGGCGCTCGACGATCATCTCGCTCGGCTGGAGCGTCATCTCACGGTGACGGCCCGACACCTGGACGTGCTCGCGACCGACGGCACGGCGTGCTGCGCGGCTGCGGCGAGCGTGCTGGCGGAAGCGTCCTGTCCCTGCTGCGTCGCTGATCCCGGGACGACGTCGTGACTCGGCCTTCGATGGCGACCTCGACCCAACGCGAGGCACCGAGCTGCCGCTGCCGGACCGCTTACTGGATGGTCAGGATCGCGGTCATCAGCGTCGGGTGCACGGTGCAGATGACGGTGTAGGTCCCGGCGGGCAGCGCTGGTACGTGATAGTCCGTCGACGCGACGCCGGTGACGATGGCGCCCTGGAAGACCTGCTGGCCTTCGGCTGAGCCCCGGTAGATCGCCACGTCGTGCGGGACCCCGGAGTCCTCGTTGTCGAAGTGGATCGTGAGCGGCACGTTGGCCGGGGCCGTGAGCCGGGTCTGCTCGAACGCCACGTTCCTGGCCGTGATGTCAATGACGGTCGCGCCGCCTGGCGGCTGGGGCGAGCTGGCCGCAGGCGTCGACGCCGGGCCCGGCGGTGCGGACGAGGTACCGGCCGAGCCCGATGGCACGACAACCGGGGCGTACGTCCAGCCCGGGTTTGCCTGCGCAGCGCATCCGCCGGCCACGATGGCGATCGCCCAGATCGCGGCGAGGAACGAAGCCCGACTCCGGCGCACGGGGCCGCCAGCGTTCACAGGCAGCCGACCGGCGAGCGTGGCGGGATGACGCCCGGCTGGCCGAGGGCGACCGGCAGCGGCCCGAGGGTGATCTTGCCGGTATCGAGCGTCAGCACGCCATTGGCGTCGACGGTCGAGGCGAATCGGTCGAGACTCCGCGGCGCGGGCCCGTACGCGGCACCGCCGACCTTGATCCCGAGCCGGTCGTACCGGGAGCCGTGGCATGGGCACTCGAACCAGAAGTTCTTCGGGCAGAAGTTGGGCGTGCAACCGAGGTGGGTGCAGCGCTGGTACAGGGTTCGGACGTTCGTGGTTGCCCCGTCGCCGTGCGGGTCATCGCCGGGGATGAACTGATATCGGCCGGGATCGACCAGCATCACGAACGCCCGCGCGACCAGGAAGTGGGCTGGAGCCCCATCTCGCAGACTCGTTCCCTCGACGTCCATCTGGCTGTTCACGTCGTTGATGTCACCGATCTTGACCTTGCCGCCGAAGCCGCCGCTGAGGTTCGGCCACAGGAAGCCGAGCGTCCCCGCGCCAAGCTCGATCAGCCACAGCGCGATCGCGCCGCCGATCGATCGCCGGAGGAGCTGCCGGCGGGAGATCCCGCCGCTCGGGGTGCCCGCGCGGAGCGCCCGGAGCGCGGGCCCGGTCAGCGCCCGGGGTCGATCCGCGGGCTCAAGATGCCAGTTGCTCATTGGCGCCTTTGTTGGGTTGCCGGATGTCGGTAGTATATGGCATCTAATACCGGAGGGCATATAATGGCCCACGATGAACGTGTCATCCGAGCGATCGAGCGGCTGATGGTCGAGTCCGTCGGTGTCACGACCGTGGCCCTGGCCCAGGCGAGCCCGACCGTCGAGCTGTCCTTTCCGCAGTGGAGAGCACTCGTCGTGGTGGGGACGAGCGAGGTTGGCCTTCGCGTCGGCGCCATCGCCCGACGGGTCGGGTCCGCCGTGCCGACCACGAGTCGTCTGATCAGGCGGCTCGAGCGCCGCGGCCTCGTGGCCGCCGTCCGCGACGAGACCGACCGGCGAGCAACGCTCGTCCGCCTGACACCGGCCGGTCGCGTGCTTCGACAGGCACTGGTCGATGGCCGTCGGCAGATGGTTCGAGAGGCGATCGACGGCCTGGCAGAGCGGCTGTCGAGCGATCTCCTCGAGGGCCTGTCCCAGATCGGGGAGGCGCTGCGACGATACGAGTGACCGGCCTGCGTCGCGTTCTGGGGCTCGTCACGGTGCCGGGCCAGCTACGGACGCCCGCTCGCGAGATCGTCGGCGAGGCTCGGGTGCGGATGGCGATCTGGCCATGGACTGATTGCGCATTCGTGGCGGCCGTCGAGGACTGCTGGACCGAGCTCAGCGGCAGCCCGGACGTCGAGCCGTCATCCCCAGCTGGCGCGGCACGGGCCCAGGCGTGTCTCCGCGCCGCCGGCTATTCGAGCGCGCGAGTCCTCGATCAGCGCTCCGTCGACGAGGCCTTGCAGCACGTCGCGCACTGGCGGGTGGTTCGCGATCCCGCGACCTGACGGTCATGGCCAGCCAGGCGTCGGCGGGTGCCGGTTGAGAGTTACCTTCCGAATGGAACATACATCGGGTACGATCGGTCGATGGACCCACTCGTGACGGCATTGGATCGACTGGTCATCGGAAGCGTGGCGCTGACCGAGCGCGCGATCGCCGCGGCGGGCACAGACCTCACCTTCGTCCAGTGGCGGGTGCTGATGATCGTCGGCGAGCGTGACGGCGGCGCCACGGTCGGCGAGATCGCCGAGCGGATCGGAGCCCGATCATCACCGGCCAGCCGGCTCATCGGGCGCCTCCGGACGCGCGGCGTCGTCGAGACGACCAAGGATCCGGGCGATGCGCGGATCACGCGGGTTCGCCTGACCGAGAGCGGGCTCGAGCTCCGACGCCGTGTCCTCGGCCTCCGGCGCGAGGCGTTCGACGACATCGCCTCGATCCTTCGGCTGTCGCCGGTCGCGCTGCGCGGCATCGAGCTGATCGCCCGGGCCCTCGAGACGTACGCGTGAGTCCGGCGTTTGTCCTTCGAACGCTGCGCGCCCGGGTTCGAGACGCCGCCTATCTCCGCAAGTGGGTCGTGCTGGGAGCGGTCATCGGGGTCATCAGCGGCGTCGGGGCGGCGGTGTTCTTCTGGGCCCTCGAGCTGGCTTCGAACGTGTTCCTCGGCGCGATCGCCGGCTTCTCGCCGGCATCGCCGCTCGGCGAAGGCGCTCGACCGATCACCGACGCAGCGCGGCCCTGGGCCATCCCCCTCGTCGTCGGGCTCGGCGGGCTCATCTCCGGGCTCATCGTGTTCCGCTTCGCGCCCGAGGCCGAGGGCCATGGCACGGACGCGGCGATCGCGGCATTCCATCACGGCGCGCGGCGGATCCGGGCCCGGATCCCGCTCATCAAGCTCGTGGCATCGGCCGTCACCATCGGCTCCGGCGGTTCCGGCGGGCGGGAGGGCCCGACGGCCCAGATCGGCGCCGGCTTCGGCTCGTTCCTCGCCCGGTTCCTCGATCTCGACGCCCGCGACGCCCGGATCGCGGTCAGCACCGGCATGGGGGCCGGGATCGGCGCGATCTTCCGCGCGCCGCTCGGTGGCGCGGTGCTGGCGGTCGAGATCCCCTATCGCGAGGACGTCGAGTCCGACGCCCTGGTCCCGGCCTTCGTGGGATCGATCGTGGCATTCTCGATCTTCGGGGCGCTCGTCGGCTTCTCCCCGATCTTCGGGCGCGTGTCCGGGGCTGGGTTCACGGATCCGCGCCAGCTGATCTACTACTCCGTGATCGGGATCGCAGCTGGCCTCGTGGGGCGCCTGTATGTCGGGAGCTTCTACGGGCTCACGCGCTGGTTTCGAGGATGGTCGATCCCGCGGGCGCTCCGGCCGGCCGTCGCCGGCCTGGCCGTCGGCACCCTCGGCCTCGTCCTGCCTGGCGTCCTCGGCACCGGATACGGCTGGGTCCAGGCAGGCCTCGACCGGACGACGCTGCTGGGACTGCCGCTGTGGGTCGTGCTCGCCCTGCCGTTCGCGAAGATTCTCGCTACATCCCTGTCGATCGGCTCGGGCGGCTCGGGCGGGGTGTTCGGGCCGGGCATGGTCATCGGCGGCCTGCTCGGCGCCGGCATCTGGCGCCTCCTCGAGCCCATCGCACCGGGTGTCCCGGCGGACCCTTCGCCGTTCGTGATCGTCGCGATGATGGCGCTCTTCGGGAGCGTCGCCCATGCGCCTCTGGCGGTGATGCTCATGGTGGCGGAGATGACCGACAGCCTGGCGATGCTCGGGCCCGCGATGCTCGCTATCGGCATTGCCACGCTGGTGGTGGGCGACCGCTCGATGTACGCCTCCCAGCTCCGCAGCCGCGCCGACTCACCGGCCCACCGGTTCCGGTTCGCCCTGCCCCTCATGGCCTCGATCCCTGCCGGCGACGCGGTCCGCGCCGCCCGGGCCGTTCTGCACACGGGCGATACGGTGGCCGTCGCGCGCGACCGCATGGAGGCCGCGAACGTGCCCGGAGCGCCGGTCCTCGCCCCCGATGGCTCGGTCCGCGGCAGCATCGATCTGGCCGAGCTCACATCGGCGGACCCGGCCATGACCATCGGAGACCTGCACGTGGACGGTCCCGTGATCAATGCCGACGATCCCCTCGACGACGCCCTTGCAGCCCTCACCGACGCCCATCGGGCATGGGCTCCGGTTCAGGCCAACGACCGCCTGGCCGGGGTCCTCTCCGCTCGTGACGTCGTGGCGGCCTATCGACGCGCCCTGGCCGCGAACGTCCGGCAGGTGCGAGCCGTGGGCTCCACCGGCGCCCTCGTCGAAGCCGAGGTCGGGCCGTCGTCGGCCCTCGCGGGTCAGGCGATCTCGGCCACCGCGTGGCCGCGCGACACGGTCGTCGTCTCGATCGCCCGAGGCGACCGAGTGATCGTGCCTCGGGGCGACGTCCGGCTCGAGGCCGGCGACCGGCTGACGGTGTTCACGGCGCCGGCGGCCCGAGCCGACCTCGAATCGTTGCTGGCCGCCGAGGTCAGGGTGGCGGGCGCCGAGGGATGAGCGGCAGCGCTCAGTAGCCGCTCCCGCCCTTGCCATTGCATGCGGCGATCAGGACCGGGAGGGTGACGAGGGCAAGACCGACCGAGCGCTGGCGCGCCAGTCGAGCGAGCGCCATGAGTCGGGTCATTGGCTGCTCCCTGTTGTGCCCTTCTCCTCCGTGATACGCCCGATGCGTGACCGTGGATCACGCCGCAGCGCCATCCCGTCACGCGGAGCCGGCGACTCCTCCACCGTGGTCAGGCGCTGAGCCGCTCCGCCTGCTCGACCTGGGCGACGACCCGCAAGGCGCCGGCCCGGCCGGCGATGTCGACCTCGCGCCGATCGCCCGGCAGGTTCCGCCCGGCCCGCGCCAGCGTGGCTTCGCTCACGATCAGCTCGCCCGGCCCGGCCAGGCTGCCGAGCCGCGCCGCGATGTTGACCGTGTCACCGAGCGCCGTGAAATCGATCTTCTCGCCGCCGCCGACGACCCCGACGAACGCCTCGCCGGTGTGGATGCCCGCCCCGACGCGCAAGCCCCGGCGGGCGAGCCCGTCGTGCTCGATGGCCTGCAGGACCGCGTGGCCGGCATCGATCGCGCGACTGGCATGGTTCTCGCCGGTGATGACCGGGATGAACAGGGCCATGACCCCGTCACCGAGGAACTTGTCGACGATCCCGCCGTTCTCGTCGATCGCGACCGCCGCCGACCGGTAGTAGGCCTGGATCAGGGTCCGGAACTCCGAGGCCGAGACGCGCTCCGCGAGCCCGGTCGAGCCGCGGACGTCGGCGAACAGGACGCTGAGCTCGACCTCGGCACCGCCCGGGAACTTCGACAGCTGCCCGAAGCAGGCCTTGCAGAGCAGCGGGTTGTCGCGCATCGGCCCGTGCCACATGAGCCGCGCCAGCGCACCGCCGATCCCGTGCGTCGGCGAGGCGCAGACCTTGCAGCGCGGCGCGGCCGGCACGCGCTGCCAGAACCGACGGACGTTCCGGAGCTGCGGGGCCTCGCCCGTCAGCAGGGCACGCCACTCGTTGGTGTTCGCGACCGGATCCTGGTCCGCCACGGCGGCAGCGTAGTGCCTCCCCGTGACGGCTGCGTGTCGGCGCCCGGCTACTTCCCGCCCGGCGCCACGGCCACGGGCACCTTCTTGTAGTCGACCGCCGCGAGGTCCTTGCCGGTCAGGATCGCGATCGCCTCCGGGACGATCGTGTCGTCGTAGGCATCGATCGAGGGGAGCTTCGTGATGACACCCGCCGCCTTGGCGAGGTTCACCGTCTGCTGCCACTGGATCGGATCGAGCGTGCCGATGTCATCCGGGCTGGGCCAGATCAGGGCATTGACCTCGTTGATCATCCAGCGGGTGTGGCTGGTCCCGAGGCCGGTCGTCGCCGCGAGGGTGAACTGGACGCAGTCCTCCTCGTGGTCGCGGCAGTAGACCCAACCGCGCACGACGGCCCGGACGAAGTTCACGGCCTGATCGCGATGGCCGGTGCCCTGGAGCCACGCCGCGCTCGCGAAGATCGCGTCCTGGAGAGTCGCGGTCCGATCGGCGAGCGGCATCGCCACGACGTCGTCGGGGGTGTACTGCTGCTTCGTCGCCGGGTTCGTCGCCTCGAGCACCTGGGCGAGCTGCTCGTAGGTGAAGGCCTGCATCGCGTCCACGGTGTGGGCCAGGAACGCGGTCGTCGCGCCCTGGGTCGCGGTCGCGACCGGCGGGATGTCGACCCGGGTGTAGTTGCTGGCACCGGCGAGCGGGCAGCTCGACAGCGTGGCCAGGGTGGCATCGACCTCGACGTCGGCCGGCGCCGCCCAGATCCCGATCTTCTTGCCGATGAGGCCGCAGGTGTCCTTGACGTCGTCCTTCGCCCAGGTCAGGAGGACGGTCCCGGAGCGCTGGAAGAGCTGGGCGATATGGACGAGGTCAGAGGCCGAATGCTCGCGGGCGGCGAGGACCGAGGTGACGTCGGAGATCGTGATCTCCGGGCCGGTCGCGCCGGGGCGGTAGAACGCCGAGGTCCGCGTCGCGAGGTTCGGGTCGCCGGGCAGCAGCGTCACCGAGATGTTCTCGTCGGTGAAGTAGCCGAGCTTCTGCGCCGCGATGAGACCCGCGAATTCGCCGTCGATCGGACCCGGCAGCTGGACCCGGATCGTCGTCAGGGCTCCCGTCGCGCCGGGCGAGCTGCCGGGCGAGGCACCGGCGGACGCCGCCGGGCTGCCGGACGGGGCCGGCGATTCGGACGGCGAGCAGGCGCTGACGGCAATGGCCGCGATGGCCGCGATGGCGACCAGCGTGAAGTACGGTCGGCGAATCATCCCTCGTTGCACTCCTCGGTCACGGACGCGGTGGGCGAGGAGTCTGGCCGTCGCCACCGACGACGGCCGACGCCATCTACCCGAGCACCGCCTGGTCGGCGATGTCGAGCGCCCGATCGATGATCTCGAAGCCGTCCGCGAGCTGCGCCTCGGTGATGCACAGCGGCGGGTTGGTGTGGATCGAGTTGTTCGGCGTGAACGCGTACAGCCCGTTCTCGCGGAAGAACTTGCCGATCGCCTTCATCTCGTCGCTGGTCGCGTTGAACGACGTCATCGGCGTCCACGGGTCGCGGCTCCGGACGAGGTCCAGGATGCCGAACAGCCCGAGGTTCCGATGCGCCCCGACGGACGGGTGCCTGGCCGCCAGCCGCTCGTGGTGCGCGGTCATGACCGGCCCGAGCCGGGCGGCGTTGCCGATGAGGTCGTCCTCCTCGTAGACGCTGATCGTCGCGAGGGCGGCGGCGAGGCTCACCGGGTGGCTGCTGTACGTCAGCCCGCCGTAGAACATCCGCGTCTCGAACGCCTCGGCAATGTGGTGGCGCATGGCCACCGCGCCGAGCGGCAGGTACGAGCTCGTGAGGCCCTTGGCCATCGTCATGAGGTCCGGCACGACGTCCCAGTGGTCGACCGCGAACCAGCGGCCGGTCCGGCCGAAGCCGGCCATGACCTCGTCGCAGACCATGAGGATGCCGTTCCGGTCGCAGATCTCGCGGACGCCCTTGATGTACCCGTCCGGTGGGATGAGGATGCCGTTCGTCCCGACGATCGTCTCGAGGAAGATCGCCGCGATCGTGTGCGCGCCCTCGTAGCGGATGACGTCCTCGAGGCCCTGGAGGCTCTCGGCGACAGGCCGCGGTTCGGCCTCGCCCCAGCGGTGGGTGTCGGGGTAGCGGACGACGCCGACCAGGCCGGGCTCGTTGGCCCAGCGGCGTGGGTCGCCGGTCAGGGTCATCGCCCCGAAGGTCGCGCCGTGGTAGGCCCGGTAGCGGCTCAGGATCTTGTGGCGCCCGGTCAGGTGGCGGGCGAACTTGATGGCGTTCTCGACCGCCTCGGCGCCGCCGAGAGTGAAGAACACCTTGTCCATGTCGCCGGGCAGGATCTCGGCGAGCTTGGCGCCGAGCCGGCCGCGGATCTCGGTCGCAAAGGCCGGCTGGACGTACTGGAGCTTCGTCGCCTGCTCGGTGATCGCGTTGACGACCCGCATGTCGCCGTGGCCGATGTTGACCGACATCAGCTGGCTGTTGAAGTCGAGGATCCGCTTGCCCTCGGGGGTGTAGAGGTAGACCCCCTCCGCCCGGTCGATCGCGACCGGGTCGAGCTGGCCCTGGACGGACCACGAGAAGAACGTGTGGGCGCGATTGGCGGCGACGATCTGCTCGCTCGTCATGCGCGTGCCGGCGGTCTCGACGCCCATCGGGCGGCCTCCTTGCTGGTTGCGGCATTACACCACAGGCGGGCCCGGAGACACCCCGGGCCCGCACGGACGGTCCGGACCGAATGGGACCACGAGCGGCAGGACCGCCAAGCGTGCCGGACCGCCCGTTCTGTGCGGCCCATCTGGGCATGACCCGAGGCCGGCCGTACGGCCGAGGCAGGATCGCCAGGCTCGCGGTGTACCCTCGGCACCTTCGAACGATCGGAGCGGTCTGAGCGGAGGCGTGGACATGGCGCGGAAGGTGCGAGGAGCGCTGCTGCAGGCGACCTGGACCGGCGACAAGGAGTCGATGATCCAGAAGCACGAGCAGTACGCCCACCAGGCGAGGGAGCAGGGCGCTCAGTTCATGCTCTTCCAGGAGCTGTTCTACGGGCCCTACTTCTGCCAGGTCCAGGACGCCAAGTACTACTCGTACACGGAGCTCATCCCGGACGGTCCGACGACGAAACGGATGCAGTCGCTGGCGCGGGAGCTCGGGATGGTCCTCGTCGTGCCGATGTACGAGGAGGACAGCCAGACCGCCGGGATCTACTACAACACCGCGGCCGTCATCGACTCGGACGGGACGTATCTCGGGAAGTACCGGAAGACGCACATCCCGCACGTGAAGGGCTTCTGGGAGAAGTTCTACTTCCGGCCGGGGAACCTCGGGTATCCCGTCTTCCAGACCGCGGTGGGCAAGATCGGCGTCTACATCTGCTACGACCGGCACTTCCCCGAGGGCGCCCGCGCGCTCGGCCTCAACGGCGCCGAGATCGTGCTGATCCCGAGTGCCACCTCACGCGGCCTGAGCGAATACCTGTGGCGGGTCGAGCAGGTCAGCCACTCGCTCGCCAACGGCTACTTCGTGGGCACGATCAACCGGGTCGGGGTCGAGAAGGAGATCGGCGACGACGACTTCTACGGCCAGAGCTACTTCGTCGACCCGCTGGGCCAGTTCATCGGCCCGGTGGGCAGCCCGCACGACGAGGAGCTCATCGTCCGCGACCTCGACCTCGACATGATCGAGAAGGTCCGCCAGACGTGGCAGTTCTACCGCGACCGACGGCCCGACCAGTACGACGACCTGACGCGGCCGTAGACCCGTCCCTCACCCCGCCGCCCGGGCCGTTCAGAATCGCCAGGAGACCGTCTGCGGCAGCGAACCGCCGGCCGCGTCCAGCGGGCCGACGAGGGAGTCCGACTCGACGAGGTACTCGAACCTCCAGCTCAGGGCCTGCGCGGGTGCACCCTCGCAGCCGCCGCTGAGCTCCACGCTGAGGATGCGACCCGCACCGACCTCGGTCCCCAGCCGGCCGCTCCCGTCGGCGCTGAACGTCAGGCCGCCGCATCGAGGAGAGCCGGTCTCGGCATAGCTCACGGTGCGGGTCACGCCACTGCCCGACAGGAGGAGCGAACGGGTCTCGCCCCCTGACTGGAACGTCCAGTCACGGTCGAACGCGTCCGGCGCGCCCGGGCCGCGCCGCCACGTGTACGAGGCCGGCGCCGCGATTCCGGTGGGAGAGCTCAGGCTGTCGGTGACCGGATCGTAGGTGAACACCGTGGTCATGGCCGGCGCCGCCGACGGCTGGCCGACGCAGCCACCGACCGTCGAGGCCTCGATCCCGTTCTCGACCGTCACGCCCGTGCCGTGGCTCGTGAGCGGAGATCCCCCACAGGCCGTGGCCCGGGCGTCGACGTAGGTCACGTCCCAGCCATTCCCGACGGCCAGGAGCGTCACCGTCATCTGGCTGCCGTCGACGTCGATGGTCGACCACAGGCCGGCCAGGGAGGCCGGCCCAATCGAGGTGGCGAGCGGCGACGTCCCGGGCGTTGCGGTGATCGGCGGGCTTGGTCGCGTCGGCGACGGGACTGTCGAACCCGGTCCGGGCGGGATCTGCCCGATCAGGCCAGGCGCGAGCTCGGCCAGCGCGGCCAGGCCGATGACGAGGACGACGAGTGCAGCCGCGGCGGCGAGCGGCCACCTCGGTTGGCTGAAGACGCCGCGCCGGACGAAGGCCGGTGGCCCGGCCTGGGGCGTTCGACGCACGGACGCGTCCACCGCGGTGAGGACGTCGCCTGACAGCGGCCCGGCTCGGGCCGAGAGGAGCTCGGCAATCTCGGGGTCGTTGCGGTCGCCGGTCATGGCACGCCTCCGGGGACGCTCGGACGGGAGTCGGCGGCAATCGCGGCGCGCAGCTGTCCCTGGGCGTGGTGGAGCCGGGACCTGACGGTCCCCTCCGGGACGCCCAGCAGCGCGGCGATCTCATCGTTCGGGAGGTCCGCGACGTGCTTGAGCACCAGCACCGTGCGGTGGTCGGGCGACAGCCGTCGCATCGCCCGCTCGACCTCGTCCCGGGCCACGATGCCAGACGCATGGTCGCGGGAGGTGGCAACCGGGCTGACCTCGCTCGAGACGATCGTCCAGTGGCGGAGCCGGCGAATCTCGGCGTGGGCGGCGTTCACGACGATCCGGTACGACCATCCATCGAACCGCTCAGGCTCGCGCAACGACGGCAGATTGCGCCAGATGTGGAGGAGCGCCTGCTGGACCACGTCCTCGGCTGACGCCCGATCGCCGAGGATCGTGAAGGCGATCGCGAACAGCCGGTCGCCGACCCCGCGGGCCAGGGTCGAGAACGCCTCGACATCGCCACCTCGCGCGCGATCGACCAGCTCCAGCGCCATCGGCGACACGATCACCCCGCCCTCGACGGTCGGCCGTTGGGACGCCCCGCCATCGTCGCGGGCCTGGCGCCGAATCGCAATGGCTATGGACGTCACATGCCGAGCAGCCACGAGCGAGGCGACGACCGTCATGTCATTCGCCTCGCTCGGGGCCGGCGCACGACCGAAGCCTCGGCCGCCGCGCGATCGGTTGGGATCAGCGATGCCAGATGACCGTTCCCGGTCCATCCGAGCCGCCGATGGGCTCCGGAACCAATGGGCCGCGAAGGGTGTTGGTCGCGACCTCGTACTCATACTTGTCGTTCGTCGCGATCGTCGCACCTGAGGCCTCGCATTGGCCGGTCAGCCAGACATGGATGAACCGCCCATCACCCGGCACGGAGCCGATCAGTCCGGTGCCCGTCGCGGCAAACGAGGAGTCGGGATCGCACGACGTCGCGATGGCGTCGAAGTAGGCCACGTCCCGGGTCAGGCCGGTGCCGCCGAATGACAGGGTCATGGCGCTGCCGTCGACGTCCGTCGCTCGCCACAGGCCGAGGAACGCCTCGGGCATCCGGCCTCGGGACCAGGTCAGCAGCCCATCGGACAACGTGCCGGCCGTCGCGTCGTAGGTCAGCGTGGCGCTGAACGAATCAGCGAGAGGCTCGCCCGCGCAGCCCATGAGACCCGTCAGCTCTGCCTGTGTCGCGGTGACCGCGGCGGTCCCCTCGGCCCGGATGGGCGCGCCGCCGCAATAGGTCGCCCGGCTGTCGACATATACGAAGGCCGAGGACTCCGCGCCCGAGAAGGACAGCCGCTGCTGGCTGCCGTCCACGTCGATCGCGTACCACGTCCCGACGAACGGCGTCGATGCCGCCCGCACCGGCCCCGCGACGGCGATCACGACCACCATCGTTGCCGCGGCCAATCCCGCCAGCCCTGCTCGCATCGGTCGTACCTCCCCATGCCAGGCCACGAGACCGCAGCCTCATGAAGCAAGATCGCCCGGGAGCCGGATCCGACTCACTCTTCGCGAGCAAGCGCGACCGGAGCGTGGCGCGCCTACAATCGCCGCCGTCTCGGCCCGCCCTGGAGCGACGACGTGCAGTTCGGGTTCACCCTCAAGCCGGATCACTCGATCGCCGAGACCCTCGAGCTGACGAGGGCGGCCGAGGATGCCGGCTTCGAGTACGGCTGGCTGTTCGACTCGCACGTCCTGTGGCGGGAGCCGTATCCGCTGCTGACACTCATGGCGGAGCACTCGACGCGGCTCCGGCTCGGCACCTGCGTCACGAACCCGGGGACGCGCGAGCCCACGGTCACGGCGTCCGCCCTCGCGACGCTCAACGAGCTGAGCGGCGGCCGGATGGACCTCGGCATCGGCCGGGGCGACTCGGCGCGACGGGTCCTCGGCAAGTCGCCGATCACGCTCGCCAACACCGAGGAGGCGGTGCGGGTCATCCGCGAGCTCGTCGAGGGCCGGTCCGTCGTCTACGAGGGCACGGAGCTGCAGCTGCCATGGACCGGCCGCTGGAAGCTCCCCGTCTGGGTCGCCGGGTACGGGCCCATGGCCCTGGCGATGACCGGGCGGATCGCCGACGGCGCCATTCTCCAGCTCGCGGACCCGGATCTCATCCGCTGGTTCGCCGGCCTGATCCGCGAGGCAGCGGTCGCCGCCGGCCGCGATCCGGGCGCCGTCAAGATCCAGGCCGCGGCGCCGCTCCACGTCGGTCCGCGGGACGAGGGCCGCGAGCGGACCCGGTGGTTCCCGGCACTCGTCTCGAACCACGTCGTGGACCTCGTGAACAAGTACCCGCGGGAGCAGCTGCCGGACGCGCTGACCGGCTACATCCAGGATCGGACCGGCTACGACTACCGCCACCACGCCGAGGTCGGCTCGTCCAACGCCGGCTTCGTCGGCGACGAGGTCACCGATCGGTTCTGCGTCCTCGGCGAGGCCCCGGCGGTCGTCGAGAAGCTCCGCGCCCTGGCCGATGCCGGGGT
>JACQEG010000047.1 GCA_016200665.1 Chloroflexota bacterium | reverse complement strand
GGAGCGAGGGTCGCCCGAAGGTGACCGGGGCGAGGCCTCTGATCGGGCGCCGCGCCGCGCGACAGGATAGCAGGCGATAGGCTCCGTCCGATGTCGACCGACCGACCGTCGCCGCTGATCCCGGTCGACGCGCTCGCGACGCGACTCGGCGATCCGAGCGTCGTGATCGTTGGCACGCGCTGGGTCCTCGGACGTCCGGGCGACGGGCGTGCTGCCTACGACGCCTGTCACAGTCCCCGCGCCATCCACCTCGATCTCGACGCCGATCTCTCCGACCCGGCCGGCTTCGGGGCGCCGGGCCGCCATCCCCTCCCCGACCCGGCCGCCTTCGAGGCCCGGATGGCCGCGGCCGGTGTCGGCGACGGCACGCTCGTGGTGGCGTACGACGACGGAGGCGGCTGGGTGGCGTCGCGGCTGTGGTGGATGCTCGACAACCTGGGGCATCGTGGCGGCGTCGCCCTCCTCGACGGCGGCTGGCAGGCCTGGCTCGCCGCGATCCTGCCAACCTCGACCGACGTCCCGACCGTCATCCCGACCGTCATGTCGCCGCGGCGGCGTTCGCTCCATCTCGGACGCCATTGGAACCGGGTGATCGCGCGCAACGACCTGGCGGCCCGCCTCGGTCGGCTCACGCTCCTCGATGCCCGGGCCGGGCCGCGGTACCGCGGCGAGACCGAGCCGATCGACCCGGTCGCCGGCCACATCCCGACCGCGGTCAGCGCGCCGTGGGAGGCGAACCTCGGACCCGACGGCCGCCTCCTCCCGGCCGACGTCCTTCGCCGCCGGTTCGACGCGCTCCTGGTCCCCGGGCCGCCGGACGCCAGCGGCGCCGCCGGCGAGGTCGTGACCTCGTGCGGCAGCGGAGTCTCCGCCTGCCACCACGCGCTCGCCCTGCGGGTCGCCGGCCTGCCCGATCCGATCCTCTACGCCGGTTCGTACAGCGACTGGTCCCGCTCGGGCCTGCCGGTCGCCACCGGCCCTGAGCCGGGCGCTGCGCCACCCGAGCTCCACGAGTTGCCGTCGCGCGGCTGACCCGTACGATGCGCACCTGCGCATCAGCCCAGCCCGGGGAGGACAGCCATGGACGCTACCGGATCGGCAACGGCGACGGCCACGATGCCGTCGGACGAAGTGCGGGCGACGGTTCTCGAGTTCTACCGCCGGATGCTCGCCGGCGACGCCGACGGCGCGAATGACCTCATCTCGTGGGATCCGGCCCTCGTCTTCATCGGCTCCGCCGGGGAGTGGGTCGACGACCAGGCGTCGCTGCGCAGCGGCCGCCTCGATCCGGGTGAGGGCCTCGAGGCCGGCCCGCATCCGACCGGGTTCGCCCGCGGTGACGTCGGCTGGTTCGTCGACCAGCCGACATGGGTCTTCGGCGACGGGACCCGGGCGGAGATGCGGATGAGCGCCGTCCTGCAGCGCGAGCCCGCCGGCTGGCGGATCGTCCAGGCCCACCTGTCGGTCGCCGTGCCGGACAACCAGTGCGTCATGCTCCAGAAGCGCTGGAAGTACGGCCTGCCTGGCTGATCCCGTGGCAGCACCCGGTTCCGCGGCAACACCGGGTTCCGCGACAGCTCCTGCGCCGCCCGGAGTGCCGCGGATCGTCCCGCTGACCGACGCCACCTGGGAGCCGCTCGCGGCCCTCTTCCGCGAGGGCGGCGACCCGCGCTGGTGCTACTGCCAGTTCTGGCGCCTGCGATCGAAGGACTTCGCGGTCCTCAAGGTCCCGCAGCTGCGGGACCGGCTTCACGAGCAGGCCCGCTCGGACCTGCCGCCGGGGCTCGTCGCGCTGGCCCGCGGCGACGACGGCGCCGATCGAGCGGTCGGCTGGGTCGGCTTCGGGCCGCGGCTCGACTTCCAGCGGATCGTCCATTCGAAGGTGATCCCGACGATCGACGATCGCCCGGTCTGGTCGATCGTCTGCTTCGCCATCACCGCGGCCTTCCGCGGTCGCGGTCTGGGCTCGGCCCTGCTCGCGGCGGCGGTGGACCACGCCCGCGCGGCCGGTGCGCCGGGGATCGAGGCATACCCGATCGCGCTCGAGCCCGGCCAGCGACTGTCCGCGGCCTCCGCCTACACGGGGACGCTCTCGATGTTCGAGCGAGCCGGCTTTCGCGTCGTCGCCGACAACGCCTCGGATCGAACCGCGCAGCACCGCCGGGTCGTCGTCCGGCTGGACCTGGACGCTCGCTAGCAAGGCCCTCTGGATCGCCGGTCGATTCCGGGTCGGGCCGTTCGTCGTTGGTTCGACAGGCCAGCAACGGCCGGCACAACCAGGAGGATCTCGACCGTGGGGAGCAAGATCGTGCACGCCGAGGTCGTCGGTCGCGACGGCCCGAAGCTCCATCGCTTCTATGGCCAGCTGTTCGGCTGGAAGCAGAACACCGACCTGCCGGGTGGCTACGCCATGACCGATCCGGCCGACTCCGGGATCGTCATGGGCACCGGCCCGGCGCCCGATGGCGGCGCCGGCTGGGTGACGTTCTACGTCCTGGTCGACGATCTCGACGCCTCGCTGGCGAAGGCCGGCGAGCTCGGCGGACAGGTCGTCATGCCGAAGTTCAGCCCCACTCCCGGGACATGGCTGGCGATGGTCGCCGACCCCGAGGGCCACGTCATCGGCCTCAGCCAGGCGTAGCCCTCCTCTGCGGAGCGACTCGCGGGGCGGGCCCCCGGGCGCGTCCTCGCTCGCATGGGACCCCGGCCCAACGGCCGGGGTCCTTCGATTCGGTTCCGAATCGCAACCGACCGCGATCTTCTCTCGCGACTCGCCGGGCCTACGATCCGCGAATGGATAGCTTCCTGCTCGAAACGACCGATCTCCTCCGTCGCACGCCGTCGGTCCTGCGCGACCTCCTCGTCGGCCTCCCGGCGTCGTGGTCGGACACCCCGGACAAGCCCGAGGGCTGGCGACCCCGTGACGTCGTCGGCCACCTGATCAGCGGCGAGATGACCAACTGGCTCGACCGCACCCGCCGGATCCTGGAGGCCGGCACGAGCCGGGCCTTCGACCCGTTCGACCGCTTCGCGATGCTCGACCGGGACGTCGGTCGCTCGCTCGACGAGCTCGTCGAGCAGTTCGCGACCCTCCGCGCACAGAACCTCGAGACCCTCGCCGCGCTCGGCCTGGGTGATGCCGACCTCGATCGCCGAGGCCTCCATCCGGCCCTCGGCGAGGTCACGTTGCGCGAGCTGCTCGCGACCTGGTCGGTCCACGACCTCGATCACGTCAGCCAGATCTACGCGGGCCTTGCCGGCTCCCGCGACGCCGCCGTCGGCCCGTGGAAGGTCTACGCGGGGATCCTGCTCCGCCGCACGGACCCGGCCGCCCAGCCCGGCTGACGTACGCGACGCGCGAGATTAAGCGCCGGAAGAGCGGCGCCGTCGAAGATGTGGCGATGGCGGCTCGGGAGCGGCCGGTCGACCGTGGCGCTCGCATGGCCCGGCAGGCCATCGGCCGAGCAGGGCTGGAGATTCGGCTCGCGCGGGTCGGCGCCGGACTGAGCGTCGATGCGGTCGCGGCGGCTGTCGGTTGCTCCAACGCCGAGATCAGCCGGATCGAGCGCGGCCTGGCCCTGAAGGTGCCGCTGGAGCGCCTCTCGAGAGCGGCCGCCGCCGTTGGGCTCGACCTCGTCGTCAGGACCCATCCGGGAGGCGATCCGCTGCGTGACGCTGGTCAGCATGCCACGGCCGCCAGCTTCGCCACGTTCCTTCCGCTCACCCTCCGGTGGTCGGTCGAGGTGCCGCTCCCGATCGCTGGCGACCCGCGTGCCTGGGACGGTCTGGTCGCGGGCGACGGCTGGCGCTACGGCGTCGAGGTCGAGACCCAGCCGACCGACGCGCAGGCCCTGCTCCGGCGCCTGCACCTGAAGGAGCGCGATGGGCAGGTTGATGGGCTGCTCCTGGTCATGCCCGACACTCGCCGCGTGCGCATGTTCGTGCGCGCCGCTTCCGCGGAGCTGCGCTCAGCCTTTCCGATCCCCGGGCCGGTCGCGCTCGCGCGCCTGCGGGCAGGCACCGACCCGGGCGGCAGCGCCGCGATCCTGCTACCGAGGCGTCATACGCGGGGCGTATGAACGTAACCTGACATGCCGTTGCGACGCCTCATCCGCGTCGTCCTCATACGCGGGGCGTATGAGACGCGCGAGCGGGCCCCTCCGGCGGCCTCACGTGGACCAGAGCACGTCGCGTTCATACGTGGGAGGTATGAACGGCAGGTTTCATACCTCGGAGGTATGAAACCGACGCGGGGGAGGCTCGAGCTACTCCCCCGCCAGGCGGATGGCCACGCCGTAGACCTCGCCGGTTTCGACGTCCGTGCGCGGCGCCACGGTGAGGCGGCGGCGGACGCCGCGCACGGTGACCCACGTCGCCAGCGGCCGGCCCGAGGCGAGCACGCGGTCAGCGACCTCGAGGACGAGCGGCGGCAGGTCCAGGAGGGCCTCCGCGGCCGGCACGCCGATCGGGATGATGCCGAACTCGGCCACGAAGGCCGGATTCGCGTGGACGACCTTGTGGCCCAGGCCGAGGAGCAACGCGACCGGCTGTTGGGGCTGCGGGGCGAACGCGGCGGCCCGAGGCTGGGCCGATGGCCCGGGTCGCGGACCCGAGCCTCGGTCGATGGTGGGCACGCGGGCTACCCGACGCCGGCTACTCGACGCCGGCTACTCGACGCCGGCTACTCGAGGTAGTCCTTGAGCTTGCGGCTGCGCGAGGGATGGCGGAGCTTGCGGAGGGCCTTCGCCTCGATCTGGCGGATCCGCTCGCGGGTGACGTTGAACTCCTTGCCCACCTCCTCGAGGGTCCGGGCGCGGCCGTCCTCGAGGCCGAAGCGGAGCTGGAGCACGCGCCGCTCGCGGCCCGTCAGCGAGTCGAGGACGCTCTCGACCTGCTCCTTGAGGAGCTGGTGCGAGGCCGCCTCGGCGGGCGCCAATGCCCCCCGGTCCTCGATGAAGTCACCGAGGTGGGAGTCCTCCTCCTCGCCGATCGGGGTCTCGAGCGAGACCGGCTCCTGCGAGACCTTGATGATCTCGCGGACCTTCTCCGGCGTGACCTGGACCTCCTGGCCCTTGGACATCGCCTCGGCGATCTCCTCGACCGTCGGCTCGCGGCCGAGCTCCTGGAGGAGCTGGCGGGAGACGCGGATGAGGCGGTTGATCGTCTCGACCATGTGGACCGGGATGCGGATCGTGCGGGCCTGGTCGGCGATCGCTCGGGTGATCGCCTGGCGGATCCACCACGTGGCATACGTCGAGAACTTGAAGCCCTTCTCGTAGTCGAACTTCTCGACCGCCCGGATCAGGCCGATGTTGCCCTCCTGGATGAGGTCCAGGAACGACATGCCGCGGCCGATGTACTTCTTCGCGATCGACACGACCAGCCGGAGGTTGGCCGAGGTCAGCTGCTCGCGGGCATCGCGCCCGATCCGGACGATCTCGCCCTTGCGGTGGGCGAGCTTGGTGTTCTTCGGGACCTCCGGGTCCTGACCGAACATCTTGAGGAGCTCGGCGTCGTGGCCGCTCTCGATCCAGCGCTGGAGCGCCGGATACCCGACCTCCTGCATCGCCCAGTCGTAGATCGCCCGCAGGCCGACGTTGTCGCGCGAGTCGAGATCGCCGTTGTGGACGGCGAAGTACGACCAGTCGAGGACGTCCTGGAACGATTCCGGCGAGAGGTGCTCGGAGTACAGGTGGACGAGCCGGCGGCCCTCCTTGATGAGCTCCTTCGTGCCCTCGGACTGGGCGTCGCGGGCGGCCTTCACGAGGTGGAAGTCGGGCGGCGTGATGAGCAGGTCGCCGGCCTCCGGGGCGGCGAGGGCGTCGCGGACCATCCGGTGGGCCTCGTCGCCGAAGGGCAGACGGTGCTGCGGCTTCAGCGTTCGGGTCTTGCGCTCGGTGTCGTGGAGGGTCCACTCGTGGAGCGAGACCATCGCCTTCCACGGCTCGTCGACCATCTGCTCGCCGAGCTCGATGGCCTTGGCCAGGACGACCTCCTCCTCGGCGGTCAGCAGGGCGACCTTGCCGATCTCCTTGAGGTACATCCGGACCGGGTCATCGATCCCGATCATGTCGGCGGAGAGGGCCTCGAGCTCCTCCGGGGTCGGCTCCTCCAGCTCGGCCGCGTCGAGCTTGGCGGGAGCGTCGGCCGGGAGGCGCGCCTCGCGCGTCTCGCCGTCCTCGCCGACGACCTCGACCGCGACGTCGTCGTCGTCGCCATCGGGTGACAGGGTCGCCTCGACGTCCTCTTCGAGGTCGTCCGTGTCGTCCTCGTCGACGTCGCGGGTGCGGATGCCGGCGAGCTTCGCCTCCTCGAGGTCGGCCTTCGCCCGACGGGGTCGGGTCAGGACGGCTTCGACGAGCTGCTGATCGAGCGGATCTGGTGCCATGGGTGGGGTGCCCTCCTTGTGGGGTGCTGCGCTGCTTCAGGTTCGGTGGTGATTCGGTTTTGGTGGTCAGGCCCGCACCGGCGGCGCCGCGAGGGCGGCGCCGGGACGGGACAGGAGATGGGCCTGCTCGCGCCGGCGATGGAGCGAGCGTCGCTGGTCGTTGATGGCCTGGCTCTCGCGGACGAGCTGGTCCATCGAGGCCCGGAAGGCGGGGTCCGGGGTGCTGCCGGCACCGCCGCCGCCGGCGGCTCCGGTGGCTTCGCGAGCGGCCTGCTCGGCCTCCGCGAGCGCGTCCTGGATGTACAGCGAGCGCTCGTCGAGGGCCCGCTCCTCGAGGTCGATCGTGAGGCGCTCGATCTCGTAGCCGAGATCGGCGTCCGAGAGCTCCCGCGGGTTCGGGTCGCGCCGAGCCAGGACGGCCTGGGCCAGCGCGGCGGTCTCGGGATCGAGCGACTGGACGAGCGATGTCAGGCTGAACGCCGGCCGGATGCCGGCATCGTTCGGCTCGCGGGCGAGGAGCACGGCACGGAAGAGCTCGCGGGCCACGGTGCTCGGCAGCTGGTCCGGCCCGATGGTGTCGAGGACCCGGACCTGGATCTCCGGGACGAGCAGGAGCAGCCGCAGCAGCTCCGCCTCCTGCGGCAGGACCCCGCGGAGAATCTCGCCAACGGGCAGTGAATCCGCGGCCGTGATGACGGCATCAGCGGAGAAGCGGCTCTCGCGGCCACCCGCGTGCGCGCCGCCACGGTCGCGCTGGGCGGCCAGCCCGGATGCCCCGCCGGCGCGCGCGCCGCGGAGGACCTCGAGCAGGACGGCGTGCTCGACGCCGGAGGCCCGCTGGACGAGCTGCAGGTACTGATCGCGCATGACGACGTTCGGGACGGACCGGATCGTCGGCATCAGTGCGTCGACGAAACGGGCCTTGCCGCCCGGCGTCTTGAGGTCGTAGGTCTTCGCGTACGTGTCGACGAGGTACTCGACGATCGGCTGGGCGGTCCGGACCTCCTCGCGCCAGCGATCGGGCGTGTCGCGCAGGACCTCGTCGGGATCCTTGCCATCGGGCAGGCGGACGACCCGGACCTCGTCGAGCTCGATGCCGCTCTCGGTCGCGGCCAGCTGGCCGATGAGCCCCTGGAGCGCCTGGACGCCGAACGTGCCAGCCTTCTCGCCGGCGGCGTCGACGTCGTAGGCCAGCGCGATCCGCTTGCCGTAGCGCGTCAGCAGCGCGACCTGGCCGGGGGTCAGGGCCGTCCCGAGCGACGCGACGACGTTGTCGAACCCGGCCTGGTGGGCCATGAGCGCATCGGTGTAGCCCTCGACGATCACCGCCTGGCCGCCCTTCCGCATCGAGCCCTTGGCCTTGTCGATGAGGTAGAGCGAGCGGCTCTTGTCGAAGAGCGGCGTCCCGGGCGTGTTCAGGTACTTCGGCCCGACGTCACGGCCCGCGGCGCGCGCCTCGGCCTCCTTGCCGAGGATCCGGCCGCCCATCCCGGTCGCGGCGCCGTTCTGATCGCGGATCGGGAACAGGACCCGGCCCCTGAACTTGTCGATGAGCCCGACGCCGCGTGATGCGGACTTGCCGGGCGACGCCAGACCGACCTCGACAAGCTCCTCGGGCTTGATCGCCCGCTTCTCGACGAGGCGGCGGCTCATGACGTCCCAGGCATCCGGCGCCCAGCCCAGCTGGAACGTCTCGATCGTGGCATCGGTGAAGCCGCGGCCGTGGAGATAGTCGAGCGCCGGCTTGCCGTGCGAGGTCGAGGTCAGGACCTGGTGGTAGAACGCGATCGCCGTCTCGAGGACGTCGCGCAGGCGGGCCCGGTGGGCGTCCTCGCGCTTGGTGCGCTCGTCGATCTCGACGCCCGCCTTCGCGGCGAGGGTCCGGAGCGCGTCCGGGAACGTGACGCTGTCGCGCTGCATGACGAAGCTGAAGACGTCGCCGCCCAGCCCACAGCCGAAGCACTTCCACGAGTCCCGGCTCGGGGTGACCGTGAACGACGGCGTCTTCTCGCCATGGAACGGGCACAGCCCCTTGTAGGTGGTGCCCGCCTTCCGCAGCTGAACCGTCTCGCCGACCACGTCGACGATGTTCAGCCGGCTCTTGACCTCTGCGGCAACTCCGCCAGCCGTCTTCTCGACCCTCCGCGCTCTCTCACAGGTTCCTACGACGCAGAACCCGGAGAAGTTCCGTTCCGTCCCACCCTGCTTCGCTCGTGACGGCCGACCGCCGCCACGGACCCGCTGGACATGACGAGAGGCCTGTCAAGACTTGACAGACCATCCGAAGAGGATTCTACCCTTCGAGGCCCTTCTTGACAAGACCTTTGTCAATACCCCGAGGGAGTATCACCAGAGCAGGCTACCCGCTCCATGGGGATGTCGCGCTGAGGCTTTCAGCCCACGTGGGGCCTCACCGGCGGGGAGCCTCCCCCTACCAGCCCTGGCGCTGCCGCGGGCGGTGGAGCAGGCGTCTCAGGCTCGACTCGAGGAGAAAGAGCGATGCGCGGAGGAACGCCGGCACGATCGAGACCTCGCTGCGGATTGGAGAATCGTCAGACGCCCGACGGCCTGCGCTCGTTCCGGACAGCGCGCAAGACGAAGGTGCCCTTCCGCACCGCCGAGATGCCGGCGGTCGACGCGGCCTGTCAGGACCGGAGCGCGTCCGCGATCGGCGCAAGTGCCTCGACGGCGGCGGGCGTGTTCGGGCGGAGCTGGACCTGGACGTGGGCGATACCGAGGTCGGCATAGCGGCGGAGCTCCGCGGCGATGGCGTCCGGCGTGCCGCGGAGCTCGCGATGCTCGGGCGGGCGGCCGTCGGCGGCAGGGATCGTGCGAACGAGCGCTTCGGCGGACCGGGGCAACGTCGCCGGGTCGCGCCCCGCAACCGCACATGCCGCGTCGAGCGCGACGAGCAGCGGCTCGAGCTCCTCGGGCGTCCGCATCCCGGCGTTCCACTCGTCGGCGAGCTCGGCGGTCAGTCGCAGCATCCGGGGCCCTGCCGCGCCGACCATCACCGGCGGACCGGCAGGTCGCGGGCCGCGTGGCTGGAGGCGGGCGCCGCGGGCCTGCGCGAAGGCACCGTCGTGGTCGGAGCGACCCGTCCGGAGCATGGACGTCACGATCCGGAGCGCGTCCTCGAACCGATCGAAGCGGTGGTCGAATGGCACGCCGAACGCGGTGAACTCCGGCTCATTCCAGCCGGCGCCGAGGCCCAGGATCAGCCGCCCGCCGCTGACCTCGTCGAGCGTCTCGGCCATCTTCGCGAGCAGCGCCGGGTTGCGGAGCGGCGCGGCCGTGACGTACGTGCCGAGGCGTACCCGCGAGGTCGCGCCGGGGAGCGCGCTCAGCAGCGTCCACGATTCCCAGGAACCGTGCCACTCGCCATCCGGGTCACCGAAGCCGAGGTGGTCGCTGACCCAGACCGCGTCGAGCCCGATCGCCTCCGCGGTTCGGGCCATCGCGAGGATGTCTGCCCAGCGTGGCGTCGCGCCGTCCATCGAGCCTTCGACGTAGGGCAGGTTCAGGCCGAGGGTGGGGGGCGTCACGAGCCGATGATGCGCGCTCCCGCCCCGCAACCGCATCGCGTTTGATACGGCCAGGTCGAGGTCATGTCATCGCCCTGCATGGCCGGCGCGGGACCCTTCCGGCGCCCTGGTCGCTCTGCCCGGAGGAGCCTCGATGTCGCGTCGCGTCGCGATCGCATTGGCCGCGTTTGTCCTGGTCTCGGCCACCGCAGCCGCGAGCGTCTCCGCCAGGGGCGGGGGCGGCGGCGGAGGCGCCTCGAGCGGCCCCGTGTACCAGGTCGTCAACGTCGGCGCCTATGGCGGCGAGCCATCGACGGCCTCCGACCCTGCGGGCAACCTGTACGTCGCGACCCCGAGCGGCGGAACCATCACGTACCGCTCGTCGGACCGCGGCAAGACCTGGCAGCAGACGACGACCGCCGATCCGAACAGCGGCGACGATTGCCTCGCGACCGACCAGTCGGGCGCGATCTACCTCTGCAACCTCGCGGGCAGCGAGGGCGTCGCACCGCTCCAGGCCGACGTCTGGAAGTCAGTCGACCAGGGCGCGAGCTGGACGCATGGCGAGGGCCCGCTGCCGCAGTGCGCGACGAGCTGCTCGGCGTTCGGGGTCGACCGCGACTGGGTCGCGGCCTCGATCCTGTCGGGCAAGAGCACGGCAAAGGCCGAGGTCGTGCTCATGTACCACGACTTCTACGGCCCCAGCCAGATCTGGGTGAACATTTCTCACGACGGCGGCGCGACCTTCGGTGCTCCCATCGAGGTGCTCGCCGGACCGGCCGTCACGCCGGGGGCGGTGGCCGGGACGCTCGTCGCCCAGGGCTATACGTTCTGCAACACGATCCCGGCCGGCGTCGCGATCGTCCCGCCGGGTGTGCCACACGCGGGCCGGATCGTCGTCGGCTGGATCGCGGCGGATCTGGCCCAGAACGCGACGGGCTGCAACGTCACGATGGCCCAGGCCTTCCACACGGTCTGGGTGTCCTACTCCGACGATGGCGGCCAGACCTGGACGCCGCAGCAGGCCTTCGACGCCGGCGTCGGGCACGACACCTCGACGCCGTTCGCCGCCTTCACGACCGATCGGCGCGGCAATCCCTACTTCGCCTTCGGCGTCAACCTGCGCTCGAATCCAGTGACCTGTGCCGCGGAGTCGACGGCCGGCACGGTCCAGTCGGACACCTCGTGCGGCTACGACGTCGATCTCGTCTGGTCGAACGACGGTGGCGCGACGTGGGACGGTGGCGGCGGCCTCATCGCCGGGAGCGCCGCACAGGCGTACCGGGTGAACCCGCCTGCGGAGACCGGCACGCACTTCTTCCCCGCGATCGCCGCCGGCAACCCGGGTCAGGTCGACGTCGCGTTCCTCCGAACCCCGACGATCCTGCCCACCGATCCGCTCGGCAAGGCCGATCCGGGCGGCTGTGCCGGACCCGGGCCCGCGAACGGCAACCCGACGACGTTCCCGCCGGCTTGCGAGTGGAACCTGTATGCGGCCCAGTCGCTGAACCTGTCGAAGGGTGTCAGCGGCGCGACCTGGACGATCACGCAGATCACGTCGACACCGATGCACGTCGGGGACATCTGCAACCTCGGCATCTTCTGCGTCGCGCCGGCCTCCAACCGGAACCTGCTGGACTTCATCCAGGAGTCCCTCGACAGCCACGGCTGCGCCCACAT
>JACQEG010000050.1 GCA_016200665.1 Chloroflexota bacterium | reverse complement strand
AGGTGCCGCTTGTTGACCGGCACGTCGACCGGCTCGCAGATCGTCCCGCCCGAGTGGTGGAGGTGCGGGCTCAGGTACGTCAGCTTTACGAAGTTCCGGAAGTCCTCGATCGTGCCGTAGCGCCGGCCGCTGTCGAGATCGCGGACGAACGGCGAGCCGTAGTTCGGGGCGAAGACCGTGTACGGGTCGCCGACGATCACGCTCCGCTCCGGGTTGCGGGCGTACTGGATGAAGCTCCGCGGCGCCGATCGCTGGACGATGGCGCGGCACATCCCGCGTGGGAACCGCACCCGCTCGCCATCGACGTCGGCGCCGGCCTCGCGCATGAGCCGCAGGGCGTCCGGATCGCCGCGGAAGTCGATCCCGACCTCCTGGAGGATCGTGTCGGCGTTGGCCTCGATCGTCGCGAGCCCCTCGTCGTCGAGGATCTCGACCGGCTTCAGAGCGCGGGTGATGTAGGCCTGCCGCTCCGCGCGAGAGGCCGTGCGGGCCGCGATCCGGGCGGCCCGGCCGCCGCCAGCGCGATGCCGCGGACTGTCGTCAGTCATCCAATGCCTCACTCCGGTCATGTCCCTGCCAGTCACCAAGATGGTTGGTACTCGAGGGGATGACGCGGGCGCACGCTGGGGGCTGGTCGGACGGGAAGCGGACCCCCGTGCTCAGGCGCTCGCACCCGCGATCAGCCGAGGGCCGATTCGGCTCGTTCATCGGGTGGAATCCTCGCCCTGCACCAACATGCTTGGTATTCGCCGATTCGGGGGCCGCGATGAGCTTCGGGCGCCGCGATCGGCACCGGCCGTCCAGGCCGTGTCGCCGGGCAATCGAGGCGGCAGCTGGACGACGCTCGCCAGGTTCGGATACGGCGCGGTCTTGTGCGGGAACGCCATCGCCTCGACGAAGTGCTGCTGGAATCGCGGTTCGACGGCGGTCTCGATCTTCTCGACGGTTCGCACGACCCGCTCGACCTCGCGCCGTGCCTCGACCGACAGGAGCGCGATGAGGGCGCCGGTCCCGGCGGCATTGCCCACGCCGGTGACTCGCTCCAGCGGCGCATCCGGCACCAGCCCGAGGATCAGCGCGTGGAGCGGGTCGATCTGGCTGCCGAACGCCCCGGCGAGCTGGACGCGGTCCACGACATCCACGCCGAGGTGGTCCATGAGCAGCCGAGCTCCCGCGTACAGCGCGGCCTTCGCCAGCTGGATCGCACGGACGTCGTTCTGGGTCAGCACGAGGCGGGGACCGGACGAGCCGCCGGCCGAGCCGCGAGCCGCGTCCAGGCCGGCCGGGTCGTGGACGACGTACGAGAACGTCCGGCCGTCGGCGATGACGCGAGGCGTGCGCGCCGCCAGGCGTCCGTCGATCGTGCCGTCGGCGGTGATGACGCCCGCGAGGAAGAGCTCGGCGATGACCTCGACGATCCCCGAGCCGCAGACCCCGGTCACGCCCGTGCCACGCGTGGACGCCGCGAAGCCGACCTCGTCGGACCAGCGCGACGAGCCGATGACCCGGAACCGCGGCTCCAGCGTCTCGCGGTCCACCCGGACCCGCTCGATCGCGCCGGGCGCCGCGCGCTGGCCGCAGCTGATCTGCGCGCCCTCGAAGGCGGGACCGGTCGGCGAGGACGCGGCGAGGAGCCGGCGGCGGTCGCCCAGGACGATCTCCGCGTTCGTGCCGACGTCGACGAGGAGCGTGACCTCGTCGGCGAGGTACGGGGTCTCGGCGAGGATCGCGCCCGCGGCGTCGGCCCCGACATGGCCGGCGATGCAGGGCAGGACATAGACCCGCGCGCCGGGTCCGGCGGGCAGGTCCAGCTCGGCGGCCGTCGTCCGGATGGCGGCATCGGTCGCCAGCGCGAACGGCGCGGAGCCGAGGGGGATCGGGTCGATGCCGAGCAGGAGGTGGTGCATGATCGGATTCCCGACGATCGACAGCTCGAGGACGTCCTCGAGCGGCACGTCGGCGCGATTCGCCAATCCCCGCAGCAGGCTCGCGATCGCCTCGCGAACGGCGAGCGTCATCTGCTCGGCGCCGCCGTCGTGGAGCATCGCGTACGACACGCGGCTCGTGAGGTCCTCGCCGAACCGGATCTGGGGGTTCATCACGCCGTCCGAGGCGAGCACCGAACCGTCGGCGAGATTCGCGAGGTGCCCCGCGATCGTCGTCGACCCGACGTCGATCGCGACGCCGAGCGCCCGATCGTGGAGCCCGGGCCAGACCGCGGTCACGAACCGCCCGTCGTGGACCGCGACGGTGACGCGATAGCCACCCGCCTCGAGCGCCGGCTGGAGGGCCCGGATGACGTCGAGGTCGGCCTCGAGCGGCTGGTCCGCGCTTCCGAGACCCCATTCCGCAGCGAGCGCCGCGAGCAGGCGGGCCAGATCGCCACCGGGCTGCTCGAGCGTCGGTCGCTCGACCTCGACCTCGTACAGCCGCACGGCCGGATCGATGACGAAGTCGCGGACCGGCAGGCCCTTCCGGACGACCTGGCGATGGACCTGGCTCTCGGGCGGCACGTCGACGAGGACGTCGCCGTGGACCTCGGCCCGACATCCCAGGCGCCGCTCGGCCGCGAGGCCCCGCAGCCGGTCGTACTCGGCCTCGTCGGCGCCGCGCACGGACAGGTGACCGCCGGAGGACTCAATCCCGTGCTTCGGGAAGGAGCCCTCGGCCGGGACCACCTGGCAGCGGCCGCACAGGCCACGGCCACCGCAGACGGAGTCGAGGTCGACACCCAGCGAGCGAGCCGCATCGAGAACCGTCGTGCCGGCGGGAAAGCGCCCGCGCCGGCCCGACGGCGTGAAGATGACCTGGGCCCCCTCGCCGGTCATGCGACGGTGCCGTTGCTCCCGCCGGCGCCGTTGCTCCCGCGGGCCATCGCCCGGCGGTTGACCCGCGGCCGCGCGCTGACGGGGGCCGGCACGGGCACCGGCGGCCGCCCGGGGCCCGTGAGCCCGGCGGGCCCGCCCACATGCGAGACCGACACGGCAGGCACCGCGGCGTCGCGGTGGGCCCGGATCCAGCGGGCCGCGTCGCGGTCGTTGCCCATGAGGACGTCGGCCGCCATCACGGCGCCCTTGACCTCGGGCGAGAGCGGGTTCGTGATCGCGCTCGTCAGCCCGGACGCGATCGCCATTGGCAGGAACGCCGCGTTGATCCGTTCGCGGTCCGGCATCCCGAAGCTGACGTTGCTGGCCCCGCAGGTCGTGTTGACGTGGAGCTCTTCTCGCAGCCGCCGCAGGAGCCGGAACACCTGCTGCCCGGCGGTGGCCATTGCCCCAACCGGCATGACGAGCGGATCGACGATGACGTCCTCGCGCGGGATGCCGTGGTCGGCCGCGCGCTCGACGATCCGCTTCGCGACCTCGAACCGGACGTCGGGGTCCTCGCTGATACCCGTGTCGTCGTTCGAGATCGCGACGACCGCGGCGCCGTACTTCCGGATCAGTGGCAGGACGCGCTCGAGGCGCTCCTCCTCGCCGGTCACGGAGTTCACGAGCGGCTTCCCGACGTACGCGGCGAGTCCCGCCTCCAGCGCCTCGACGATCGACGAGTCGATCGACAGGGGCACGTCGACGAGCGACTGCACGAGCCGGATCGTCCGGGCCAGGATCGCCGGCTCGTCGGCGAGCGGGATGCCGGCGTTGATGTCGAGCATGTGGGCGCCGGCGGCGACCTGGGCGAGCGCGTCGCGCTCGACGCGGCTGAAGTCGCCGTTCCGCATCTCTTCGGCGAGGAGCTTCCGGCCGGTCGGGTTGATCCGCTCGCCGATGATCGTGAACGGCCGATCGAAGCCGATGACGACCTCGCGGGTCGCGGAGCTGAGGATCGTGTGGGTCGGGTGGGCGAGGTGGCTCACGCGCCGGCCTCCCGGCCGCCGTCCGCGTGGGCGTCCACGCCGCCGGACTCGATCAGCCGAGCCAGCACCTCGCGCCCGTACGCAGCCTCGAGGCGGCTGGCCTCGGCGGTCGCCTCGGCGTCGAGGTCCTCGCCGCACGGACGTGCGGTCCGCCGCATCTCCTCGACGTAGTCGCTCGCGGACTTCTTGCCCGCCTTCATGGCCGCGCGATCCACGGCGACCTGGAATCGCGGGTGCAGCACGACCTTGTGGGCCTGCCTGCCGTCCTTCGCCACGACCTGCATCGGGATGTCGCGCCACCAGATCGTCGTCAGCGTGGCGCCGCGCGCCGGCCGGGTCGGTGGCATCACGCCACCTCCATGGCCTGCGCAACCTTGCGGGTCCGGCCCCGGCGGTGACCGGGAGTCACCGAATGGCGCCCATCCGCGCCTCCAGGGGCGGATTCGGCCCGTTCGGGTGGGTCTTGCTGCGTAGGAGTCACCGAATCACCACCGAGGGCGCCGGATCCCCGGCCAACTCGCGCGACTGTTGACTCCGGGTCACCGGACCACGGGCCCTGCGCGAGGCCGGGCGCGAGGCCGGCCGCGAGCTCGCCGAGACCGGTGAACCGCCGCTCGAAGGTCAGGCCGAGCTGGGCTGCGGCGGCGCGCGCGGCGACATCGAGCCCCGGGTCGTCCGTCTGCGCCAGGTAGACGAGTCGGCGGTAGTTGCCGAAGTAGACCGGCAGCAGCTCCGGATGTCGATCCAGGCCCAGCCCCCGGACGACGAGCCGGTCGAAGTTTCGGACGAGGAAGTCGGTCAGGTAGAACGTCCCGAGCTCCTCGTCGGCGAGGGCCGCGAACGCGGCGCGACCGGCGTAGACCTCGTAGCAATGCGCGCCCTCGAGCCGCGCCACGCCCTCCTCCTCGAGCACCCGGTCAAGGAGGCCGCCGGTTCCGCAGTCGGCATAGGCGACGAACAGCCGGTCGTAGCCGTCGGCCCGAGCGCGGCGAATCCGGGCGCGAACCGCGGCCGGGATCCGCTCCGGCCGGTTGTGGAACGAGGCCGGGAGGCAGGTCAGGTCGACCGCCGGCAGGCCGGCGCGACGAGTGAGCTCGACGAGCTCGACCGCCAGCGCCCCGCAGCCGATCACGAGCGGCGGGCGAGCCGCCGCACCCCGGGCTCGCGAGGCGAGGCCCTCAGGCGGTGACGCGACCACGCCGCTGTTCCACGAGCGACCTCGCCGTCTCGACCGCGATGGCGGCGTCGCGGCAGTAGGCATCGGCCCCGACCGCCTTGCCGAACTCCTCGTTCAGGGGCGCCCCGCCGACGAGGACGATGACGTCGTCGCGGAGGCCGCGCTTCGTCAGCTCGCCGACGACGACCTTCATGTACGGCATCGTCGTCGTGAGGAGGGCCGACATCCCGAGGATGTCCGGCTGGTGCTGCTCGAGCGCGGCCATGAACTTGTCGGCGTCGGTGTTGATCCCGAGATCGAAGACCTCGAACCCGGCGCCCTCGAGCATCATCGCGACGAGGTTCTTGCCGATGTCGTGGATGTCGCCCTTGACCGTGCCGATGACGACCTTGCCGATCGGCTTCGCGCCGGTCTCAGCCAGCAGCGGCCGCAGGATCGCCATCCCGGCCTTCATCGCGTTGGCCGCGAGGAGGACCTCCGGCACGAACAGGATCCCGTCGCGGAAGTCGATGCCGACGATCCGCATGCCCTCGACCAGGGCGTCGTTCAGGACCTTCTCCGGGCCCCACCCTCGACCGAGGAGGATGTTCGTGCCCTGCGAGATCTCGGGCGCCATGCCGTCGTACAGGTCGTTGTGCATCTGCTCGACGAGCTCGTCGTCGTTCAGGCTCGCGAGGTCGAACTCCTGGTCGTCTGCCACGCGTGCTCCCGGTTCGGCTCCGGCGTCCGGTCACCTGTTCCACATCGCGGAACGGTGCCGTATAGTGGAACGCCAGACTAGCGAGGGTGCGGTCGAGTGTCCAGAGTCCAGAGCATCGAGCGCGCGTTCGCGGTCCTCACGACGCTCGCCGACGGGCCGCTCGGGGTGACCGACGTCGCCGAGCGTGCCCGGCTACCGAAGAGCACCGCCGCGCGGCTGCTCGCCTCGCTGGCTCGCGAGGGCGCGGTCGAGCAGGCCGACGGCCGGTCCGAGTACCGCCTCGGTCGAAGGCTGTTGACGCTGTCCTCCGGCATCGGGGCGAGCCGCAGCCTGGTGGCGATCGCCCACCCGTTCCTGGTCGAGCTGGCGGAGCAGACCGGCGAGGCAGCCGGCCTCTCGGTTCTGGACGGGCGGACGGTCCACTACATCGACCAGGTCGACTCGCCGAACCCGGTCCAGGTCCGTGACTGGACCGGCACGCGCATCTCGATGCACGCCGTGTCGTCCGGGCTCGTGGTGCTGGCGAGCCTGAAGCCCGCCGCGCTCGAGGCCTACCTGGCGGGCCCGCTGGAGCGGTTCACCGAGCACACGGTCGTCATCCCATCGCAGATCCGCGACCGTCTCTGGAACGTCCGCCGCGACGGCTACGCCTGGGTCCGCGAGGAGTTCGCCCTCGGAATCAGCTCCGTGGCCGCGCCCATCGCCGACGCGAGCGGCGAGGTCGTCGGCGCGGTCCACGTCCACGGGCCCTCGTACCGATTCCCGGCCGCTGGGCAGGCCGACACACTCGGCGAGGCCGTCGAGGCGGCCGCAGGGAGGATCGGGTCCCGCCTCCGAAGCTGATCCTTCAGTACGTGAGGACTGGCACGCCCTGACGTTCGAAGTCCGGGCGGTTCCGGGTCACGACGGTCGCTCCCAGGCTGATCGCGACACCCCCGATGAGAGCGTCCCCGAGCGACCGCTTGCCGCCCGTGGCCCTTCGAGCGCGGCGAGAGGCGCCAGCCCAACGCGCCGCCTCCGGGGCGGTCGAGACGTACTCGAGGGCGCGGAGCAGCACCTCGACATGGCGAAGGTGGTCAGGCTCGCCGCGCGACAGGACCTCGCACGTCACCACGTCGCATGAGTAGAGGTCGTGGCCTTCTTCAAACAGCTGGCGAAGCAGCGCCACCGCTGACTCGTCGCCGTTCGCGTGATCAATCAACAGCGACGAGTCGAGCAGGTAGCGCACCTAGTCGGTCTCCTCGGACCGCAACTCCTCGACGAGGGCGCTCACTTCGTCGCGCGTCATCGGCCGCCCGCCTGGCGGAATGAGCGAACCCGCTGCCGCATCGATCGCACGGCGCAACCGATCGCGCTTCAGGCGCGCGGCGACGGCCTCGGCGACATACCGGCTTCGCCCGCGGGGCCCAGCGATCTCGTCGACGTCATGGAGCAGCTCTTTGGGCAGGGTGAGGTTGGTTCTGGCCAGCACCATCGGCGAGATCCTTAAGTGTGCGACGTTCAACGCATACGGTAGCACACGACGTGACCGCTGCCATCATGGCGATGCCGACCTCGCTCAGCGTTCGCCAATGTCACTCGTTACTGGGCCGGCGGGACGGCGCTGACTGAGCGCCATTCCTTCCCGGCATCATGGCTCGCCCAGAGCGTGGTCGCCTGCAGGTTGCCGTCCCACATCACCACGAACCAGTCATGGTCTGTGGCGGCCCAGGCCCCGTACGGGATCGGACCAGCGTCGGTGCCACCCGGCGGAATCGGTAGCCATGTTCGGCCCCCATCGACTGAGCGCATCGTTCCGCCGCGGCCCTCCCAGGCGATCCCGACACCGGACGCGCGCATCGAGAGCCCGATGAGGTAGTCGCTCCCGGCGATCGTCCCGACCTGCGAGCCATCGAAGCGGGCCGCCGACCGGGTCGACCAGGACCGGCCATCGTCGCTGGTTTCGACAACGCCCTTCTCACCCTGGCCCGCGCCTTCCTCGCCCCGGCAACCGATCCACCCATGGGTGCTGCTCACGAAGCTGACCGCGACCGGCCAGCCGATGGTGGCGCACGGCGATCCCGCCAGCGCCGACCAGGTCTGACCGCCATCGCTCGTGCGGAAGACACCGCTACTCGTAGGTCCAGCCGCGAGCGCCCCGTCGGCACTGACCGCCCACCCGTGGCGGGCGTCCGTGAACGACATGCCGCTGAACCGTCCCTCGCCGACCTTGGCCCACGTCGCCCCGGCGTCGTGGCTCGCCCAGACGGTGCAACCAGTGGGCAGCCCGCTGTGGTCGCAGGCCGTGAGCGCCCATGCGTCACTCGCCCCGACGGTCGTGACGAACCACAGGGCCGGCAGAGCAGGCTCGTGAGCCGACCATGTCTGACCGCCGTCGGCAGTGAGCCACACCTCGCCGGTGCCGTCGGCCGCGGCCCCGACGACGATCCCGCGCTCCGCCGTCCAGAACGCGACGGACGCCGCGGATGCCTCTGCGGCTGGTGTGGCTGGAGGCGTCTCGGGCGCTGGCGAGGAACTCGGTTCCGGAGACGGTTGCAGGGGGGCGAGGGTCGCCGGTACGGTCGAGAGGGTCGGCGTGGGCGTGCTGGTGCAAGCCACAACGACTACAACGACGGCCATCATGAGTGCGCCTGCTTTCCACATCATCGGCCGACTAGACGCCTACCACCACCGCGGTGTGCTGGCCTCGCTCAGTGTTCGCGAATGTCACGCGAGGGCTACGCGCGGCCGGCGCCCGTGCCGACCGGGGTCCCGGCCAGGAATAGGGACAGCAACATGATGATCAATACCGCCCAGACAGCCACCGCGGCGATACCGACCTTGCGGTCCTCGCCCGGCGTGGCTCTTGGCTGCGCCAGCAGATAGATCGTGAGCAGCAATGCGACGGGTGAGAGGACGAGCGACCCGAGGAACCATAGAAGGCTCGACCGGTTGCGACGGCCCGCCAGCCAGCCGTTGAGCAGGGCGAGGAGGAAGCCGAGGCCGGCGCCCGAGCCCGCCGCTGTGGAAGGGTCCATTCTCTATCCGCCTCCCCTCGCTCGACGTGCGCGAATGTCACTCGCCCCGGCGAGCGGTGCGGGCCCGTTCGATGGCGACGCCGGACGCCCCTGCGAGGAGGACGGCCACAAAGACGGTCGTGCCGACTCCCCAACCTCCGGGACCGGCGTCGCAAAGGATCAATGAGTGCTGCATGGCGTCGGCACAGACAGCCCATCTCGCCAGCCTGTCGAGCTCGACCCACAGCACCGCAAGGCTCAGGAGCGTCGCGACCACAAGCAGCGCGGCGCTGAAGTAGCGAGAGCCGAGAAGTCGCATCGGGATCAGGGTCGGCGTCCCGCCGGGCGGGTCAAGAGTCATCGGGCATCACTGGCTCAGCGTGCGCCAATGTCACTCGACGGCTCGCTCGGACGCGTGTCTCAGGGGATGACGTGAATGGTGATCGTCGAGGTTGCCATGTCATGGTCGCTGGCGCCGGGCGGCGCCGACTCTCCGGTGCACGGCACTTCGCTGAAGCTCGCCACCGCGCCGAGCACGTAGTCCCCCGGCGGGAGCAGCGGATGCTCGAAGTCAGTCGAGGCGTAGAAGGAGGCGTCGGGATCGTCCGGGGTGAAGGCGACCATCAGGCGGAGTGGGCTCGAGAGTGGAGCCGCAGCGCTGATCGCGTGATGCGAACAGTCGAGCTGCCAGACCCAGGTCCCGTGCTTGGTCCCGCCTACCTGCGTCCAGGTGAATCCGATCAAACCCGCGTTCGGGCCGTAGAGGAGGCGCTGCCCTACGCCCAAGAAGTCGAGCACGGCCGTCCCGGTGATCGGCTCCGTCGAGCGCCAGATGGTCCGCGGCAAGTCGAACCACAGCCGGAACGCACCATCGGTCGCCTCCGCCTGGGCGGGCACACCCGGCTCCACCGAGGCCGGCGTTGTGCTCGGCGTGACGGCACCACACGCGGCGGTGACAAAGGCCACGACCGCGACGACCGAGACGCGCCGGCTCATGACGTTCATACGCGATGTGTCGTCACCGGGATTCGCTCAGCGTTCGCGAGTGTCACGTGACCGCCGAGCGCCAGCAATTCGCACGGTGCCGGCAATGCCCAGAAGCGCGCCGACCAGGAGCCAGCCCGGATCGAACGTTGGGTCGCCGCATATCGGACCGACACACGGTGCGTCTGCCGAGAGGAAGACCAGGATCACGCCGCTCGCGACGAGGGCCACTCCGATCCTCACGTCGTCCTCCTCAACCTCGCTCGACGTTCGCGAATGTCACATGAGCCAGCGAACGTGTCCGACGTCTACGTGACATGGAAGTCGGTTAGGCCCAGTGGCCAGAGGACCGTGTATGTCTCCCCGCGGGTCTCTCGGAACGCAGCGCGTACCTGGTGCCACATCAGCCGATCGCCAAGGGTCCTCCTGGCAGCGACAAAGGCGTCCTCGGGCTGCTCGGATCCGATGAAGATGTTCATCTGTCCCGAGCCGAAGTCGTGGCCATCGACGATCCCCGTGTCGCCGATCCCGGACTCAAGGGCACACTCCGTCTCGAGGAGCGTCACGAAGTCAGCGGCTGTCGAGCCGGGCCACTGCAGAACGAGGATGTGGGTCATCAGCGGCCCTCGCTCGACGTTATTGAATGTCACGTGGTCATGGGACGGGGAACGATGAAGCGGCTAGCCCTGGGCAGGCCACGATCGCGCCGTCCACGTATCCGCCGCCGATTGCGACCTGGTCGCCAGTCCGCGCCAGAACCTGTCCTTTCGCATCGATGAGGAGCACGGACCCTCCGTCCGCCCGAGCCGCGTAGCCGAACGGCCAGCGAACGTGTATGACCCGCCCCGAGTCCACGAGCCCAAGGCCCGATACGGGGTCAACCGCCAACGTCCCGCCGAACCTCCCGAACATGCAGATCGTGGCAGGCGACGCCTGCGTCAAGAGTGGCAAGGGGGATGGGGAGATCGTCGTGGTGCAGGCGCTGACGGCTCCGATCAAGACGAGGGAGCAGACCCAGCTCCGCATCGCGACAGCCGACGGTCGCCTCATCCGCGATTTCATGCCTCGCTCAACGTGCGCGAATGTCACGTGCTCTGAGCCGAGCCACTGCCCAGCCCCAGATGCCGACCAGGAGAACTGAAACTGCGACCAGGGCGAGGAACACGACCGCGAGCACCAGCCAAGCCGGGGAGTCGTAGACGAGGCGGTCGAACGGGCTAAGGCCCGCCCTCCAAGCCGCGACGCATGCGCCGTGCCCGTCGATGAGCCCAAGGCACGGTGCGACGGACTTGCCACCGACGAGCAGGGCGATCAAGGCGTCGACCAGGAGCAGTGGAATCCAAAGACGCAGCCGAATCCGTTGGTTCATCGCGTTCGCTCAGCGTTACTGAATGTCACGTGACGCTACGGAGCGGCAACCGGCAGGTAGGTTGCCAAACCCGATGGCAGACGGAGGCCGATCCAGATCGGACAACCCGCATACGGCAGTCCCTGGTCGCGAGCCGATAGGCCGACGATCGGGAGAGGAATGTTGAACAGGACCGGTGACACGACGAGGCCAGGCGAGGTTCGACTTGCCGAGTCCGAGATGTAGTCATATTCGAGCCCGCACGCCCGAACAAACCGAGGCGTCTCCCACGGAAACGCCACGCCATATGAGCTGTTCAGCCAGATCCCGCCAGCCAAGAGGACGGCGGCGAAGACGAGCAGCGCACTGATCGCTCGGCGAAACGCGGCGCTCCGTGTTGCGGTCATGGTCGCTCAGCGTTCGCGAATGTCACCTCATGCCGCCGGCCAGGACGCCGACCAACAGGACAACGGCGAGCAGGACCGGGAGGCCAAGAGCGGTCCACACGATGTAGTCGAACGCGGGGCCACTGAGCTCGCCGGAGGCGGGATCCGTCGATGTCCTGGCTTCGGCCGCGAGCCTACGGAGAGCGAGATAGGCAGTGATCGCTCCCGCGACGAGGAGCACAAGCCCGACGGCAGCGGAGCCATGAGCAATCACCTGGAGCCCGCCATACAGCATGAAGACCCACGCAAGATGCATTGGGATCAGCAACGCCACGCGGGCCCACCGCGGCAGCCTACGGCTCGATTGCATCGGTTGGCTCGACGTTACATCACTCGGCCGCGATCCGGCGGGCGGCCGATCCAGCCGAGATGCGTGTCGCCGAAGCCTGGCGCGTACTTGAGGCCGTAGCCCGCGAGTCGGTCCATCCCGACGTGGGCGACGAGGACCCAGCCCGCCAGCTGCACCAGCGGCCCGGCGGCGAGGAGGCCGATGCCGAGGACGAGCAGGGCGGTGAACCAGTTGTGGAACACGTTGTAGAGGATCGCGCCCGGGTGCGAGCCGACAAGGTAGCCGGCCATCGAGAGGTCGACGGCGAGGAGCGCCGGCACCAGCCACAGCCAGTCGCCACCGGCGGCTCGATAGCCGGCGACGCCAGCCACGAGCGCGGCGAGGCCCTCGAGTCGCAGCCAGATGCGGGGCCACTCGACGACCGCGCCGGTGAGGTGCGGGCCCGGGGCGCTCATGCCGCGCCTGCCCGGCGCCGAAGCTCGGCGCTGATCGCCGGGACCACGGCGCCCAGGTCGCCAATGACCGCGTAGTCCGCGACCGACATGATCGGCGAGTCCGGGTCGGTGTTGATCGCGAGGATTCGCTTGGCCGCCTTGCATCCCACGATGTGCTGGATCGCGCCGCTGATGCCGCAGGCGATGTAGAGATCGGGCGCGATTCGCAGCCCGGTCTGGCCGATCTGATCCGAATGCGGCCGCCAGCCCAGGCTCGTGACGACGCGCGACCCACCGACCGCGCCGCCGAGCAGGCCCGCGAGCTCCTCCAGTTGGCCGAAGCCCGCGGCGGAGCCGACGCCTCGCCCGCCACCGACGACGACCTTCGCGTCCGTCAGCGAGACGCCGTCGGCCTCGGAGGCCTCGATACCGCCGACGCGAACGTCGAAGTCGGCGTCGTGGAGATCGGCGTCGAACAGCTGGGCCTCGACCGGCGGCCCGGCACCAGCCCCGGCCTCGATGGGCGCCACCGCGTGAGGGGCGACGGAGACGAGCCGCACCGGGGCGTCGAGCGCCGCGTCCTCCAGCAGGCTGCCGGCCCAGCGCTGGCGCACGAGCCGCCACGACGCGGCCGGCGCCACCGAGACGACGTGCGCGGCCATCGGGAGGCCGCGCCGCGCAGCGAGATGCGCGAGGACCTCGTTGCCGCGATCGCTCCCCGGCGCGACGACGACGACCGCGCTGCTGCGATCCATCGCGGCGCCGAGCGCCGCCGCCCAGGCGACTGGCGCGTAGGTGTCCAGGCGGGCGTCGGCGACGACGTGCGCGAGCGCCGCCCCGGAGTCTCGCAGGGTTCCGGCCGAGGCTGCCGCCTCGCTTCCGAGGACGACGATCTCCACCCGGGCCCCGGCCGCGGCGGCCGCGAGCGGCGCGGCGAACGCGAGCGCCTCCAGCGACAGCCGGTCGACCTCGCCACCGACCTGCTCGACGAAGACGAGGATCGGGCCCCCGGCGCCACCCGCGGCCATCAGTGCACCAGCCCGAGCTGCAGCAGCAGGTCGACGACCGCCGGCGCGGCGTCGGCCCCGTGGCCGATGACCGTTGCCGCGGTCCGCTCCTCGGCCGGCAGGCGCAGGCCCACCATCGTCGGTCCCGGGACGGCGCCCACCCCCGTGCCCTCCACCGCGGCGTCCTCGCCGGCCCCGAGGCCCAGCGCGCCCGCGGGCGATCCGCCCAGCGCGACCCGCTCGATCTCCTTGCGCTTCGCGCGAAGCCGCCCGGGCACCGATGGGTAGCGCGGCAGGTTGAGGCCCTCCTTGACGCCGATGACAGCGGGGAGGGGCAGCGCATACGTCTCCCAGCCACCGCCACCGGCCTCGCGCCGGGCGTGGGCGACCCCGTCAGTGAGCGTCAGGCCCTTGATCCCGTTGATGACCGGCCGGCCGAGTGCGACCGCGACGCGGATCCCGACCTGGTAGTCACCCGTGTCGGCGGCCTCGTTGCCGAAGATGACGAGGTCGAACGCGCCGTTCGCGGCCTCCTGGACCTGGATCGCCTCGGCGATCGCTGCGGCCGTCGAGACCGGATCCCACTCGCCGCCCGAGGTCTCCAGCAGGATCGCCCGGTCGATCCCGATGGCCATCGCATCCCGGAGCTGGTCCTCGGCCTCGGCGGGCCCCAGCGTCAGGACCGCCGACATGCCGCCGTGGGCCTCGACGACGCGGACCGCCTCCTCGACGCCGCACTCCTCGTGGGGGCTGATCGTGAAGCCCAGGAACCGGGTGTCGATCGATCGCCCGTCGGGCGCGAGGACCATGCGGCCCCCGGTCTGGGGCACGCGCTTGACGCAGACCAGGACGTTCATGCCGCGGGCCACGTGAGCCGGGCTCAGGCCCGGACCCGGGTGTTTTCGGGATCGAACAGCGGCGTCGCGCCGACGATCGCGACCGAGACCGGGTAGCGCTCGCCGAGGTACTCGACGAGGAGCTTCGTACCCGCCACCGCGTGGGCGGGCGGCAGGTACGCCATGAGGAGGTGCTTCCCGACCGAAGGGCCCGACCCGGCCGAGGTCACGTACGACCGGCGGCCCTTCGCGTCGACGATCGGCGCGCCGTCGAGCGTCAGGATCGGCTCGCGGCCGAGCATGTAGCGCTTCACGCCGGTCGAGGAGGTCGGGTCGTCGAGCGTCAGCGTGCAGAGCAGGGCGGCCGGTGCGGCCGCGCGCTGCGCCAGGTATGCCGCACGACCCACGAAGTCCGCGTCCTTGACCGTCGGTCGGGCCATGCCGGCCTCGACGAGGTTGAAGTCCAGCTCCAGCTCGTTGCCGTGGGCCCGGTAGCCCTTCTCGAGGCGAGCCGTCACCGCGTACGTCCCGATCCCGACCGGCACGATGCCGTGCGCCTGGCCGGCGTCCCACAGCGCGTCCCAGACCCGCAGGCCCTGCTCGATCGGGACGTAGATCTCCCAGCCGAGCTCGCCGACGTAGCTGATCCGAGAGGCGAGCGTCCGGACGCCGTTGATGTCGACCGCCTTCGAGGTCAGGAACGGGAAGCCGGCATGGCTGACGTCGGCCTCGGTGACCGAGGCGAGCACATCGCGGGAACGCGGCCCCCACAGCCCGATCGTCGTGTACTGGTTCGTGACGTCGTGGAGCTGCACCGAGCCGTCCTCGGGCAGCGCGTCGGCGAACAGCTTGCGATCGCGCATCCCGAGGCCGCCGCCGGTGACGACCCGGAAGTGATCCCAGCCGAGCCGCATGATCGTGAGGTCGGCCAGGATCCCGCCATTCGGGCTGAGCATCGGGGTGTAGACGGTCTTCCCGACCGCCACGTCGACCTTGTTGACGCACAGCCGCTCGAGGACCGTGACCGCGTTCGGGCCGGTGACGTCGAACAGGGCAAAGGCCGAGAGATCGACCATGCCGACCCGGTCGCGCATCGCGAGGTGCTCGGCGTTGATGATCGGCGACCACCAGCGCGATTCCCACTCGGCCTCGCGCGGCATGACCCGGTCGCCGTACTCGGCCAGCAGCGTCTCGTTTGAGGCGTACCAGTAGGGCCGCTCCCAGCCGGCGGCCTCGAAGAACACCGCCCCGAGCCCGACCTCGCGCTCGTAGAACGGCGACAGCCGGACGCGCCGGTTGGAGTCCCACTGCTCCATCGGGTGGACGATGCCGTAGGTCTTGTTGAAGCCCTCGCTCGCCCGGGCCCGGATGTGCTGCCAGGTCTTCTGGTGGTCGTAGAACCGGGCGACGTCGGAGCCGTGGAGGTCGATCTCCGGCTCGCCATGGGTCATCCACTCTGCGACGGCTCGGGCGACTTCACGCCGGCCTTCTCGTCGCCGACGATGTCCGGGAAGAGCTCCAGGGCGTCCTCGAGCTGCGGGTCGAAGTCCTCCTGGGTGAACGGCAGCATCGTCGGCGAGAGGGCCGCGGCGGCGATCGACGGGATGTCGTCGGGGTCCATGAGGATCGGCCGGTGGGCGTACGAGCCGACCTCGAAGCCGGTGCCGTGCTACGTCCCGGCCATCTTCGCCATGCGCGGGCTCCAGATGCCGGCCGCGATGACGACGACCTCGGCCTCGATGTCGCCGTGGTCGGTCCGGACCCGGCTGACCCGGCCGCGCTCCACGTCGATGCCGGTGACCTCGACGCCCGCCGCGATGGTGAGCGCGCCGAGCTGCTGGGCGGCCTGGCGCATGAGCGTGCCGGCCTGGAGCGAGTCGACGACGCCAACGCCGGGCGTGTGGAAGCCGCCGAGGATGATCTGCTCGTTGATGAACGGCACGAGCTCCTTGACCCGCTCGCGGCTGATGAGCTCGACCGGCTCGACGCCCCAGGCCTTGGAGGACGTGATCCGGCGCGTCAGCTCCTGCATCCGCGCCTCGGTGCGGGCGACCTCGATGCCACCCGTCTGGGTGAAGACGCCCAGCTCCTGGTACTGGCGGACGCTGTCGAACGTCAGCGCCGTCATCTCCTTGCTGTGGTCGGTGATGTAGATGAAGTTCGAGGCGTGGCCGGTCGAGCCGCCGGGGCTCGGCAGCGTGCCCTTCTCGAGCAGGACGATGTCCCGCCACCCGAGGCGGGCGAGGTGATGGACGAGGCTGTTCCCGACGATGCCTGCCCCGATGACGACGACGCGGGCGTGGTTCGGCAGCGCGGCCATGGGTCTGCGTTCCTCCGTGCGGCCCGGTCGGGCGCGGTGCCCGGTCAGGCCAGGTTGACGACGATCGTCTTGAGCTCGGTCATCCGCTCGATGGCGTAGCGCCCGCCGACCCGGCCGAGGCCGCTCTGCGACCCCGCCCGACCCCCGAACGGCAGGTGCGACTCCCAGTAGTTGGTGCTCTCGTTGATGTTCACCCAACCGGCGTGAACGGACTCGGCGAAGTTGAGGCCACGCCGGAGATCCCGGGTGAACACCGCGGTCAGGAGGCCATAGGGCGAGGCGTTGACGATGCCGAGCGCCGCGGCCTCGCCGTCCACGGCGGTGATCGGCACGACCGGGCCGAAGGTCTCCTCGCGGGCGACCGCCATCTGCTCGGTCACCCGGTCGATGACGGTCGGCTCGAAGAACAGGCGGCTGCCGTGGCGCGGCGCCCGCTCCCCGCCGACGAGGATCTCGGCGCCGCGGGCCTCCGCCTCGCGGACGTGGCGCTCAGCCTTCTCGGCGGTGCGCTCGTTGTTGAGCGGACCCATGGTGGTGGCGCCGTCGAGCGGATCGCCGAGCCGCACCTGCTGCCGGACGGCCTCGACGAGGGCGGCGACGTAGGCGTCATGGATGCTCCGATCGACGAGCACCCGCTCGCCGGCGGTGCAGCTCTGGCCGGCGTTGAGGAAGCAGGCCGACAACGTGGCCTTGACTGCTGCGGTGACGTCCGCGTCGTCGAGCAGGACGAGCGGGCCGTTGCCGCCGAGCTCGAGGAGGAGGTCCTTGCCGGCGCCCCGCGCCGCGATCTTCCCGCCCGTGGCGGTGGACCCGACGAACGCCACGACCTCCACCGCGGGGTGGCTCGCCAGCTCGTCACCGACGTCCGCGCCGGGCCCGGTCACGAGGTTGAAGACGCCCGCCGGCAGGTCCGCGTCGGCGATGCACTCCGCGAGCGCGACCGAGCACAGGCTCGTGAACCGGGCGGGGTTCCAGACGACGGTGTCGCCCGCCGCGAGGGCCGGCGCGATCAGCTCGGCGGGCATCGTGTACGGCCAGTTCCATGGCGTGATGACGCCGACGACGCCCTTCGCCACGCGATACACGAGGACCCGCTTCGCGGGATCGGTCGATGGCGGCAGGAGCCCCTCGATCCGGGTTGCGTCCGCCGCGGCCATCCGGAAGTAGAGGATCAGCTCCTCGACCTCGCCGTAGGCCTCGCCGATGAGCGGCTTGCCCTGGTCGAGCGTGAGGATCCGGGCGAGCTGGTCGCGCCGCCGCTCGATGGTGTCCGCGATCCGCTCGAGGGCCTTCGCCCGCTCGAACGGCGAGGTCCGGCCCCACGTCATCGACGCGCGAGCGGCCGCGTCGATCGCGAGCTGCGCGTCGCGGCGGGCACCCAGGGCCACGTGGCCGATGACCTGCCCGGTGGCCGGGTTGACGGCTTCGAACGTGCCGCCGCCGATGGCCTCCGCCCAGCCCCCGTCGATGTACAGCATCGTGGCCGCGCCGGACGCCTCGGGCGCGAGGTCCGATCCGTCGCTGACGGTCGCGGGCTGTGGGGGCACGAGGGGCTCCTGGCGGGGGCCGCCGTCGGGGCGGCGGTGTGGCGGACGCGGACACAGTCTGGCCCTCCGGTGGCCCCGCTCGCAACCCACGGACGGACCCCGGCGCGCCCGTTCTCACGTTTACAAATGGGGTGGTCGGGCGTTAACGGGAGGCCGTACACTCCGGGCCTAGAGCCCACGTGCCCGCCGGGAGGCGGACCGGCACGCGGGTGCGGAGGATACGGAACGAGGTCGCCACCTCGTGGTCCGGGACCCACATGGGGCGTTCGTTCCACCGGAACACATGGTCCGGGTTGCAGGCTCGTCCAAGGGCCGGCCGGACGTGGAGGAGGGCTGACTTGGCACGCGTGAACACGACCCGCGCCGTTGCGGGCCTCATTGCCGCGAGCGCGCTGGTCCTTTCGGCCTGCGGCAGCGGCGGAGGCAGCAGCTCCGACGCCAAGGGCTGGAAGTCGGCCGCCGATGCCGGCGGCGTCGACAAGGTCTGTGCCGCCGGCAAGACCGAGGGCACCGTCAACCTGATCGCCACGCCGACCGACTGGGCCAACTACGGCCAGATGATCACGGACTTCGGGGCGAAGTACGGGATCAAGGTCAATTCGGTCGAGCCGGACGACAACAGCCAGCAAGAGATCGACGCGGTCAACAACCTGAAGGGCACCGGGCGCCAGCCCGACATCCTCGATCTCGGCACGATCGTCGCCCAGGCCAACACGAAGCTCTACGCCCCGTACAAGGTGGCGGGCTGGGCCGACATCCCGGACGGCAACAAGGAAGCGACCGGGCTGTGGACCAACAACTACACCGGCTTCGAGGCGATCGCCTATGACGCAAAGCTCGGTGACATCACGAAGGTCGCCGACCTGGCCGATCCCAAGTACAAGGGCAAGGTCGCGATCAACGGCGACCCGACGAAGGCCGCCGCCGCGTTCAACGGCGTCGTCCTGCTGTCGCTGGCCAATGGCGGCTCGGCGGACAGCATCAAGGAAGGCGTCGACTTCGCCAAGAAGCTGAACGACGAGGGCAACCTCCTGCCGGTCGACCCGGATCCGGGCACGATCGCTGCTGGCACGACCCCGATCGTCGTCGACTGGACCTACAACCAGCTCGGGCTCGTCTCGACCCTCAAGCCGAAGGGCATCGACTGGAAGATCGTCATCCCGACCGACGCCCCGCCGGTCGCGGCGTACTACAACGAGGCGATCAACGCCGACGCGCCGCATCCGGCCGCGGCCCGCTGCTGGGTTGAGTACGTCTTCTCGGACGCCGGCCAGAACACGTGGCTCAAGGGTGGCGCCCTCCCGGTCCACCTCGTCGCCATGCAGACCGCCAAGACCGTCGACCAGGCAGCCTTCGCGGCGCTCAACCCGCCGACGACCGCCCCGGTCCAGCTGACGCCGGCCCAGACGGACACGGCGAAGGCCTACCTCACCGCGAACTGGACGTTCATCACCATCAAGTAGCGATGCGCTTCGCTCGAGCCTGGACGCGCCGGTGACCGCTCGGTTGGCCGGCGCGCCCTCGACCTCGCGGCAGGTCGGCCCCGCCACCGGCGGGGCCGACTCGAGCCGTTCCAAACGCCTCCGCGCGTACGGACCGCTGGCCCCGTTCCACGCGTACGTCGCGCTCTTCCTGATCTTCCCGACCGTCGTCGTCGCCGCCGGCGCCTTCAGCCAGGGCGAGGGCGGCGGGCTGACCCTCGACAACGTCAGCCAGCTGCTCACCCGGACCGAGTTCGTCAAGGCATTCACCGCCTCGATCCAGCTGGCCGTCCTCACCGCCATCGCTGGCGCCGTCATCGGCGCGCTGCTCGCGTGGGCGGTCGTCCGGAGCAACCCGAACGGCGTGTTCCGGCAGCTCGTGATCGCGGGGGCCGGCGTGCTCGCGCAGTTCGGCGGCGTGATGCTCGCCTTCGCCTTCTTCGCGACGTTCGGGCCGAAGGGCCTCATCACGACGTTCATCGACTCGTCGACGGGCGTGACCCTCGACTCCTCGTGGCTCTACACGCTGAATGGGCTGGCGGTCGTCTACACGTACTTCCAGGTCCCGTTGATGCTCATCGTGTTCCTGCCGTCGCTCGATGGGCTCCGGCAGGAGTGGTACGACGCGTCGGCCAGCCTCGGTGGCACTTCGTGGTCCTTCTGGCGTCACGTCGGCGGTCCGATCCTGGCGCCGAGCTTCCTCGGCGCCGTGCTGCTCCTCTTCACGAACGCCTTCTCCGCCTACGCCACGGCGGCAGCGATCATCAGCCAGGGCTGCTCGCTCGTGACGCTCGCGATCTCCTGCCAGATGAACAGCGAGGTCATCCTGGGCCAGGAGAACGTGGGCAAGGCCCTCGCCCTGGGCATGATCGTGGTGGTGTCGCTCGTCATGGCGGCGTATGCGCTGATCCAGCGGCGGGCCTCGAGATGGGTCAAGTGAGCCAGGGATCGTCCGGGTTCCAGCTCGGGGCGGCGGAGCCCCATGGCGGCGCCTTCCTGGCACAGCCCCCGTCGAGCCGACGCGGCTCGCGCCGATCGGCCTCCGGCGTGGCCAGGGTCGTTATCCTCGTCGTGATCCTCGCCTTCCTGCTCGTGCCCCTCGTCGGGATGATCGAGTTCTCGACCCGCGGCGACTACGGCGCCCGCAGCCTCGACTCCTACGCCGCGATCTTCAGCTACCCGAACATGGTCGACGGGATCGTCACGTCGCTCGAGATCGCCGCCCTCACCGTGCTCGGGATGCTCGCCTTGCTGGTTCCTACGATGGTCTGGACCGTCGTGCGGGTCCCGCGGATGCGGCGCGTGGTCGAGTTCCTCTGCCTGCTGCCGCTGGCCTTCCCGGCGATCGTCCTCGTCGTTGGGATCGTGCCGATCTACCGCTGGATGGGCCAGAACCTCGGCGCGATCGGGGCATCGCCCCTGACACTCGCGCTGATCGACATCATCCTGGTATTGCCGTACTCCTATCGGGCGATCGATTCGAGCATGCGCTCGATCGACACCGCGACCCTGGCCGACGCGAGCCGGAGCCTCGGTGCGTCGTGGCCCCGGACCATCCTCCAGATCATCGTCCCGAACCTGCGGGGCGGCATCCTCTCGGCCTCGGTGCTCGCGATCGCCCTGGTGCTCGGGGAGTACACGATCTCCTCGCTGCTCTCGTTCCAGACCCTGCAGGTCGTGATCTTCCTGCTCGGCAAGCGCGACCCGTACGTCTCGGTCGCGGTGTCGTTCGGGGCCCTGATCTTCGCGTTCGTCCTGTTGTTCGTCATCTCGCGCTTTGCCCCAGGCGCGGTGCATCGGGGCCAGCACACCGTCGAGGAGCCGGCATGACCGCAACCGTCGCCAACTCGTCCGTTGCGGGGCACGGCGTCGCCGTGGCGTTCGAGGACCTGCACCGCTGGTACGGATCGGTCCACGCCCTCGACGGCCTGACGATCGACATCGCGCCCGGCGAGCTCATCGCCCTGCTCGGGCCGTCGGGCTGCGGCAAGACGACCGCGCTTCGGGCGCTCGGCGGCCTCGACGAGGCGGACGCCGGCCGGATCCTCGTCGACGGGGCGGACATCACCCACGTGCCGACGAACAAGCGGAACATGGGCATCGTCTTCCAGGCGTACAGCCTCTTCCCGAACATGACCGCGCGCGACAACGTGGGCTACGGGCTGCGCCTCCGGGGCGTCGACCCCGCTGCGCGGAAGCGGCGAGCAGACGAGGCGCTCGACCTCGTGGGGCTCCAGCCACAGGCCGGTCGTTACCCGCACCAGATGTCCGGCGGCCAGCAGCAGCGGGTGGCGCTGGCCCGGGCGCTCGCGATCGAGCCGAAGGTGCTGCTGCTCGACGAGCCCCTGTCGGCCCTCGACGCGAAGGTCCGTCGCCAGCTCCGGGAGGAGATCCGCCGGATCCAGCTCATGCTCGGGATCACGACCCTGTTCGTCACCCACGACCAGGAGGAGGCCCTCGCGATGGGCGATCGGGTCGGGGTGATGTCGGCCGGCCGGCTCGAGCAGATCGCCGCGCCAGCCGAGCTCTACGACCGGCCGAAGACCCGATTCGTCGCCGAGTTCGTCGGACTCACGAACCGGATGCCCGGGACTGCCGACGGCGACCGAGTGGTCGTCGGCGGGACCTCGGTCCCGCTCCTGCCGGGCTCCGCGGGCCGCGGCCCGGTCATCGCCCTCGTCCGGCCGGAGAACATCCGGTTGACGGCCCTGACCGACGGTGCGGCGGCATCGGCCGGACCCGGCACCGCGCGAGTCGTCGCGACGAGCTTCCTCGGCTCGCTCGGCCGGACGCAGGTCGTCCTGCCGGACGGCAGCCTCGTCGTCGCCCAGACGGCTGCGTCTGATTCGAGCATCCTCGTCCCGGACACGGCCGTCCGGCTCGAGGTCGCGCCGAACCCCGTGTTCACCGTCGAGCCGGAGCCTGCCTCGTCGAGCGCCGCCACCGCGGTCGCCTGACCGCGGTGCCTCCGCGGCGCCCCAGCGCCACCGCCATTCACGAGCCGGCCCGCGACGTCGACGTCGTCCACGAAACCGAGGTCCTTGTCGTGGGCAGCGGCCCGGGCGGGCTGAGCGCGGCCCTCGCGGCGGCCCGAGCCGGCGCCCGCACCACCCTGCTCGACCGCTACGGCTGCTTCGGTGGCAACCTGACCCAGGTCGGCGTCGAGAGCATCGGCTGGTACCGCCACGAGCGGACGGTCGAGGCGGACGGCATCGGGCGCGAGCTGGAGGAGCGGGCCACCGCCATGGGCGCGGCCGCGCCCGAGAGCCAGTCGCTCAGCCAGGGCATCAACGGCGAGCGCTTCAAGTACGTCGCCGACGTGGTCGTCGAGGAGGCGGGCATCACGCCGATGCTCCACCGCCTCGCCGTCGCCCCGATCGTCGATGGCGATGCTGGCCACCGCGTGGTCCGCGGCGTCATCACCGAGAGCAAGTCCGGCCGCGAGGCGATCCTCGCTCAGCGGGTGGTGGACGCCACGGGCGACGCCGACGTCGCGGCCCGGGCGGGGGCGCCGGTCCACAAGACCCCGCGCGAGGAGATGCTCGCAGCCTCGGTGATGTTCTCGATGACCGGCGTGAACAAGCAGCGCTTCCTCGAAGCGGTCAAGGCCGATCCCCAGACCTATCGCGACTGGGCCGGCAATGCCGAGTGGGACATCGAGACGACCGGCAAGGAGGACGACCTCTTCTCGCCGTTCCTCCGCAAGCCGTTCAAGCAGGCCGTCGAGGCCGGGCTCATCCCGCGCAACCTCCTGACCCTCGCCGGGACGTGGGGCACGATCACCGACCAGGGCGACCTGACGTATCTCAACCTCATCCACCTCGCGGGCGTGGACGGGACCAGCGCCGACGACCTGACCCGCGGCGAGATCGAGGGCCGCCGACAGGCGATGGACGCCATCGCGGCGCTGAAGGCGTTCATGCCCGGCTGCGAGGAAGCGACGCTTCGGAACTTCGGGATGACGATCGGCATCCGCGACACGCGCAAGATCGACGCCCTCTACAACCTGACCTCGGACGACGTCCGGGAGCAGGGCCGGTTCGACGACTCGATCGGGATCTTCCCGGAGTTCATCGACGGCTACGGGGTCCTGGTCCTGCCGACGACCGGCCGCTACTTCCAGGTCCCCTACCGGTCGCTCGTCCCGCGCGACGTCGGCAACCTCATCGTCGCCGGTCGCAGCACCGGCGGTGACCGGATCGCGCATGCCTCGACGCGGAACATGATGTGCTGCACCGTCACCGGCCAGGGCGCCGGGGTTGCGGCGGCGGTCTCAGCGCGCACGGGCCAGCCGTTCGATGGCCTCGACGTCGCAGCCGTCCAGGCCGAGCTCCGCCGCCAGCGGGTCCGCCTCGTCTGAGAATCGGAACGGGGCCCCGGCGGGGCCCCGTTCATGCGATTTCCGGGGAGGCTGGTCGCGACCGACCGAGGCGCTACTCCGCCGGGATCTCCGCGTGGATCGCGTCGAGATTGATGCCCTGGGTGCGCCGGACCAGCCGGGCGACGATGTAGACCACCGCCGCGAGGCCGTAGACGAATGCCAGGAACTTGATCGAGTCGGAGTTGCCGACCCCGATCCCGTACAGGGCGTTGGACAGCCACTCGTACGTTGTCCAGCCGAGGAAGATCGTCGTGATCAGGCCGGCGATGCTGATGAGCGGCAGGCCCGCCACCTGGTACCGGGCGATCGGCGACTTCTGGTAGAGGTCCTTCTTCCACCACGGCAGGATCGTCGCCGCGAACGACGTCCCGAAGAACGTGACCGCGATGACAAGCGAGGCATCGAGCGTCAGCGCCGAGAACCCGCTCTGGTAGGCGTAGAGCCAGGACAGCACCACGCCCGGGACCATGATCAGGAGCAGCGCCATGAACGGCACGCCGCGCCGGTCGGAGACACGCGCCGCCCACTCTGGCAGCACGCGGTCGAAGGCCGCCGCGAAGATCATCCGCGTGGACGACAGCCAGAGCGTGCCGGCCCAGCCGACGAACCACGCGCCGAAGAGGACGACGACGATCATCTGGACGACCCGGCTGTCGATGAGGAATGACGCCAGCAGCGGCGGGTAGCCCCAGATCGGCGTCGCGGGCGCGACGGTGACGTAGCCGTAGGCGTAGTCGATGAAGTTGACGTTGGCGGCGTTGAAGAAGTCCCAGCCGAACGTCTTCGCCACGAGGAGCACGAAGACGACCGCCAGGATGAGCGTGACCCACAGGCCACCGAGCATCCCGTTCAGGACCTTCCGGAAGTCGCCCGCGCCGCGGACCTCGCCGTAGAGCGTGGCGCCCCAGTTCGGGTAGAGGATCCAGAACATCATGAACGGCAGGAGCAGCCAGGTGCCGCCGCCGATGCCGAAGTCGAGCGGTGACCCGCCCGCCACGAAGCCGTCGTTCGTCGTCGCGTTGTCGATCGTCGCCTGGTAGGCGCCCGAGACCCCGAAGAGGTCCGAGCTCGCCTTGTCAAAGGCGGCGTGGAACGAGTCCTGGGACGAGACCAGGAGCAGGAGGAAGATGAGGGCCAGGACAACGAGGCCGATGTAGATGCACCAGCGCTGGACGCGAGCGTAGCCGGCCATGCCGAGCGCGACGGCGCCTGAGGCGATGAGGATCGTGAACAGCGAGACGGCGAAGGTCCCGTCAGCCGACGCGAAGAACGTCGAGCCGTCGGTCCAGCCGGCCAGGGCGACGAGCGGCTGGACGACCTCGATCTTCAGGATGAATCCGTAGATCGGGGCCCATAGGGCGAGGATGAACCACCAGCCGGTCGACGACAGGATGAAGCCGATACCGCCGCGCTTCCATCCCAGCGCAGCCCCGATCGCGAGGCCAGCCGCGCCGGCGACGAGCGCCGTCGTGTCGTCCATCTCGAAGGCCTTCGCGCCGAAGTAGCCGGTCACACCGAAGACCAGGGCGCCGAGGGCGGCTCCCGGGATCCCGTCGAGGATGCGGGTCTGCCAGACGTAGTCGCCGCCGGCTCTCGGCATGACCGCCACGAGCCCGGCGTACGTGATGCACAGGAACGTCATCACCACGCCCGAGACCAGCAGCGCGGTCAGGACCGACCCATCGGGCACGAACGCGAACACTGCGAGGCTGTAGAACATGCCGAGGGTGACGAGGTTCACCGACATGAACGAGTAGGCGAACGCGTCGAACCCCGACCAACCCTTCACGAGGCCCGTCGCGTTCCGAAGGAACAGCGCCGGTGCCTTAGCCATCTCTCCCGTGGTCATCGAGCCTTCTCTCCTCCTTCTTCGTTGACCTCAGGTCAGCCGTTGATCAGCAGGTACTGCTTCACCTCGCCTTTCTTCGCGTCCAGGTCGACGATCGCCGCCTGGAGCACACCGTCTTCGTAGGTGCTGCCGGGGTTGACCGCCAGGGTGCGGCCGATCTTCACCGCGCCCCGGCCTTCGTGGATGTGGCCGTGGAGCGACAGCACGGGGGCGTACTCGACGATCGCATCGCGCACGGCGTGCGAGCCGACGGGAACCACTGCCCGGCCGCCGGCGACGTAGGTCATGTCCGGGTTGAGCTTCGGGGCGCCGTCGAGGTTCGAGCCGTACGGCGGGGCATGGAAGTTGAAGATCGCCCGGCGCGGGTCGGGCACGTCGCGGACGAGGTCGTCGATCCGCTTGCGGAGGTCCTCTTCCGGAAGCTCCCGGTAGGTATTCCAGGGCGTCGGGTTGGCGTACCCGGTCGAGACCATCGCAAAGCCGTCGAGGGCGATCGTGTTCTGCTCGCCGAGCTCAACACGCTCGGCCGCATCGATGATCGGGTCGAGCTCGAAGATGTCGTCGTTTGCGGGCGAGACCACGCACCGGATCGACGTGCCCGCGAGGCGCTCGTCGGCGAGCGCCATCCAGTGCTCCACGTTGGCCATCATCTCGGCCTTGAACCGGGCGTCCACGAGGCTCGGATCCGCCTCCCACGCGGCGAGCTCGTCCGGTGTCAGCACGATCGGGTAATAGCCGCGATCGAGGATCCGCTTCTGCATCGCCTTGAGCTCGTCCACGCTCGCGAGGACGTGACCCTGGTCCTGGAGCGTCAGCTCCCAGCGCCCGCCGCGATCGACGATCGGGACCATCGCCTTGCCGGTCATGTCGCCGCCCATGACCAGGACGTCGGCCTTGTGGAACGCGCCAGCGTTCAGGAACTTCCGCCAGCAGACCTCGCTGCCGTGGATGTCCGTCGCGAAGAAGATTCGCATGGCCGCTCAGCCCTTCACGTCCGAGGCAACGTCGTGGCCGACCTCTTCCGGCTCCGCGTACCACGGCGCCCGCTCGCCGACCGCCGCCCGCAGCTTCCAGCGCGCGGACTTCGGCGCGGCGTCGATCGCGGCGCGCAGGTCCCGTACCTGCGCGACCGGATCGAAGCCGACGGGCTTGCCGTTGCCAAGATCGAGGTCGCCCTCGATGAGATCGGTGGCGAGGTACTGGTCCAGCTTGTCGAGGTTGCCGGTCACGGTCCGCCACCAGCCCCAGTCGCTCGAGGTGAACGACAGGATCCGCGGCAGGCTGAACGCCTGGACGCCCGCCTTCGCGTCGACCGCGCCGTCGTCCGGCCCGAGCGGGTGCTCGGCGAGCAGGATCAGGGCGTCAAGGACGTCCTTGCGGTTGATCTTCACGATCTGGAGCTTCGAGAGGAGCAGCTCCGCCAGCGGCAGCGTCGGGCGGGAAGCCGCCAGGCGGTTGCCGAACTCGATCCGGTGGCACATCTCGAGCTTGTCGACGAGGACGTCCACCGGTCGCCGCCGGGGCACGTCGACGAAGTAGCCCTGGGCCCCGCCGAACAGCGCGTTGTGGCGCCGGTCGGCCGTGTAGCCCGCCTCTTCCAGGAGCTTGAAGAAGGCCGGCCGGTCCTTCCCGCGCGTCGCGAAGTCGAGGTCGACCTCGACGCGACGGGTGCGGTGGGCCCAGGCCGGGGCATGGGCTCGGACGGCCATGCCGCCCATCAGGCGGACCTGCAGGCCGCGCGCGGTCGCGAGGTCGACGATGCGCAGCGCCTCCGCGAGGGGATCGTCGAGCGGCGTGCTCGTCTCGATCGTTCCGGTCGCGGGCCGATCCGTCACCCGGCGGCTCCTCCGTCCCCGAGCGGTCCACGCCCCGGGACGGGGCGCGGGCCGGAGTATAGGCCCGCGGGATCGCGAGTTCGACGTGCGCGGAGCGCCGGCCACGGGTGAAGATCAGCGCCATGAGTCTTCCGACGCCGGAGTCGAACGTCGATCCGCTCGAGGGGATCGAGCTGGTCGTCTTCGACAAGGACGGGACGCTCATCGAGTTCCACCCGATGTGGCGCGGCTGGGTCGACGATCTCGCGAGGAGCCTGTCGGCTGCCACCGGCCTCCCGCTCCACGACCAGGTGTTCTCGCTCCTCGGCGTGGACCCCGACACCGGCACGATCTCGCCCCACGGGCTGCTCGCCGCGACGCCGATGGCCCGCCTCCGGGAGCTCGTGGTGGAGGCGCTCGTCGACGAGGGCGTGGCCGAGGACCTGGCCCGGCGCGCCGTCGCGGCGGCGTGGCTCGCGCCGGATCCCGTCGCCCTGGCGACCCCGACCGCGGACCTCGACGGGCTGCTCGACCGGCTCGCGGCTCGCGGCATCCGGGCGGCCGTGGCGACCTCGGACGATCGCGGGCCGACGGAGCGGACCCTGGCCGCGCTCGGGATCGCGGGGCGATTCGAGGCTCTCGCCTGCGCCGAC
>JACQEG010000046.1 GCA_016200665.1 Chloroflexota bacterium | reverse complement strand
GTGAGCTCGGCGATGCGGCCGAGGATCCACGGCGTCAGGGCCGGACCGTGGATGCCGGCGGCGTCTGCCTCGGCGGTCGCGCGCGCGATGGCCGCATCGGATTCGCCGCGAGATAGCGCGTCGGACTCCGGGACGGGCACCGCGACGAGGATGCCGCTGCCGAGGCCGAGGTCGAGGTGCGTCGCAACGAGCCGGGCCAGGGCCGGTTCATCGGGGGCGACGATCGGGGCGGGGACACCCGAGTCGCGGGCGAAGAAGCCGGCGATCGTCGGCTGGCCGAGGCTGACGACCGGGACGCCGTGTGTCTCGAGGACCTCCAGGGTGGCGGCGACGTCGAGGATCGACTTCGGGCCGGCGCAGACGACCGCGACCGGGGTGCGGGCGAGCTCGTCAAGGTCGGACGAGACGTCGAACGGGGCGCCGCGGTGGACGCCGCCGATCCCGCCGGTGGCGAAGACCGAGATGCCGGCGGCGTGGGCAGCGAGCATCGTGGCCGAGACGGTCGTGCCGGCCCAGCCGCCCGAGGCGAGGGCGGCCGCGAGACTTGGTCGCGAGGCCTTCATGGCGCTACCTGCGGAGAGGGCCGCGAGCTCGGCCAGCTCCGCGGCGGACAGGCCGACGCGGAGGCGACCGGCCGAGATGGCGACGGTGGCCGGGATGGTGCCTTCGGCGCGGACGGCGGACTCGGCCGCCTGGGCGACCTCGAGGTTCGCCGGATGCGGCAGGCCGTGGGTGATCAACGTCGATTCGAGGGCGACGACCGGGCGATGGTCGGCCAGGGCCGCGGCGACCTCGGGGGCGACGACGAGGCGCGCGGCAAGACCGGCGGCGGAGCGGTCGAAGGTGGCCGTCATCCGGCCGGGAGCTCGACGCGCGGGCCGGCGAGGTGGCGGGCGGCGGCGCGGTGGCCGGCGAGCGTGGCCCGGTGGAGCGCGTCGGCCAGCGGCCGGCCGGCGGCCCGGGCGCCGAGCCAGCCGGCGATGAAGCCCGCGTCGAAGGCATCGCCGGCGCCGGTCGTGTCGGTCGAGGCGACGGCCGGGGTCGCGACGTCGAAGGCGATCGGTGGCACCGGCTCGGTGTCCGGATCGGCGGCGGCTGCACCGGGGTGGCGCGCGACGACGCGGGCGCCACGGGCGCCGAGCTTCAGGACCACGACCTCGGCGAACTCGAGCAGGCCGTCCGGTGCGTAGCGGCCAAGCAGCGCCTGGGCCTCCGCCTCGGTGGCGAACAGGACGTCGGCGTGGATCCCGCCGACGAGGTCGCGCGCGGCGCGGCGGCCGGACGACAGCATCGGGACGATCGACGCGAGATCGAGCGAGACGAGCGCGCCGGCGGCGCGGGCCAGCGTGACGGCGTGGCGGCCGGCGCGGCCGAGCGGCTCGCCGAGCAGGGAGTAGATCGGCAGGTGGACGAGGTCGACGCGCTGGAACCACTCGTCGCGGAGGTCCTCCGGCGCGAGGAGGTCCGCGGCGCGACGATCGGCGACGAACGAGCGCTCACCGCCGGGTGCGACGAGCACCCCGATGCGACCGGTTCGGGAGCCGGCGATCCGGCGGGCGTGGACCGTGACCCCGTCGCGCTCGAGCTGGGTGACGAGCGACCGACCCGCACCGTCGCGGCCGATCGAGCAGACGAGCTGCGTCGCGACGCCCAGGCGCCCGAGCCAGCGGGCGGTGTTCGCGGCCGACCCGCCCTGGCGGATCTCGACGCGGCCCGGGACGTCGGTCCCGGATTCGACGGGACGCGCGGCCGCAAGGACGACGTCGAGCATGAGATCGCCGAGCACGAGGACGCGAGGCTTCGGCGGAGTGCCGGCGCTCGCTCCCGCGCCGATCGAGCTGTCGCCCGCCGTGCCGCCCGTCTGCGACGCCCCAGTCACGCTGCGGATGGTAGCGACGGCAGGCGACTGACAGGACATCGGCTGGGCTGTGCCGCTCCGTTGAACCGTCGGCGCTACGATCTGCCGGTGGCGATGGCGACGCGCCCCGAGCGCGCGATGAGCCCCGATCTCGAGCGTCTGGCGATCACGACGATCCGGACGCTGTCCATCGATGGCGTCCAGAAGGCCAACTCCGGCCACCCCGGCGCCCCGATGGGCGCGGCTCCGATGGCATTCGCGCTGTGGACGCGGTTCCTGCGCTTCTCGCCGCACGATCCCGACTGGCCGAACCGCGACCGGTTCGTCCTGTCCGCGGGCCACGCGTCGATGCTCCTCTACTCGCTCCTCCACCTGACCGG
>JACQEG010000038.1 GCA_016200665.1 Chloroflexota bacterium | reverse complement strand
TCGACCGGGAAGTAGGGGAGCCCGAGGAAGCCCGCCCGGTTCTCCGCCGGGATCGGGCTGTCGAGGGCGGTTCGGAATGCGTCGTCCTTGTCCGCGCGCCACGCCTGGACGGCATCGGCGTAGGAGACGTGCTCGTGGTGGCCGCCATGGTCGTGATCCGCGTGGTCGTGGCCAGTGTGGTCGTGGTGGTCGGTCGTCATGGCCGCATTGTCCATCCGATCGCCCGACGGTCGCGTTCGAGCGGCCATGGTCCGGCAGGCCGCGCAATCGAACGAATGGTCGTTCCGGCGAAAACCTGCTACCGTGAACCACCTCGATGCGGTTCGGGCGCTCCGGTCAGCGCCCAGGTTGAACCTCAACCGTCCCATTTGGACCACCCACGTCACGCCCTGACCGGTCCCTGCTGCAGGTAGCAGCGGGCGGGCCGTCGATCAGGAGCGCATACGCACATGTCATTCGACAGCCTCGGGCTGACGCCCGAACTCCTCCGCGCCGTGGCGGCCGAGGGCTACACCGAGCCCACGCCCGTCCAGGCGGAGGCCATTCCGCTGGTCCTCGCGGGCCGCGACGTCCTCGCCGGCGCGCAGACCGGCACCGGCAAGACCGCCGCCTTCGTCCTGCCGATCCTGCAGCTGCTCAACGCCACCCGGCCGCGGGCTCGCCATCCCATCGGGCCGCGACCGCGCGGCGCGACGGGCCTGCCGATCCGGTGCCTCATCCTCACCCCGACGCGCGAGCTCGCGCTCCAGGCCGAGGAGTTCATCAAGACCTACGGCCGCAGCCAGCCCATCCGCTCGACGACCGTCTACGGCGGTGTCGGCTACGACGCCCAGATCAAGGCGATCCAGGGTGGTCCGGAGATCGTCGTCGCGACACCCGGCCGGCTCCTCGACATCGCGGGCCAGGGCAAGATCGATCTCCACACCGTCGAGATCCTCGTCCTCGACGAGGCCGACCGGATGCTCGACATGGGCTTCATCCGCGATCTTCGCCGGATCATCGCCCTGCTCCCGCCGCGACGCCAGAACCTGTTGTTCTCGGCCACGTTCTCGGACGACGTCCGGGAGCTCGCCGCGACCTTCCTGCACGACCCGGCCCAGGTCCAGATCGCGCGCCGCAACGCGCCGATCGAGCTCGTACGCCAGGTCGTCTACCCGGTCGACCGGTCACGGAAGCGCGAGCTGCTCAGCTGGCTCATCCGAAGCGGCCGGATCGATCGGGCGCTCGTGTTCACCCGCACCAAGCACGGCGCCAACCGCCTGGCCGAGCAGCTGGACGACGACGGCATCGATGCCACCGCGATCCACGGCAACAAGTCCCAGGGCCAGCGGATTCGTGCCCTGGACGACTTCAAGGAGGGCCGCGCGATGGTCCTCGTCGCGACCGAGGTCGCGGCCCGTGGCCTCGACATCGACGGCCTGCCGCACGTCGTGAACTACGAGCTGCCGACCGTCGCGGAGGACTACGTCCACCGGATCGGCCGGACCGGCCGCGCCGGCATGGAGGGCGACGCGATCTCGCTCGTCTGCGTCGATGAGGCCGATCTCCTGGCCGACATCGAGCGGCTCCTCCGCCAGCCCATTCCACGGGAGCTCGTGCCGGGCTTCGAGCCGGATCGTCGGCTGCGCGCCGAGCCGATCCGCGAGATCCGACGCGGGAATGGACGTCCGGCAGGCGCCGCGCCTCGCCGACCGGCTCACCGTTCGGCGGCTCCGGTCCGTCGGCCGGCTCCCGTCGATGGTCCTCGCTCGCAGCCGGCCTTCCGACCGCAGAGCGGCCCACGACCGCAGGCCTCGCCGCGACCGATGGCTGGCTCGCGGGCGTACCCGCCAGCCCGGCCCGCGTCGGGGCAAGGGAGCCCGGCGGGGCGACCCTTCGCGATCATGCCCGGGGAGCGCTTCGCCCGTTCGGCGGAGTGACTCGACGGCGTAGCTCGACGGCGTAGCTCGGCGGGTCTTGCTCCGCCGAGCGTCAGGGCTCGGTCGGCTCCGGGGCGGCCTTCTCGACCCCCTGCGGCGACCCGCCCTGGGCCGAGGCGGCAGCGGGCGTGAGGTCGACGGTCCGGACGCGCCGCGTGCGGCCGGCCTCGGTACGCACCACGGCGGCGGGAATGACCCCGCCGACGACCGATTCGACGACCGCGTACTCGCCGGCGTAGAGGCCGGTTGCGATCTGCACCCGGAGGCCCGGCTTGATGCCGGGCCGGCCGGTCATGGCGTTGAGGTTGATCGAGACGATCCGGCTTGCGGCCGCGGCGGCCCGAGCATCGACCCCAGCCGCCGGGTCACTCCGAGTCGCCGTCTTGGCCGGTGGATAGACGACCTTGCGACGCCGCACCGCCTAGCGCCCCCGCCGCGACGACGTGTCGTTCTTTGGCGGCTTCGGCTCGTGGCCCGGGCGGGGTGGCCGCGGTGCGGTGCCCGGCGCCATGTCCGGCGGTGGCGGGAGGGGCCCCCGCTCCTTGGCGGCACGGACATGGGCGGCGAAGCTGGCCGCCGTGTCGGCCGGCAGGCTGCCCTGCCATGCCTGGGTGATCTGCGTGACTCGCTCAGCCTCGCTGGCACGCCGGCGGCGCTCGTACTCGGAATGCTTGGCCATTCGCCCTCGCTTGCGGTCGATTGCTGACCACGACCTTACCAGACGGGACCGGCGACACCTCGCCTGCGGCTACATCTCCATCGGGCTGACGAGCTGGAAGTAGTTGCCATCCGGGTCGGCAAACGTCGCGATCCAGACATCCGGCGCCTGCTCGAAGTTGTACGGCTCCCGAACGACCGTCGCGCCGGCGGCCTTGAAGCGAGCGAAGTCGGCCTTGACGTCGTCGGACTCGATGTTCCAGATGATCCGGCCGGGCTCAGTGTTCGAGCCGTGGACCTGGTCGTGCGGCCCGACCGTGACACCGCCGCTGCCGATGAGCCAGCCGACGTATCCGCCGTCGTCCCAGCCAGGCTGGCCGAGCAGCTTCGTGTAGTAGGCCGCGAGCCGGGGTGCGTCGGCCGAGCCGATGAGGATGCCGTTGAACTTCATGGGACGCTCCTTTCCGTCGGGCCGGCATTGTCCCGCCGATGCGCCGACCGCGTCGCCGCGCGCGCGTCCGCTCAGGACCCCGGGAAGGCCGTCCAGCCGGCGCTCTGCGTATCGACCGTGGCGTACCAGGCGCCGCAGGCCTTGACCACCGCGTCGTCGATGCAGCCATGCACGGCGACGACCCAGACCCCCGGCGCATCGGGCAGTCGAAACGAGCTCGGGTCGTCAGGGACGTACCGGAGCTCGCAGCCGCTGAGTGGATCGAGCTTCCCCGTGCCCTCGCTCAGCGTCCCGCACTCGATGACGGGCTCATACGGGTTCTCTGGACGGAGGAAGTCACCGCTGTCGAGGCGAGCCCGGATGGTCGCCCCGGGCGCTGCACGCAGCACGGGAATGCTGTTCGCAGCCGGTTCGGACAGCGGTTGCGACGGAACACTCGCTCCAGTCTGGAAGGTGAGCTCCGTCCCTCGGCCGATCAGCATCGCGATGCTTGACTCGCGAAGGTCGCCGTCCGAGCTCGGGACGACCGTCAGCAGGTGCAGCTGATCGAGCGGGTATGGCGCGAGGCGGATTGCCCACGCGTACGTCCAGAGCGCGGCCCCGAAGCGAAGGCTGGCGACGAGTGATCCATGCTCGGCCAGGCGGCTGGCGATCGAGAAGCGAAAGTCGTCCTGGGCCGCGTAGCGGGGATCGTGACGTGGGTTCGTGACCTGTTCGAGCGTGGCGAAGTCATAGCTGATCTGCCACTCGACCGCGCACCGCCGGGCGGTGACGATGTCAAGGGCCTCACCGGACACGACGTCCGCTGCCAGCACGCTCGATAGCGGCATGGGATTCGAGGTGTACGTGGGATCGACGATCGTCCCGCGGACCAGCCGAACCGGGTGGTTTCCCGTGATCCGGAGCGTGCCGACCGGCGGCGTTCCATCCTCCGGGACGCAGTCCGCCGCGGGCGTCACGACGGCGCTGATGACGTCGCTGGCCGTCGCCGCGCTCGGAGGTAGGCTCGCCGCGGGGCTGGACGTCGTCGTGACGCCACCGGCCGACGAGATGGTCGTCGGCCCGGCGGTCAGACCCGGAAACGCGACCACGCCACCCGCGAGGGCCAGGATCACGACGACCGCCGCGGCTGACAATCCGTCCCTGAACCCGCGCGCTCGCGGGTGGCTCCCGGGCGGCAGCCGCTGGACGGGCATCGAAACCCCGTCCATGCGCCGAGTCACGGGCTCCTCGATCACGCCTCTCACGACGCCGCCGACATTCCGCCAGTGACGGGCTCGTTTGCCAGTGCCGGATGGCGTGCGCCCGCCAATGGGCGGGCGGGCCGAGGCGAGCACGGCTAGGATCGGTCGCGATGCCCAGCCTCACGTACCCCGCGCCGCCGACGGCCGACCAGGTCGACGACTTCCACGGGACCCGGATCGAGGATCCCTACCGGCCGCTCGAGGACACCGATGCGCCGGCGTCGCGCGCCTGGATCAACGCCGAGAACCGGCTGACGGAGGACGTCCTCGAGACCGTCCCAGGGCGGCTCGCGATCCGGCGCCGGCTCACGGAGCTGTGGAGCGTCCCGCGGGCCGGGGCGCCGTGGCGGCGTGGCGACCGCTGGTTCCAGCTGCGGAACACCGGCCTCCAGGACCAGGACGTCCTCTGGACGTCCGATGGCCCGAGCGGGGAGGGGACCGTCCTCCTGGACCCCAACACGGTCGACCGCGAGGGCACGACGGCTCTCGGCTCGATCGCCGTCTCCGACAGCGGCGAGCTCGTCGCCTGCGCCCTCAGCCACGCCGGCTCGGACTGGCGCCGCTGGCGCGTCCGTCGCACCTCGAGCGGCGAGGACCTGCCCGACCGGATCGACTGGAGCAAGTTCAGCTCCGCTGCCTGGACCCATGACGAGGCGGGCTTCTTCTACGGCCGCTACGCCGAGCCTGCCGCGGGCGAGGCGTACGAGGCGCCGAACCGCAACATGGAGCTCCGCTACCACCGCCTTGGAACGGACGCGGCAGCGGATCCGATCGTCTTCGCGACGCCCGACGAGCCCGAGTGGGGCTTCGAGCCCGAGGTGTCCGACGACGGCACGCTCCTGATCGTCACGATCTGGCGAGGGACCGACCCGGAGAACCGGATCTACGTCGGGGATCTCGACGGCGGCGTCGAGCAGCTCACGGTCCGGCCGCTGCTCGACCGGGGCGACGCGGGCTACTGGCCGATCGGCACGATCGGGCGGACGCTCTTCGTGCGGACCGACCTCGACGCCCCGCTGGGCCGGGTCGTCGCGATCGACGTCGACGACGCCGCGGTCGCCATGCGCGAGGTCATCCCGGAAGGCCTGGACGCCATCGAGGGCGTCCAGCTCGTCGGCAACCGGCTCGCCGTCGAGACGCTCCACGACGCCCACCACCGACTGGCCATCCACGAGCTCGACGGACGGCACGTCGCCGACGTCGCCCTGCCGGGCATCGGCACGATCGGGGAGATGGCGGGCCGGCGCGAGGACGAGGAGCTCTACCTGACGTTCATGACCTTCGCCTCGCCGCTCGCGGTGCTCTCGGTCCGGATGGCCGACGGCAGCGTTCGCGCGGCGGACGGCCCGCCGCTCGCCTGGGATCCGGACGACTTCGTCACCGAGCAGGTCTTCGTGCCCTCCGCCGACGGCACCGATGTGCCGCTGTTCCTGACGCACCGGCGCGACATCGAGCCGACCGGCGACGTCCGCACCCTCCTCTACGGCTACGGCGGCTTCCAGATCGCCATCGGGCCGACCTTCAAGCCCGAGTGGCTGGCGTGGATGGAACGCGGCGGCCTGCTCGCGGTGGCCTCGCTCCGCGGCGGCGCGGAATACGGCAAGGCCTGGCACGACGCCGGCCGGCTCGAGCACAAGCAGAACGTCTTCGACGACTTCGCCGCCTGCGCGCGCTGGCTCGCGAGCCCCGAAGCCGGCTGGACCCGCCATGACCGCATCGGGATCCTGGGCCGGTCCAATGGCGGGCTCCTCGTCGGGGCGAGCCTCACCCAGCACCCCGAGCTGTTCGGCGCCGCGGTGGCCGAGGTCGGGGTCATGGACATGCTCCGGTTCCACCAGTTCACGATCGGCTGGGGCTGGACGAGCGACTACGGCTCGGCCGAGGACCCGGACCAGTTCCGGACGCTGCTGCGGTACTCGCCGCTCCACAACGTTCGGGCGGCGGACTACCCGCCGACCCTGCTGACGACCGGCGACCACGACGACCGCGTGGTCCCGGGTCACACGTTCAAGTTCGCCGCGGCGCTCCAGGCCGCGCAGCGTGGCGACTCGCCGGTCCTCGTCCGGATCGATCGCGACGCCGGGCACGCGTTCGGCAAGCCGGTGAGCAAGCTCATCGACGAGCGGGCCGACGTGCTGACGTTCCTCGAGATGGCCCTCGACCGATGACCGCGACCCACCGATGACCGCGAGCGGCAGCAGCCTCCCGGCGACGTTCCGGGGCGAGGTCATCGAGCCCGGCCACTCGGCATACGACGAGGCGCGGCGGGTCTGGAACGCCCGCTACGACCGGCGCCCGGCGCTCATCGTCCGGCCGGCGGGCGTCGACGACGTCGTCAGCGCGATCCGGTTCGGGCGCGAGCGCGACCTCGAGATCGCCATCCGCAGCGGCGGCCACAGCGCATCCGGTCACTCCACGTGCGAGGGCGGCATCGTGCTCGACCTCTCGCTCATGCGCGGGGTCACGGTCGACCCGGAGCGGCGCATCGCGCGGGCCAATGGCGGGGCCCTCCTCGGCGAGCTCGACATCGCCGCCCAGGCGCATGGCCTCGTGTGCCCGGTCGGCGTCATCGGCCACACCGGCGTCGCGGGGCTCACCCTCGGTGGCGGGATCGGCCGCCTCCAGCGCCACTTCGGCCTGACGATCGACAACCTGCGGGCGGTCGAGCTGGTGACGGCCGACGGCCGGCGGGTCCGGGCGAGTGAGACCGAGGAGCCGGAGCTGTTCTGGGGGATCCGCGGCGCGGGCGCCAACTTCGGCCTCGTCACCGCCCTCGAGTTCGGGCTCCACGAGTTCGGTCCGCTGCTCCACCGCGGCGTCGCGATCTACCCGGCGACGCGGATTCACGAGGTCTGGGGCCGGTTCCGGCATGCGGTCGACCACGCGCCGGCAACGGTGTCGTTCATCCTCGGCATCGGACGGGCCGAGCCGGCCGCGGACTACCCGCCCGAGGTGGCCGGCGAGCCGATCGCGATCCTCGCCTACAACCACAGCGGCGACGCGGCCTCGGTCGAGCGGGACATCGCCGTCCTCGGCCTGGCCGACGGTGCGGTCGCGGTCTCGTCCAGCAGCCAGCCCTATCTCGAGGTCCAGACCGCCAACGACCTGGCCCTGGGCTGGGGCCGCCGCTCCTCGATCAAGGGCGGCCAGGCCAACGACCTTCGATCGGCGACGCTCGATGCGGCCGTGGAGGTCGCGGCCCGGGCCCCGGGCGCGGCCTCGTTCTCGATCACCGCACAGGGTGGGGCCATCGCCGTGCATGCCGACGACGCGATGGCCTTCACCGGCCGCGCGGCCGCCATCGACGTGAGCGCCGACAGCGACTGGGACGACGCCGCGGACGACGAGCGCAACCTCGGCTGGGTCCGCGAGGCCATGGCGGTCGTCGAGCGCGACCTGATCGTGGGTCGCTACATCAACGAGAACGACGACGACACGCAGGCGGACGTTCGCGCGAGCTACGGCGAGGCCAAGCTCCAGCGGCTGCGAGCGCTCAAGCGGGCCTGGGACCCGGATAACATCTTCCGGCTGAACCACAACATCGCGCCATAGCGGCGATGCCCCGGCCCAGGCGCGGTGGGATGATCCCCGCATGGAGCCGCTGGGCCTGCGGGTCGTCATCGCCGAGGACTCGGCGCTCATCCGCGAGGGTCTCGCCCGCCTGATCGAGGAGTCCGGCGGGACCGTCGTGGCGAAGGTCGCGGACGGCCCGTCGCTCGTCGGCGCGGTGGTCGAGCTCCGGCCGGACGTCTCGGTCGTCGACGTCCGGATGCCACCGACGCAGCGGGACGAGGGCCTCCGGGCGGCCGTCGAGGCACGCCGGCGGGTGCCGGGCACGCCGATCCTCGTGCTGAGCCAGTACGTCGAGCGGCAGTACGCCACGGAGCTCCTGGCCGACCGCGCCGGCGGCGTCGGGTACCTGCTCAAGGACCGCGTTGGCGACATCCCGGAGTTCATCGACGCCCTTCGCCGCGTCGCCCGCGGCGGCACGGCCCTCGATCCCGAGGTGGTCGCCCAGCTCATGGCCCGCAATCGCGCCGACGACCCGGTCGCCGCGCTCACGCCCCGGGAGCGCGAGGTCCTCGCCGCGATGGCGGAGGGCCGGACGAACGTCGGGGTCGCCCGGCTCCTGGGCATCACCGAGGGCGCCACGGAGAAGCACATAAGCAACATCTTCGGCAAGCTCGAGCTGCCCGACAGCCAGGAGGATCACCGCCGGGTCCTGGCGGTCCTCGCCTACCTCGGCTCCTAGGCGCCGGCCGGCGGAGCGCCGCCGATCGGGGCGCCGCCGATCGGGATCTCCGCCCGCACAAGGGTCGGGCCGCCCGGCGGGCTCGTGACGGCGAACGTGCCGTCCACGCCGGCGAGGCGGTTCGCGAGTCCCGCGAGCCCGCCACCGGGCCGGAGGCTCGCGCCGCCCGTCCCGTCGTCCCAGATCTCAACGACCAGCCGATCACCCTCGCGCCGGCACCGGACCTCGCTCCGTGTCGCGCCACTGTGCTTCGCGACGTTGGCCAGGCCCTCGGTGGCGACGAAGTAGGCGGTGCGCTCGATGGCCACCGGGAGACGCTCGCCCGGTGCGAGGCCGCTGACGATCGTGACCGGCACGGGGCCGTGACCGGCGATGGGCTCGAGCGCCGCCACGAGGCCGCGATCGAGGAGGATCGAGGGAGCGATGCCTCGCACCAGCTGCCGGATCTCCGCGAGGGCCAGCCGGGCCTGCTCCTGGCCGGCGGCGATGAGCTCCTTCGCGGCCGCCGGATCCGCCGCGACCTTCTCGCCGGCGAGCCCGAGATCGATCGTCAGGGCCACGAGCCGCTGCTGCGCGCCGTCGTGCAGGTCTCGCTCGATCCGGTGGAGCTCGCTGGCCTCCACGTCGAGGACCGCCGAGCGGCTCTCGCGCAGGGTCTCGACCTGGCGCCGCAGCTCGCGCGCCTCGGAGGTGCAGAGCAGCCCCGTCGCCACCGCGCGATGGAGGGCGATGACCAGCTGCGAGATCGAGGCCGCCACCGGGAGCAGGCCCACCCCCAGCGCGGTTCGGAAGATCACGGTTGCGGTGTCATGCTCACCGAGCAGGCCGAGCAGCCCGGTCGGGATCGCGCCGGTCGCGTCGTACCAGGCCGGCATCGTGACGAGCGTCAGCGCGACGCCCCAGAAGGCCACGACGACGACGAATTCGAGCACGGCCAGTGGGAAGTTCACCGCCACGTACAGCACGTCGCGCCAGCGACTCTCATCGAGGAACTCGGCGCGAAGCATGTCCGGGATGCTGCCGCGGAACGGCTTGTAGGCGTGAGCCGCCGGTCGGCTGGGGTCGCCCGCGAACGCCCGCCAGCGCTCCATCCGGCCGAACAGCCTGGCGATCTCGATGCCCAGCGCGATGAAGATCAGGCCGATTCCCGCGACGAGCACGGACAGGCCCGCCGAGCCGAGTGCCGCGACGATGCCGAAGGCAAAGACGCTCGTGAAGAACCCGAGCAGCACGGCACCGTTCGCGTACCACGTGGCCGGGTGGATGGGGGACAGCAGGAAGGCGCGGATCGGGTTCGCGCCGGTCGATCCCGGAGCACGGCCGATCCCCGGCCGGGCGAAGGTCGCCCCACCGGGGATCCGGGCCGCTGCCAGTCCGGCGAGGACCAGCAGCAGCCCCGTGACCAGGATCGCGAGACCGATCACGACGGGGACGACTCCAGCGGTGAGGCCGGGCTCGTCGGCGGGGCCGGCGGCAGGGTCGGCGGCAGCGGCTGGGCCGGCTGCCGTCGGATGGCGAGGGTGACGAGGATCCCGCCGGCGCCGACGAGGAACAGCGGCCAGAAGTAGCGCGAGGCGGTCCAGCCGGGAACGACGACGTCGACCAGGGCCAGCGCGCCGCACAGCAGCAGCACGAGCCCGATCCAGAGCGACCAGCGGCTCTCACCGCTCGTCCGGTGGTGATGGCCGGCCAGCCCGGCCGGCCCGCCGCCCGCCGCGCTCGTGTCCGTGGCGATCTCCGCCTCGGTGAGCGGCTCGAGCGGCACGATGATCCACATCCCGATGTACAGCACCAGCGTGATGGCACCGAAGAAGATCGAGACGAGCCACAGGACTCGGACCATCGACGGGTCGAGGTCGAAGTACTCGGCGACGCCCGAGGCCACGCCGGCGATCCGGCGATCGTGACGGCAACGATAGAGACGGCGGTTCACTTGCATCCTCCGATCGGATTGATGTCGACAGCTCCGAAGCTGCCGGTGATGTCGAGGTCGGCGCGGTGCTCGGCCGACGTGTAGTTGGCGGACTCCCAGATCGAGCCGGCCTGCTTGAGGCCCTGGACGGTGACCTGGGTGGCGACGTCCCGGGTCACGACCCGCACGCCGAGCTCGGTCGGCGTACAGACCTTGATCCCGCCGGCGTTGACCTCGAACGAGCCATGCACGTCCGCAAAGGCCGGCAGGTCGATCGACAGGACGCCGAGGTTGACCTTGGCCGTCACCTCGCCGAGTCGCGAGCCCGTCGCGTCGACGTGGACGTCGCCGGCATTGGTCGTCAGGGCCAGGCGCGCGACGTTGGCCTCGAAGAGGTTGAGCTGGGCGTGGCCGAGGTTCAGGACGAGTGCCAGCTCGGCGATGTCGGTTCTCGGGAGCGTCAGGTCCCACGTGGACCGGCCGTCCCGCAGGGCATCGAAGCCTCGGCCGTTCGCCGATTCGACGGCCAGGTTGCCCTCGACCAGCGACAGGAGCGGGTCGCGACCGCCCGTCGAGTTCAGATGCCAGGCGGTGCCATCCGCCGTCCCGACGTTGAGGGAGCCGCAGTCGAGGGTCAGCGACACGGAGCCCGGAGCGCTGAACTGCCCGAGCTCGCCGCCGCGGCTCATCTCCGCGGCCGGCTGGCCCTGGAGGCCGCAGTCACCGGAGATCCGGGGCGCGACGGCGAACGCCCCGCCGAGCAGCAGGCCGGGCATGGCGGCGGCGATCAGGCCGCTCGCCAGGCTGACCTGGGTGTGCCGGAACACGAGTCCGGCGCCGATCGCCAGGACGGCGAGCGGCCAGTACCGAAGGGCGTCGCTGACCGTCGACGTCGCGAGCACGCCCTGGTCGACGACGACGAGGACGGCGCCGATCGCGACCAGGAACGTGCCGGAATAGAGCAGAGCGCGATTGATCCGCATCGGGATCCCGTTTCCTCCCGCGCCACGATCTCATGCGCGTCGTGGCGCCGTTTGCCCGAACGCGTCCGGTCCATCCGGTCGGTCCATTCGTGCGTGCCACCACGGTCGCGCCGCGGCGGCCTCCCAACCAGCCGGGCACCGGGCGAATCGGGATGGGGGATAGCCCCACCGCCGACCGCCGGCTGGCGGGAGGGCCCGCACGCCCGCGCTGCCCGGCGCATCCCGGCCGCCTTGGCGCGTCCCGGCCGCCCGGCGCATCCCGGCCGCCCGGCGCATCCCGGCCGCCTCCGCCGCCCGACGCGCCTCCGCCGCCCGACGCGCCTCCGCCGCCCGGCCCGTCCGGCGAGCTTCTTCTCAGCTGTGCGCCACTGGGCAGTTAGAGCAGATGTCCGAGCCCAGCGGGCCTCGCCATCGCCCGCATCGCGAAGAGCTGCCCCGAAGCGAGCGTGGGCGCGCGTCGCGGCCACCCGCCAGGTCCGGCCGCCGGCCTCTAACTGCCCGCTCACGACAATCTGAGAAGAACACCGGCCGCCAGGCTCCGTGCCTCACTCCGGCTGCCACCGGCTGCCACCGGCGCCGGGCCTAGGCGGAGAAGTCGGTCTCCTTGACCACCCGGCCTTCGCGGTCGAACGTCCGCCAGACGCCGACCTGGCGCCCGTGCTCGAACCGTCCCGCACGCATGAGGCTTCCGTCGCGCCGGAAGAACTCCCAGTCGCCGTGCATCTCGCCCTCGATGTTCGCGCCGCGGAAGCGGAGCGCGCCGTTGTCGTAGCGGTCGACGGCGGGTTCGGGTTGCGGTGATGATTCCGGTCGTGCCATGTCGTCCCTCCGTCCGGTGTCACCGATGACAGGAGCCTACCGAATGTCGCCGCACGATCCGCCCGCGATCGGCTCCGGCGTGGCGATGACGCTTACCGATGACGACCGCCGCCTGATCGGGGGCTGGGCGGCCGATTGCGCCGAGCGGGTGCTGCCACTGTTCGAGGCGAAGGCTCCAGCGGATCCTCGACCGCGCGAGGCGCTGGAGGGCATCCGGGCCTTCACGCACGGGGAGCGGCGCAGTCAGCGCCTGCGCACCCTTGCCCTCGCTGCGCTGGCGGCCGCGCGCGAGGTCGGCGACCCGGCCGCTTCGGCCGCCGCTCGCGCGGCGGGAATCGCGGCGTCGACGGCCTACACGCACGCGCTGGCGACGCTCGACCAGGCGAAGCACGTCCTCGGACCGGCGGCGTATGCGGCTCGTGCCCGCGAGCTCGCGGCGGCGGGCGATCCCGCGGCCGCGGACCCGGAGATCCGGTGGGCCATCGAGCATGCCTCGCAGGCCGTACGCGACATCGCGACGCGATGGCCCGCTCGCGGGCCGGGCCGAGGTCGCGTCGACGAGCTCATGCACCAGCTGGACGCCGGCCTTCGCCTCTGAACGTCATGCTCCCGGGGCGGCCCCGCGTCGCTATCCTCCGCCGGGTGCCCCGCCTGATCAGCCGCGCTCTGGACGTCCTCGCGCCGCCACGCCTCGGGCGTGACTTCCGCTGGCTGTTCGCGGCCTCGATGGCCAACAGCGTCGGCGACGGGATCGCGCTTGCGGCCGGACCCCTGCTCGTCGCCGCCCAGACACGGGATCCGTTCCTCGTGTCGCTGGCGCTGCTCAGCGAGCGCCTGCCGTTCGTCCTGTTCGGCCTGATCGGCGGTGCGATCGCGGACCGCGTCGATCGCAAGCGGATGGTCGTGTTCGTCAACCTCGGCCGCGCGGTCGTCCTGACGGTCCTCGTCTTCACGATCGTGGCCGGCAGCGTGAGCATCGCGGCCGTCCTGGCGGCGTTGTTCCTGCTCGGGACGGCCGAGGTCTTCGCCGATTCGGCGAGCAGCACGCTCATCCCCAGCCTGGTGCCGCGTGCCGATCTCGGGATCGCGAACGCCCGGATGATGGGTGGCTTCCTGCTGACCAACGACCTGCTCCTCCCACCGGTCGGCGCGTTCCTGTTCGTGATCGGGCCGGCCATCCCGTTTGCCGCGAACGCGGCCGGCTTCGCGCTCGGCGCGGTCCTCATCTCGCGAATCGTCGGCAGCACCCGGCCGCAGCGAACGACGGAGGAGAGCCGCGGCATCGGGGCGGACCTCGTCGAGGGCATCCGCTGGCTGATGGGTCACCCGCCGATGCGAACGTTGTCCCTCACGATCCTGGCGTTCAACGTCACGTACGGCGCGGCGTGGGGCGTGCTGGTCCTGTACGCGGGTGACCGGCTCGGGATGAACGAAGTCGGGTTCGGGCTGCTGACCACCGCGATCGCCGTCGGGGGAGCGATCGGCATCACGTCATACGGCGCCCTCGAGCGGCGCTTCGCCCTGGCCGACATCATGCGGGTCGGCCTCTGCATCGAGACGGTGACGCACCTCGTCCTGGCCCTGACCACCTCGCCGATCGTCGCGCTCGGGACGCTCGTCGTCTTCGGGGCCCACGCCTACGTCTGGGGCACGACCTCGACGGTCGTCCGGCAGCGAGCCGTCCCCAACGAGCTCCTGGGCCGGGTGGGTGGCGTCTACCGCGTGGCGATCATCGGCGGGATCGTCATCGGCACCCCGATCGGTGGGGCGCTCGCCAGCGCGTTCGGGATCACCGCCCCGTTCTGGTTCGCGTTCGCCGGGTCGGCGCTGCTCGTGACCGTCCTGTGGCGCGAGTTCGCCAGGATCGAGCATGCCGGCGCGATTGCGCCCGGGGAGGGGAGCGCCGCCGCCGGGTAGCCAGCGGTTGGCGCAGGCGCAGATCGATGCCGTCTCGACCGGAGGTTGGTGGCCTCCGGCCCTGTCCGCGCGGCATCGTTCGCCGTCTCCTGATCGGGACACCGAAGGAGGGTCGACATGACGAACGTGCTCGTCGTCTACGCCAGTCGCCACGGCGGGACGCGGGGAATCGCCGAGCGCATCGCGGCCACCCTGGCCGAAGCCGGCGTCGAGGCCCGTGCCACCTCGGTCGAGACGGCCAGGGACGTCGCCGTCGCCGATGCCTACGTCATCGGCAGTGGCGTCTACATGGGCAGCTGGCTCAAGGAGGGCACGGAGTTCATCGCCCGCTACGCGGAGACGCTGGCGACCCGCCCGGTCTGGCTGTTCAGCAGCGGCCCGCTCACCGGCTCGACCGCCAAGACCGAGGGGCTGTCCGCCGAGGAAGCCGCCCTGGGCCCCGTCGATGGCCCTGGCAGCGGCGGACGGAAGAAGGTCATCGAGCTCATGGAGCTCGTCCATGCCCGCGAGAACCGGGTCTTCTTCGGGGCCTACAACCCGGCCGACCCACCGAAGGCGATGGCGGAGCGCCTCGTCCGCCTGATGCCCGCCTCGAAAGGCCTCCTGCCCGCGGGTGACTTCCGCGAGTGGGACGTCATCGACGCCTGGGCGCGGGTCATCGCCCGCGAGCTCCGGGAGAAGGTGCCCGTCGCCTGACGCAAGCGCCAGCCGGCGCGGCGTCCTGGGCAGCGAGAGAATCGCCCTAGAGTTAGCCCGTGGGCGGGGTTGGCACCACGATCGGGGTCATCGGCCGGACGGCGGAGCTGGACGCGGTCGAGCAGCTCCTGGCGCGCGTCCCGGACGGGCTCGCAAGCCTCCTCATCGAGGGCGACGCGGGGATCGGCAAGACGTCGGTCTGGCGAGTGGCGCTCGACCGGGCGCGAGCTGCTGGTACCCGAGTCCTCCGGGCAGCGCCCGCCGAGTCGGAGCGGACGCTGACGCTCGGTGGCCTGACGGACCTGCTCGCTGATGTGAGTGCCGACGAGCTGGCCGGCCTGCCGGCCGTGCAGCGCCACTCCCTCGAGGTTGCGCTCCTCCGCGCAGAGGCGGCGGGCCCGCTGCCGGACCAGCGCACGCTGTCGGTGGCCACCGCGACCCTCCTCGGCCGCCTCGTCCTGGCGACGCCGCTCGTCATGGCGGTGGACGACGCCCAATGGCTCGACGAGACGTCCGCGGCGGTGCTCGCCTACGCCGTGCGTCGCCTGGCGGACCGGCCGGTTGGCGTCCTCCTTGCCGTCCGCGGGACCGCGCAGCCGGCCGCGCTCGAGATCGTCGCCGGCGTCGCCGCGGAGCGACGCGATCGCATGCACCTCGGACCGTTGCCGCTCGCCGGGCTCCACCGGCTGTTCCAGGCGCGGCTCGGCCGGTCATTTCCGCGACTCGTGCTGGTCCGGATCGAGGAGGTATCGGGCGGCAACCCCTTCTACGCACTGGAGATCGCGCGAGCCCTCGGCGGCACCGCCGACGCCACCGTGACCCCAGGCGAGCCGTTGCCGATCCCGGACACACTGGGTGGCCTCGTCGAGGCGCGGATCGAACAGCTGCCGACGGCTACGGGCGCGGCGCTGCTCCTCGCCGCCGTTGCCGCCGAGCCGACGCTCGATGCGCTCCGTCGCGCCGACCCGAGCGCTCCGGCCGCTCTCGATGCCGCGGCGACAGCCGGGATCGTCACCCTGGACCGCGGCGCGATCCGCTTCGTCCATCCGCTGCTCGCCCAGGCTGCCATCGCGAGCGCGAAGCCGGCGGCGGTGCGCCTCGCCCACGCGGCTCTTGCGCGCACCGCGACGTCGGACGATGCCCGGGCGCGACACCTCGCCGGGGCGACGGAGGGCCGCCACGAGCACGTCGCGGCGGCACTCGAGGCGGCCGCCACCCAGGCGCGTGCTCGCGGCGCAACGCTGGATGCCGCCTCGCTCTACGAACGAGCCGCCAACCTCACCCCCGTCGACCGGCCGGATGACGCGACCCGCCGGGAGGTGCTCGCGGCCGAGACGCTGTTCATCGACATCTCCGAGATCGTCCAGGCCGACCGGATCCTCGGCGCGGCCATCGCGACCGCGCCGGCAGGTCCGGTGCGAGCCGAGGCCCTCAGCCTCCGCGCTCTCGTTCGGTACTACCACGGGCAGACGCCCGACGCGGTGCGCCTCGGCCAGCAGGCCATCGCCGAGGCTGGCGAGGATCCGATCCTCCGGGCGAGGGTCCTCGGGCGCGCGGCCTTCCTCGTCATGCAGCTCGATCTCGAGCGGGGTAACGGGCTGGTCGCGGAGGCGCTCCGGCTCCTGGAGGCCGCCGAGGCCGCCGGTCGTGACGTCGACCCGGATCTCCTCGCGAACGTCCTGCTCCTCCACGCGAGCTCGGAGCTCGGCCTCGTTCGCGGGCTGCGGGGCGACGAGATCGAGCGGGGAACCGCGCTCATCAGCGCCGCCGGCCGCTCGTGGGAGCACGACGGCGCCGATGGCATCGCGTATGGCCTCGCCCGCCAGCTCGACGAGGTCGACCGCGCCATCGCGATGACGGAGCGCCTCATTCGGGCGAAGTCCGGCCCCGGCGGCGACGACCCGTTCAATCTCGTGTCGCTGTCGGGCCTCCAGGTCTTCCGCGGCGACTGGCCCGCGGCCCGGGCCAGCGCGGAGGCCGCCGTGGAGGGCTACGCCCGTGAGGGCGCCGACGTGTTCCCGTCCTGGCGACTGCGAGGCGTGGCGCTCGTCGCTGCTCACGACGGCCGAACCGACGAGGCCCGACACCTCGCCACCGAAGGCCTGGGCCTGGCGCTGGCCAGCGGCGACCTGGCCCTCGAGGTCTACCACCGCCAGATCCTCGGCTTCGTTGCGCTCTCCACCGGCGACGTTCGCGAGGCCGATGCCCAGCTCACCGCGGCAGCAGCCGCCGCCGAAGCCAGCGGCACCCGTCACCCGGGGCGCTTCAAGCTCGATGGCGATCGGGTCGAAGCCGCCCTCGCGCTTGGCGACCTCGATCGAGCCGAACGGATGGTCGGGTGGCTCGAGCAGGCCGCACGTGTCGCGCCCACGCCGTGGACGCTCGCGATCGGGGCGAGAAGCCGCGGGCTCCTCGCGGCGGCCCGCGGTGACCTTGACGCCTCCCTGGCCGCGCT